>JANNXS010000441.1:0-13296 GCA_031409695.1 Hyphomicrobiaceae bacterium
GATGGCGGCGACGTAGTCCGGACGGTCGAGCAGTTCCTCGGCGTTCTGGACCAGGATCGCGATTTCCGGCCGCTTGGAGCGCATGTAGGTTGTGAGTTTGACGATGAAATCAGACATGCGGTCGCGTGCCAATTTCGTGTCGCCATAGTAATAATAGGCGTCGGCGCGGTCGATGTAAAAGCCGTCAAAGCCGGCGGCCATAATGCGGTCAGCAAACGCGGTCGGGCTGCCAAACACGATGTTCTGCCATGTGGGTTCCCAGTACTTGACCAGGAAATTCTCTTTCCACTCTTTATTTTCTTTGCCGACCCAGTCGGGCTTCTTCTTGTTCCACTCGGGTTTCCAGTAGTAGCGGTATGTCTCGGCTTCACCAACCGAGAAATAGGCAATCACGAGGCGCTTGCTGCCATCCGGCTTGATCTTCATCCGATCGACTTCCGCCTTGGTCAGCGGGATTTCGGCGCCATCCGGGAACTGCTCGCTGTCGATAACGACGAGGTCATAGGGCGAAGCCGCGATCTTTGCCTGTTGCTCCGGCCCAAGGTTCTTGAGCTGGAATGCCCAGGACTTGGCCTTCAAAAACGGGTTTTCTCTCGGTTGAGCGCTTGCCGGCGTTGCGAGGCCAAGGGCCAGCACCCCCGCGGCAATCAGTTTCAGGACGCGCATACAAGTCCACTCCCATAGAGTACGTTTATGTCTGCGACGCTTCTTGCACTGACAGTGCCGAAAAGGCGAGCCCTCACCATGAATTGGTCTTATCGCAGAGTGTCCGCGTGTGCTCGGGGGTGCCTTCGGTCATCTTGGTTTCAAGATCAGGCTGGGTCGGGTCGCGGCCATCGAGGCTGCGGTGTCCATTGGTTGCAACCAAACCGAGCTTGAACATTTCCAGTTTCGCTTCTGCAATCGCGTCCCGTGTGACCAGGTACTCAACCGCAAAAATTGGCTTGCGATCCCGCTGGAGCAATTTTATCCGGCTGTAGGACCAAGCAATGTCCGCTGGCGCGTTGCGCGCCCCTGTCCCAGACCCGCCGTACAACAGGTCCTCCTTGCCAAGGCCATCGATGACGCGGCGATAGTGCTTAAAGCGCAGCAAATCCTCAGCGTTTTGGGCAATGACAATAAAACCTGGCTTCAAGCGCCGGGCCGTTTGGGCCAGCTCTGTGACGAAGCGGATCATCTCTTCTTCCGGGTTTGGAAGCTCAGCCTTGAAGTGCTCGTAGATGTCGACGCGGTCGAGATAAACGCCATCGAAACCCGCTTTCACGATGCGGCCAATGAAGCTCTCGAGGCCCGCGCCATAGATCAGCTTTTTCCACTCGGGATTCCAGAAACGGACCGCATGGGCACCGGGCCAGGCGCAATTGGCGGCTTTCCACCAGACGGGCATTTTGGCCTTTTCGTCAGCCTTAGCTGAAAGCGTCCACTCGGATTTCCAGTAGTATCGGAACTCCTCGGCTTCCCCGATTGAGATGTAGGAGATGACCAGGCGTCCACGGCCATCAGGCCCCTTGCGGATGCGGTCGACTTCAGCCGGCGTTAGGGCGTCGCGGCCGCCGTTTCCGGCGTGATCCATGACGACGACGTCAGCCGGCACCTTGGCGATTTCGTCGACGATGGTTTTGTCGAGCCGGTAGTACCAGGACTGGGCTTGCAACAACGGACGCTTGCCGAACTCGGCTTCGTACCAGTTGATCGGGCCATCTCGTAAGACGTAGGCGCCGCTTACCAAGGCAATCAGCAATGCTGTGATGACGCCGACCCGCTTGAGGTGCAACGGTCGGCCCATGAGCGCTGCGCGGCCAACGTGCCATGCCCCTCGCGTGGCTGCGCCCAAGCGTGAAAGCGCACGTCCCATCAGGGTAAGGCCAGCGCCGAGGCCGCCCTCCAACGCAACGAGCCACGCAACAATGGCTTTCATAGTTTTTCGTCCACTTTTTCAGCCGCAGCGTGCCGGTATCATCGGACGCGCGCGCGTTGAACTGAATTAGAGACGCAACGTTAAGCACTTGACGGACAGATGGTGAAACAATCAGTGCGCGACCAATTGGCCGCGATTTAGCGGCCGAAGTGATACATCTGCCGGGTTAGTCAGCCCGGTTAGTCAGTCTGGGCGCCGGTTGAAGACAACCACGTTGCTAACGGTTCCGGTCGTCCGCACAGCCATTGTAGACTGACTTGGCTTAGCCGCGCTCGTGTCTGACGCCGGCTGTAGCGCGGCACGGCGCCACAAGGCGTTGCGGATATAGGTTTCAATGACCCGTGGCGTAAGCTCGGAAGTTTCGATGCACGCGGCAACACCAAACGAAAGCGCCTCGTACTCCACTTCGGTCGCGAGCAAGGGCGACATCAAGATAACCGGCGGACCGTCCGGTGCGGCGGCAAGATGACGGGCAAACTCAAGCGCCCCTTCAACCGCGCCCTCTGCCAGCAGGACAACGTCGATGTCGCCGGCTTTGAGGGCAAAGTGCCCGGCGGCGATCGAACCTGCCAGTGTGACCTGCACTTCAAACCAGGGCATCCGGCGCAACGTGCGATCCACATGACCCGCAGCCTCAGGGTTTGGTTCCAGTAACAGAACCGACAGGCTCCGGGGTCGATAATCCGGCTCCACGGAGGGGGATGGCTGCGCCTGAGCTGGCCGCGGCTTTAGGGGAATGACCGAACCTGTTACGCGAGGGATGTTCACTGTTACGCTCCGACACAAGGCCGCATCCGAACAGGACGCGTGCTCATCTGTGCATTTTGCAGGTGACAGTTAAACGAATTTGTGGCCGCCTTCGGCTAAGCTGTGGATAACTTATAGGGCTTTAGGTGGTGTCGGATCGACCTTTGTCCTGCTTTTGCCGAGCCAAAAAATGCATCCCAACGTCGCCGACAAGCCCACATCGCAGCCCGTCATGAGACTTGCGCCAAGGCATAGGCAGATCGGATTTACAAGGCTGTCCGCGTGATCGCCACGATTCCGATCGCGACGGTGATCGCGCCAGCGTACCGCGCCAGAACGAGCGATAAAACGCCGGTCTTGTGCGCCAAGTATTGCAGACTTCGGGCGATTGCCAGCATCAGCATTGACTGAATGATCGCGAGGCCAACGAGATAGGCCAGCAGGGGCGTGGGCTCGGCTGAGGCCACTGTTTCGCCGAGGGCAAAGCCGTGAACGACCCCTGCCAACGCGAAGAAGATGAGGGCCGGCCGTGACAGAGAATGGGTTGCGACGGCCAACGTCACGCCGATCAGGATGATGCTCGCGGAAACTGCAGATTCAACGGCTGGAAGACTGACGCCACCGACGTGCAGCAGCACCCCCGACAGCAGGGCCGCGATCGAGCAAAATGAAATCGTGGCTGTCTGATTGTGACGGGCTACGTTATGCCGGGTCTCGTTGTATCGAGCGGTCAAAACGGCAAACGCAACCAAATAGGCTAAATGATCCCAGCCCAAAATGGGATGCGCCAGCCCCGACAACAAACCGTCGACGAGACTATCCGGTGTGACACCGCCCATCGGGTGATGTGCGAGGCTTGGACCCGTTATGCCAGCAACAGCTAGGCCGCTGGCGGCGCAGAGACGGGTGGAGCGCTGTATTGCGCGAGACCGTTGCAGAAAGGTCGGCATGTTACGGAAATGCTTCTATGGGCGCTTCAAAGTGGAAAGACCGTGCACAGTCAGAACTGACACCCGCCCTGCGAATGTCCGCCCCCAACGCGGATCAAAACCGCTTCAGCAGGCGCTCCAAGTATTCCAGCTCCTGCGGTGTCCGTTGCTGATCGCCGAGGCGCTTGCGCAACTCCTCAAGAATTTCACGTGCGCGCTGGGCGTCGATCTGGTCTGGAACCCGCGTCAGCAGGCCCGGATCGGAGCCGTCAGCGTTGCCCTCATTTGGCGCGCGCCCCAGGGGGTCGAGCCGGCTCGGGTCGCCACCGGGGCCCTGCCGTCCTTGCTGCTGGCCGCGCTGCTGCATTTGGCGCGCCATTTCGCGTGCCATTCCCTGGGCCCCCTCGCGCAGCTTCTCAAGCGCGCGGCTCTCAGCATCAGCTGCACCCGCCATGTCACCACGACGCAGCGCCTCCTGGGCTTCCCGCATCGCATCGCCGGCTTGGCCGAACTGCTCTGGCGGCTGCATGCCCATGCCGCCCATCCCGCGCTGGAGCTTGTCGAGCATGTCCTGCAGGCTCTGCTGGCGTTGTGCCATCGCGCCCGGTGACTGGTCCTGACCGCGGTTTTCGCCACCCTGCCCTTGGCTGTCCCCCTGGCCGCGGTTCTGGCCCTGCTGGCCTTGACCGGGCTGCTGGCCGCGTTGTCCTGGCTGGCCCTGACCCTGTTGGCCGCGCTGGCCCTGGCCCTGCTGGCCTTGACCTTGCTGTCCGCGCTGACCCGGTTGTCCCTGCTGACCTTGCTGACCTTGCTGACCTTGCTGACCCTGTTGACCTTGCTGCTGCTGGAACGTCTCGTCGAGCAACTGCTGCTGTTTGTTCAGCAACTCGCCGAGTTCGTTCATCATCTCATTCATCTGGCCTTGCTGGCCATTTTGGCCAGGTTGACCCTGCGCCATCCGGCCGGACTGTAAGCGCTCCATGAGGTCGCGCAGTTCCGACAACATCTGCTCGGCCATCTCCTTGTTGCCGGAGCGCATCATGTCTTCGATGTTGCGCATCATCTGTTCGATGTCGCGCTGGGAGTAGCTCTGGCCCTGCTGTTGTTCGCCGCCATCTTGCGGCGGGTTGTTTTCGGCCTGCCGCTGCAGCTCCTGCATGAACTCGGCCATGGCCTGCCGCAGTTCCTGCATCAGGCGTTGAATTTCTTCATCAGATGCGCCGTCGCGCAGCGCTTGCGAAAGCTTCTCCTGGATCTCGCGCAGGTTTCGCTCGGCGTCCGACAAGGAGCCGTCCTCGACTCGCACGGCGATCGCCCAAAGTTGCTTGATGGCACTGTTGCGCACTGACCTGGAATTGCGCTGATCCAAGGCGAGGCGGTGATAGACGCTGCGCAGGCCCGTATAGACGCGCAGGTCCTTCATGAACTCCTGGGGTTCGTCTGTGATCAGCTCCAGCGCGCGCATAACGTCTTTCTTCTGGCGCGGATCATCGATCAATTTCAGGCGTTGCTCGATCAGCGCCTTGGCGAGCGTTTTGCGAAACGTGCGCGCCGGCATGATCATCGTGTAGGGCTCACTCCGCCCGGTCTGGCCCGCCAAGTCCTTGGCCGCCAGATGCATGCGCACGGGCAGGCCGGTCCACAGGTGGTCACCCAATTCGTGCAGGCTCACGCCAGTGGCCGTCTTGGGATAGCTTGCGGTCAGACGGACTTGGAGGACGGGCGGGCGTTCCAGCGGCGGGCGCGGCCCTTTGGCCTTGGCGCGCTCAGCCCTAGCCCAAGCCGTCCGCGATGTGTCTTCTTTTTGCGGGGCGCGAGTAAAACGCGCTTCCATGGAGGAGACGCCGTAGTCATCTTCGACTTTGTAGGGGATGCGCAGCGCGCCGCGCAGGGTACGCTCGGGCTCTTTGCTCAGGCTTGCGATCGGCGGCAGGTCGGGCGTCACCGTAAACTGCCAGGTTGCGACAGTGGTTGTGCCCGAAAGCAGCTTGACCGAGGCCGAGGTGCGCAATTCCGCCTTGATCTCACCAGCGTCGTCGGTTGCGTTGGGATTGGCCGTGTTCAGATGAGCCGGGTTGGCATTCGACGCTTGGGCGGTGCCGGCCGCAGGTTTGGCAACTCCCGGCATGGCATCGGCGATCTTGGCAGATGCTTTCGCCGAGTCTTTAGGGGCAGCGGCACTTTGTTTGGCCGTGGATGGATCGGCGCCGTCTTTGATGTCGCCACCCTTTACGTCCTCGGCCTTGGGCGGCTCGATGCGTACGGGTGCCTTGCCCGGCTCGGTGATTTCGAGTGCGAGTTTGCCGAGGCCACCAGACCCCCGTGCGACGATAATCGTACGCTCAGGCACCTCAACGGGGCCACGAGCAGCCACCTCACGCCAGCTGTTGGCGCGTGCGCCGTCGGCCAGCATGACCGGTGGTTTGCCCGTGTAGGGGGGGGGCGTTGCCCAGGCATCGAGACGCGCGTCCAACGACTTTGCCAAAGGGCCAAAGCGAAATGCCGACCAGAGCCGGTCAGCCGCGCTGTCGCCAACTGTGACGCCGAGGACGAGCACCGCCAATAGCGCGAGAGCGCGCATGGCAAAGGGGTCGTGCTTGTCGGTGCGGGGCTCTGGCCTCGCCGGGCGCAACAACGCGATCAGCCGCTGCAGACGATCTTTGTGGGCCTGCCACAAGGCCGTCGTCGCAGTGTCCGACGCATTTATTGTGAGTGTGTCTTCATAAGCGGACGCGGGCCGGTGCGCGATGCCGGAGGTTTGCTCCATGCGCTTCAAGGCGGCATCGCGGGATGGCACCTGGAGGCGAACCATCGTCACAACAACAGCTGCAGCTGCAAGCCCGAACACGCCAAGAACAATCTTGTGGGCAACCTCGGGCAAGGATGGCCAGACGCCCAGCATCGACACGACAATGAACACGGCCGCGAGTGCGAAAAGCGCCCAAATACGCGGCCAGAGTTGCTCAAACAGCAGTGCCAACTTGGACCAACGGATCTTTCGCTCAAGCGCCGGCGAGCTGACACTCGGCGCTGTGATTGAGGAACCGTAGGGACGCGGTATCTGAGCCATGTTTGTGGTCTACCACATTCTGTCGAACGGACCTTTCACGATCTGGCGAGGCCCGAAATCATCGATCACGATAGTGCCAGGGCAATTGCGGCGATGGCAAGGCTATTTCGGGCCGCAGATAACACCCGCTGCCTTCAAGGCCAGCACGTCCCCAGGCGCATATCCGAGACCGGCCAGAACCTCGTCCGTGTGTTCACCGATGCTCGGCGGTGGCAGGCGCACCTGAAAGCGCTGGTCATCGAGCGCAAGGGGAAGCAGCGGCATTTTGGTTTCGATGGATTTACCAAGGCCCGAGGCATCGGGTGGGATCGTCACATTGGCCAGGCCGCCGGTTGCAACGAGGTGCGGGTCGTCGAGCAGTTCGTGGGGCTTGTTGATAGGTGCGAACGGCAACTCGCAGCGTTCAAACAGGGCCGCGAGTTCGGCAGCGGTTTTTTCGGCCAGACGTTGGCGCAACAGTGGAATGCTCCACTCCCGCGCGCTGACGCGGCCGGTGTTGGTTGAAAGCCGCGGATCGGCTTTGAGGTCGGCAAAGCCGCAGGCGTCGCAGAACACGGCCCATTGCGTGTCTGTGACCGCGCCGAGAAAAATCTGCTCGCCGTCCTTGACCTCGAAGATGTCGTAGAGGCCCCAGGCGTTGATGCGCACGGGCATGGGCGCCGCCGGCTGCCCGGTGATGGAGTATTGCAGCATATGTTGGGCGACGAGCAGGATGTTGTTTTCAAAAAGCGCGGTCTTAACTTCGCGGCCTTTGCCCGTGCCATGCACGGCATCATCGCGCTCACGGAGCGCCGCAAGCACGCCGATGGCGCCGAACATGCCGCCCATGATGTCGTTGACGCTTGAGCCCGCACGTACGGGTTGGCCGGGATAGCCGGTCATGTAAGCGAGGCCGCCCAGCATCTGCACGACCTCATCGAGCGCGGTGCGGTTGGCGTAGGGGCCGGGCAGGAACCCCTTGTGCGAGACATAGATCAGCCGCGGGTTCAGCTTTGCGAGGCTCGCATAGTCGAGGCCGATCTTGGCCATCGCGCCGGCCTTGAAATTCTCGCTGAACACATCGACGGAGGCGCACAGCTTCAAGACGATCTCGCGCCCCTGCGGTGTCGTGGTGTCAACTGCGAGGCTCTTCTTGTTGCGGTTGAACATCGAATAAAAACCCGCGCCGGAGCCGATCAGGCGGCGCGTGTTGTCACCTTTGACGGGCTCGACTTTGATCACCTCGGCACCGAGATCGGCGAGGATCATGCCCATCGAAGGGCCGAGGATCATGTGGGTAAAATCAACCATGCGGACGCCCTCAAGGGGCAGGCGGGTGGGCGCAACAGTCATGGGTGCGGCTCAGCAGTTTGGGTGGCGGTCGTGCCGCAGGTCGTAGCGGGAAATGGCGCCGACTGCAAAACGGGTTGATTTTGCTCAAGCTCAAACTGGCTGGCGGCACGAAATACTATGGAAATGTCCAATAAAACCCCGTCGGAGTTGCATTTTTGCTCAGACCACGGCCTCCGGCGTCTTTGTCGCTCGAAACCAGGGCTTTCAGGTCATCCAGAACCTTCCCTGCCTCAAAGACATAGCTGTGATTTGCTGAAAAAAATTTGGCATCAACATCAATTGAATCGAGCCTGTCGTTGGCAATGACAATAGAGTCGCCGCCGGTGCCGGCGCGTGCAAAGTCATGCCAGTTACGCGAGATCTCGAGCGCATGGTCTGAACCGCACGCATAGAGGCTAAGTCGACGCGATACGGCATGCATGCGATCGAGACTGCTCTTGAATTCATCAACAGCAACATCCGGTGCGGCCATGGCAACGTTGCCGAATTTCGGCCGCCCCGCATCTCTTGCCAAGCCTGTGAGGACATTCATAGTATGCCATCCACCCAAGCTATGAGCTAGAATGTTAATCGGTTTTGTAATGGAACCGAGTTGCAATGTTTTCAAAAATTCAAGAAAAGCTTGGCGAGAGTTTCCGCCGGCCGACTCTTTATCATAGTAATAGTTCCCGGTCAGACCATCTCTTTTGGACGGCCAACTCCAAACCAGAACCTCCATGCCGTCTCCTAATGATTCTTTCAAAATCATTGCGCGCTGTATTGCGTCGGAGAAACGATTATTGAATCCATGCACGAAAATGAGCACGGGTCGGCCAGATATAAGCAGCGAATTGATTCGAGAGCCACAACGATCAACGCCACTATCCTTTGGGCCTGAAAAACGTACGTCGCCTTGTGCAGGTGAGTAGTCTACTTCACCGCATGTGATGCTGAACGTATCACTGGCCCGGTCCCCAAAGTGATATGCAACTGATGGGTCGTCTGTTGCCCCGCGCGTGGTCGCAAAGTAGATCTTGCCAGCTTGGGCCTGACGAGTTGTTGTCGGCGCTGATGGCCTAAGTCCATCCGGCCGACGAGCGAGACCATAGGCTCTGACGTATCCGTCCCTCAGCGCTAGAGGTTGTTGCTCGATCCACTGGCGCGAGGCTTGTAAAGCGTCGGATGGCTCAAATGCGACAAGAGTCACATTCGCCTGTTTTGCCGTAATGAATAGTGCGTTTTCCGACTCGATAAGTGCTGCATTGTTCCGGCCAGAAGCGGCAACAGCAGCATCGCCGACTTTTGCGCGAAGGGGGAATGGCAGTTGTTCCCATGACGCGTCTCGAGTGGCAACCAGCGCCACCTGCGCCTTGATACTGTCGGTAAGCATGAACCGGACATCAGAAAAATGCCAGGTACCTTGGTTAGCTGACGTCAATAATCCCGCGTCGATGCTGCCAGCGCGCAGGGCGTTTGGGACTTCTGACGGTTGAAGTATGACTGCGCTGCTGCCGAGGGAATTGAATGTCCGCACTTGCAATGGGGTTTGAACGCCGACTTTTGCGCCTAGCAGGTCAGATGATTTGCGGGGATGCGTCTTGCTGGTCATCAGATTGACGCCAGCATTCAAGTAGAGCAGCCCACTGACGCCGGCGGGCGTCGACGTGCCCAGCCCGGCTAAGCCAACGGGGCTCTGTTGAAGGTCAATCGCGCTCTTGGTAGTCTGGAACAGGAAGGGGATTTCAAACGCCGATACTGCGCTTCGCGTCGAAAGGCCTGCTAAAACAGTGGTGGAGATAACCGCCAAATCCCAACCACCATCACGCAGTACCGCTGGCATTTCGGTCGACGAAACGACCCGTGACGTAAACACGACCCTTTCTCGTTCGGGGTTTGGCAGGGCGTCTTTGAGGTCTGAGATGAAACGTTGTCCCAGCTGCTGGAACTGTGCATCGACGACCACAGTGAGCGTTTGAGCAAGAGCAATCGCCGGGATAAACTGGTAGCCAATAGATAGTGACGCGCACAGGAAAAAGAGTTTACGGAGTGACATATTTTGCCTCCAGCAGGATGTGTTCTGTAAAAATGTTCAATTAATTGGAACCGAGAAAAGACAAAATCACAGACTTTTATGCCGACTGGCCCGTACCGTATGGACCAGTCGGTTTCATTTTTTTAAATCAACCCACCTTCTCATTCGTGTACTTCTTCATTTCCATCCGCGCGATGGCGCGGTTGTGGACTTCATCTGGGCCGTCGGCGAGGCGCAGGGTGCGGATGTTGGCGTATTTTTTGGCGAGGCCGAAGTCTGTGGTGACGCCGCCGCCACCGTGAGCCTGGATGGCCTCGTCGATGATCTTCAAGGCCATGCGCGGTGCAGCCACCTTGATCATAGCGATTTCCTGCTGGGCGGCCTTGTTGCCCACTTTGTCCATCATGTCGGCGGCTTTGAGCGTCAGCAGGCGCGTCATCTCGATGTCGATGCGGGCTTCAGCAATCCGCTGCTCCCAGACCGAGAAATCGATGACCTTGCGGCCGAAAGCGGTGCGCGACTGCAGGCGTTTGATCATTTTCTCGAGTGCCACTTCGGCGGCCCCGATGGTGCGCATACAATGGTGAATGCGACCCGGACCGAGGCGACCCTGGGCGATCTCGAAGCCGCGGCCCTCGCCGAGCAACATGTTTTCGGCGGGAACGCGCACGTTCTCCATCAGAACTTCAGCATGGCCATGCGGGGCGTCATCAAAACCAAACACGGGCAACATGCGCAGCACCGTGACGCCTTTGGCATCGGTCGGCACGAGGATTTGCGACTGCTGCTTGTGCTTTTCAGCCTTCGGATCGTTCTTGCCCATAACGATCGCGATCTTGCAGCGTGGGTCGCCCATGCCCGACGACCACCACTTGCGGCCATTGACCACATAATGATCTCCGTCACGCACGATCGAGGTTTCAATGTTGGTCGCATCCGATGACGCGACAGCGGGCTCGGTCATGAGGAACGCCGAGCGGATTTCACCCTTCATCAGTGGACGCAACCATTTTTCCTTCTGCGCCTTTGTGCCGTAGGTGTGAAACACTTCCATGTTGCCAGTGTCCGGCGCCGAGCAGTTGAACGCTTCAGAGGCCCAATGCACGCGGCCCATCTCTTCCGAGCACATGGCGTATTCGAGGTTTGAGAGGCCAGCGCCCTTGAACTCGTCCGTGTCATGCTTGTTTGGCGGCATGAACAGGTTCCAGAGACCCTCTTTGTGGGCTTTCTTTTTGAGATCTTCGAGGACGGGGACCACCTGCCAGCGGTTAGCGCCGAAATCGATCATCTGCTGATCATAGGTGGCCTCGTTGGGAAACACGTTTTTGAGCATGAACTCGCGCACGCGGTCGCGCCACAGCTTCTGCTTTTCCGTCATCGTGAAGTCCATGGCGTCAACTCCGCTCTCTGTGTCTGCTGATTGGCTGATTTGGCTGCCTGCACGTTCGCCTGCCATAAACGACAATGCAAGGGGCACAGTGGAGCAAGAGGCACAGTGGGCAAGAGGCACAGTGGGCAAAGGGCGGCTGGAAGGTATGCGCAAGTCATGGCTTTGCCATTTGTGCCAAATCGCGCTTAGCTGGATCACCCAACCGTCCATGAGGCCCCTGATGCGCCCGCTGTCCAATTTCAAAGCCCGTGATGTCGAGGCGCTGTTGCATCCGACCACGAACCTGTTCACCCACAGAACAATCGGGCCGTTGGTGCTTGAGCGCGGCGAGGGCATCTACGTTGTCGACAGTGACGGCAAGAAGTACATTGAGGGCCTCGCGGGTTTGTGGTGCACGGCGCTTGGTTACGGCAACCAGGAACTGGTCGAGACGGCGCGGGAGCAGATGAGCAAGCTCTCGTTCACGCACCTGTTCGGCGGTCGCTCTCACGAACCCGCCATCCAGCTGGCTGAGAAGATCAAGGAAATCGCGCCCTGCCCGACATCGAAGGTGTTCTTTACGGCCTCGGGCAGCGAGACCAATGACAGCCAGATCAAGCTCGCCTGGTACTACAACAATGCGCGCGGCAAGCCGAACAAGAAGAAAATCATCGCCAGAGTGAAAGGCTATCACGGCACCACAATTGCCTCGGCCTCGCTTACGGGGTTGCCGGCGTTCCACAGTGATTTCGATCTGCCGATGCAGGGCGTCATCCACGTCGAGACGCCGCACCATTATAAGAACGCCCACGAGGGCGAGAGCGAAGCCGACTACGCGACGCGCCTCGTGAATTTGCTCGAGGCGCGCATCATCCAGGAAGACCCGGAGACGATCGCGGCCTTCATCGCTGAGCCGGTCATGGGGGCCGGCGGTGTTATTGTGCCGCCCGCGACGTACTTCGAGAAAGTCTCAGGTTTGCTGCGCAAGTACGATATCGGCTTTATTGCTGACGAGGTCATTTGCGGGTTCGGGCGCACGGGCAACTGGTTTGGGAGCCAGACCTACAAGGCCGAGCCGACGACCGTGTCCATGGCCAAGGCCATCACATCGGCCTATTTCCCGCTCGGCGCGCTCACGGTGCCTGAGCATGTGCACGAGGCGTTGGTCAGCCAAAGCCAGAAGCTTGGCATCTTTGGGCACGGTTTTACCTACTCGGGCCATCCCGTCGGCTCAGCCATCGCCTGCAAGACTATTGAGATTTATGAGCGCATGGACATCGTCGGCCATGTGCGCCGCAACGCCCCATTGTTTCAGGGTCGCCTGCAACAGCTGCTCGACCACCCCTTGGTTGGTGAGGCCCGGGGCGTTGGCTTCCTCGGCGGACTTGAGATGGTGCGGGACAAGAAAACCAAACAGTCATTCGACCCCAAGATCGGCATGGGCGCGAAGGTCGTTGCGTTCGCCCAGGAAGAAGGGCTCATCTGCCGCGCCGTCGCCGGCGATACAATTGGCATCTGCCCACCTCTGATCATCACGGCGGATGAGATCAACGACCTGTTCGATCGCCTCGGCCGTGGCTTCGACAAGGCCCTTAATTGGGCCAAGCGCGAGGGACATTTTTAAGCGCGAGCGGGGATGGTCCAGAGGCTCAAAACCCCATGGCGCGGGCGATGGCGACCGTGCCCATGCCGGCAACCACGGCTGAGACCTCGTTGCCGCGCAACAGGACAGCTGCGACGGTCGCCACCACACCGCAGGCTTCAGGCCAGCCACCGCGCAACGCCGGTGGCAGAACAATCGTCCGGAATCGTCTCAGGCTTCCTGCCCGCGTGGCGCGCGGCGCGGATGAGCCCCGTCGATGCCTTGAGAAATGAGTGAACGATGAAGCGCTTCCTCGCCGAACTCCGCGAAAGTTTCCG
>JANNXS010000442.1:0-3616 GCA_031409695.1 Hyphomicrobiaceae bacterium
TCGGGGCGGTCGAGGAAGTATGTGATGCGGCGGAAACCTTCGGCCTCGCACTGGGTCGTATAGATGCCACGCGAAAGGTAGAGCCCCGATAGTTGCGTGTTGGCCGTCGGGTTGCACGTGGTCACAAGTTCAAGCGTGAAGGGTGTGCTGGGCGGCCGCACGAACGTCAATGCCGTGGGCGTCACGATGTAGTCGCGGGTGGTGAGCGTCTTGCCGTCGAGGGTGGCCGAGACCAGCGTGATGGCTTCACCATCGAGAACCAGCGGCCGGACAGCTTTGGTCGCTTTCGGGTTTGGCCGCAGCTTGAGAGTTGAGACGATCTTCGTCTCGGTCGGATGCAGGTCCACGTCCAGCCGAACGGTGTCGATCAAATACGGTGGTGGCGCATAGTCCGCGAGGCGGACACTGGTATGCGTCGGCATGGGTATCCGTCCCGAAATAGCGTGCCCGAAACAGCATGCGCTGCGGCGGCGTCTGACCTTTGGCCAGAAACCCTTACACGAAGTTCAACTGGAATATCACACCGGGTGCCGCGCCAGCGGGTCTGGACCGGCCAACCCCGTCAACGCCACGATCACTCCGCCGCGTCGGGCTTTTTCGACACCGGCACGCGTTCGCCTGACTTCAGCGCGTCCAGCCCCGGCATGGCGACGGTATTATAGCCGCAGTCCACGAAGTGGACCTCACCCGTGACGGCACCCGAGAGACCCGAAAGGAGATACAGCGCAGATCCGCCGACTTCGTCGAGGTGCGGCGTGCGGCGCAGCGGCGCGTGGGCTTCCTGATAGTTAAAGATCACGCGCGCATCCGAGACGCCCGCGCCCGAGAGCGTGCGCATTGGGCCAGCCGAGAGTGCGTTGACGCGAATGCCCTTGGGGCCGAGATCGGCTGCGAGATAGCGCACGGAGGCTTCAAGCGCAGCTTTGGCGACGCCCATGACGTTGTAACTTGGCACCCATTTGGTCGCACCACCGAACGACAGCGTGATCATGGAGCCGCCGTTGTGCATCATGGCGGCCGCACGCTGCGCGACTTCCGTGAAGGAGAAGCACGAGATCAGCATCGTGTTGGTGAAGTTCTCGCGCGTCGTGTCGACGTAGCGGCCCGCGAGTTCCTTCGGATCGGAATAGGCGAGCGCGTGCACCACGAAGTCAAGGCCGCCCCACTGCTTCTGAATCTCGGCGAACACGGCATCGACACTTGCGAGATCGGTGACGTTGCACGGCAGAATCATCTTTGCGCCAGTCTGCTCCGCCAGCGGCCGGACCCGGCGCTCGAACGCTTCCCCCTGGTAGGTGTATGCCAGTTCCGCCCCTTGGCCCGCCAGAATACGCGCGATGCCCCAGGCGATGGAGCGGTTGTTGGCGACGCCCATGATGAGGCCGCGTTTGCCCTTCATAATGGGACCGGGAACAGCGAAATCTTGCATCAGCGGCGATCTCTTCGTGGGCGCATAACGGAGCAGCGATAGGATCTTTGCCATAACACCTGAGGCGGGTTTGAGCGACGCAAAACGCACGTCGAACTGGTGCCTCAGGCGACACGTCAGACGCGTTTCAACCTCAAAGTCGCATTTGTGCCGCAAAAACCGAAGCTGTTAGACACGACACGGTTAAGACCGGCGGCGTGCAGCGTATCATCAACCGGCCGTTACGGACGGTTGCGGCGACCAAGACTTGAGCATTTTCCGACGAAGTGGACACCGGTTCGTCGTAAAAAATGTTTCAAAGCACGAACTTCTTGAGCGCATTGGCTCTCTAGAGACGTGGCTTCCTCCAAAAACGGGGCTCCCTCTGGCAACTCCGCGCGTTTGATGCCTACACTGCGGCCTCCAACTGAACGAGGCTACCCATGTCCGGCAAACGCCCCACTGTTTCGTCGCGGCACGGTATTGTTGCGGCGGCTCATCCTCTGGCGGCGTCGGCCGGCGCGCAAATACTCGCCAAGGGCGGCAACGCCTTTGACGCGGTGGTGGCAACGGCTGCGGCTCTGAATGTCGTCGAGCCCTTCATGTCGAGCCTCGCTGGCATGGGCCTCGCGACCTGCTGGATCGCCCACGAAAAGACGATGCGCGCGCTGAACTTCGTCTCGCCGATCCCGGCGCTGTTTCCCGTCGAACGGTTCGGCACACGTGATGACTTGTATCGCGGCGCCCAATCGGTCGGCACGCCAGGAAACTTCGGGGGCTGGGCCGAAATAAACGTCCGCTATGGCCGCTTGCCACTTGGTGATTGTTTAGAGCCCGCGATCCGGCTCGCCCGCGATGGCTATGCAGTGACTGAGTTCAACGTGCTTCAGTCCAATGCCGTCGAACCAGACCTCGCCGCGCATCCAGCCCTCTACGGCCCCTGGGCGAAAACCTACACCGATGGTTCGGGTCAGCTGCATCTCGGGTGGGTGTTGCGCCAAATGGAGCTGTCGAGGACCTATGAGGCGCTGGCAAAGCACGGGGCGAAACACCTCTATGCGGGCGCGCTCGGCCAGGCTCTGGTCGCCTGCGTGCAGTCAGGCGGCGGCAGCGTCACCATGGCCGATATGGAGGCCATGCCGGATCGGATTGCGAACGGCTGGCACGCGCCAGCGACCGCCAAATATCGAGACTTGCTCGTGCATGTGCCCGCGCCACCGTGCGAGGGCTTTCAGATGCTCCAAGCCCTGCGCATCCTCGACGGCTTCAACCTGTCGGCCATGGACAACAATGGCGTCGAGCACGTCGATACCGTGTTGCGGGCCATTCGCCTTGCTGCCGGGGACCGGATCGCCAACAATTTTGCCGATGGTCGAAAGGTTTCGGAGTTACTCGGCGATGCCCGCGTCGCCGAACTGCGCGCCCGTGTCCGCGACGGCCGTCCCATCACCGGGCCGACGGAGCAATGGACCGGCGCGCCCGAGGGCGAGCACCACACGACATCCATGAGTGTCGGCGATGCCGATGGCAATCTTGTCTGCCTCACCAACAGCATTGGTGCGCCCTACGGCGCCGGTGTCATCGTGCCAGAGACCGGCGTTTGCCTGAACAATTTTCTCTACTGGGCGGACGTGCAGAAGACATCGCCCAATTGCGCCCGCCCCGGCGCAGTCCTGCCCATGTGCATGTCGCCGTCGATCTCCATGCGTGGCCCTGACGCGGTCCTGGCCTTGGGCACCCCCGGCAGCTACGGCATTATGCAAACGCAGGTGCAGGCCCTCGTCCAGCACGTTGATTTCGGCCATAACCTGCAGGTCGCCATAGAGCAGCCGCGGGTGCGTTTGTGGGACGGCCGCGCCATTGAGCCCGAGACGCGGCTTGCCCGTGTCGTGCTCGACGCATTGCGCCAGCGTGGCCACGAAATCATCGACACTGCACCATGGACGATGAAGGTCGGCGGCATGCAAGGCGTCGCCCGCGATCCCGCCAACGGCATGCTGACGGGTGGCTGCGACCCGCGCCGGGACGGGTACGTGGTGCCGCTATAGACAAGAGACCGGTGCGCGGAGCTCGTTTGGTGCCTATACCGCCGACCGCCAAAATTATGAGTGGTCGGCTGAAGATGCCGTTGACATGCCCGCCAATATCGGTGATTTGCGCTGAGGCCGTGTGGTGGCGGCCCCAATTGGTTGAAGCCGCATGTTGGCC
>JANNXS010000443.1:0-5555 GCA_031409695.1 Hyphomicrobiaceae bacterium
CGGTCAGGCGCGTGGAGATGAGCCCGAACGCGACAGTGTTTACATTGACGAGATAGCGTCCCCATTCGCGCGCCATGGTGCGCGTCAGACCGTGGACGCCAGCTTTGGCGGCCGAATAGTTGGCCTGCCCGGGATTGCCCATGAAGCCGGCGATGGACGAGATGTTGACGACTTTGCGATGGTACGAGCGGCCTTCAGTCGCCTCAATTTTCGACCTCACACGGATGAATTCAGCGGCGGACCGCAGAATGCGGAAGGGCGCGCCAAGATGCACGTCCATGATCGCGTCCCACTGCTCATCGGTCATCTTTTGGATGACGCTGTCCCAGGTGTAGCCGGCGTTGTTGACGATGATGTCGAGCCCGCCAAAGCCATCGACGGCTGACGCAACGAACTTATCCGCGAAGTCTTTGTGCGTGACGTTGCCCGGGCACGCGAGGGCTTTGCCGCCATCGGCAATAATCTCTGCGACGGTCTCCTCGGCCGGACCACTATCGAGGTCGTTGACCACCACTTTTGCGCCCTCGCGCGCAAGTTTCATGGCAATTTCCCGGCCGATGCCGCGGCCCGAACCTGAGACTATGGCAACCTTGCCGTCGAGCTTGCGCATAGGGCGTCCTTCGATTTTGCCTGGGATAATGGCTCATGGTTGATCGCGCTTCTGCAAGTTCGCGTCAACCAGATGTAGGCTGCACAACACAACCGGTCGATTGTCTGCTATACGCGCCACGCCCTCTCGGAGACGATCATGCCGCACACGTTGAGACTGCTGTTCGTCGCCGGTTCTGCGCGCGACGGGTCCATGAACAAGCGCCTGGCCCAGCATGGTGCGCACGTCGCTGAAGCCACAGGGACAGCTGCAACCTTCGCCGATCTCGGCGATTATCCGATGCCGCTCTACGACGGCGATCTCGAAGCCCGTGACGGCGTACCGGACAATGCGCGCAAGCTCCTGGCGCTCATGCAGGCCCACCAGGGCATTTTCATTGCCAGCCCGGAGTACAACGCCTCGTTCTCGCCACTGCTCAAGAACACGCTCGATTGGATCAGCCGCATCAAGGACGACGCGGGCGTGTCTGGCCAGGTCTTTAAAACACGCGTGTTTGCCATTGGTAGTGCCTCTCCCGGTGGTTTTGGCGGCCTCCGCGGGTTGATTCAGATCCGGCAGGTGCTGGAGCTTGGTCTCGGCGCGCTGGTCCTGCCCGAACAGATCGCAGTGCCACGCGCCATGACGGCGTTCGATGCCGACGGACAGCTCGCCGACAAGGCGACGGCTGCGCAATTCCAGGCGGTCATCCAGCGGCTCGCGACGGCGGCGCGGCTGATGCGCGAGACGGCATCGTGAAGGCGCCTTGTCACATGACGCGGCGTGCACTGCTTTCTGGCGCGGGCGCGGGCCTGCTTACGCTGCCGCTTGCGGCCGCGCCGACGGCATCAAAGCGTCCGCCCCCGGATGCCGCACGGGCGGCGCGACGTGCGGCTCTCGCCGCCGTTAAAAGTTGGGGCGTGCAGTTGCGCTTGATCGACTTTCCAATCATCGCGGCAGCCCCCCTCGAACTGGTGGTGATCGATCATGCCGTCTCGAATGGTTTTCGCTTCATCCGCCAATTTGAACGGCACGAGATTGAGAGCCTTAAAGTTGGGCCGGACGGGCACCGCCGTTTGGTGATCGCCTATATCTCGATTGGCGAAACAGAGACCTATCGGTGGTATTGGCCGGAGACTTGGCGAGATGCGGCGACGCGCCCGGCCTGGATCGGACCGGAGAACCCACGCTGGCCGCGCAACTATCCAGTCGACTTCTGGGAACCCGACTGGCAGCGCATTATCACCGGCCCCGACGGCTATATCGCGCGCATCATGACACAGGGCTTTGATGGCCTCTATCTCGACCGCGCCGACGTGTATCAGGAACTGCTCCAGCGCCACCCGCAGGGCGCCAAGACCATGTCAACCTTCGTGTCGCGAATTGCCGCAACGGCGCGGGCCGCCAACCCAAACGCTATTATGATCCTGCAGAACGCCGAAGAACTGATCGCCGAAAAGCCTATACAGACGGCGATCGATGCGATCTCGAAGGAGGATCTTTATTTCGGCCTCGACCACACGGAGGCGGCAAATCCACGCGATGCTATCGCCTATGCCGAGACAGACCTGAGGCGCGCCCGCTCTTTCGGCAAGCGCGTGTTCGCCATCGAGTATGTTGGCGATCCCGCAAAGCAGCGTGAGGTCACGACGCGCATGGCGGCGAACGGGTTCCTGCCCCATTTCGCCCGCCGCGATCTCAGCCGCTTGACGATCGACCCAACGACGCTCATCACGCCGAAGCGTGCACCTGCGCCATGAACCCGGCGGGTTCCCCGAGTACTACTTCTTCTTCGCCGCAGCCGTTGGCGATTTTGCTGCCGCCAAGGGTTGTTCGGCAAACCACAGCGCGAGCGCTTGGGTTTGGTCATCATCGAGAGATTGGGCGACCGACGCCATGGCTGGGTTCGGACGCTGACCGGTGCGGTAATACCCCATGGTGTCGACGAAATCCTCGACCTTCCAGCCGACAATGCTAGGAATGCCGTTGGCGGTCCCATCAAGCCGGTGGCACGAGACACACTCGCGCGCGAGGTGTTGGCCCAGGGCTTTGCGTCGCGCGCCATCGGCTGATTGCGCGACGGCTGTCGCGGACAGACCTACGATGCCGGCGGCCACTGTTGCAAACCGAACGCTCCCCATCAGTTGCGCATCCTCTCTGCTCTGCGGCCTTGATGACTAACAGTTGGGCCAGAATGATGTCTTGGTTCTGAACAACCCAGGCCCTGAACAACCTCAGAAGTTGCGTTGCGTGCCAACTTGCAGTGCTGATATGAAGCCAAATATCGACAGTAGCAATTCGTTCTCCACAACCCCCGTCTGTCACATCGCACCCTGAGGCATCCGCCGACATGTCATCTGATGCTGCAACGATTGCTGGCGCACATATGGCAGCAGGCCCAACTGACACGCCTGAGGTGGCCGTGATCGTGCCGACCTTCAACGAGGCGGGCAACGTCGCGGCGGTGGTTGCGGCCGTAGACAAGGCACTCGCCGGCGTGCGCTGGGAACTCATTTTTGTCGACGACGCGTCGCCCGACGGCACGGCTGAGCGCGCGCGAGAAATCGCCAGGTGCGACAGGCGCGTGCGCTGTATTGAGCGTTACGGCCGTCGCGGATTGTCGGGCGCCTGTATCGAAGGCCTGTTGTCGTCGAGCGCACCGGTCCTGATGGTCATGGACGGCGATTTGCAGCACGATGCCAATACGCTCGCTGTGATGGCCCGCCACATCCAGCGCGACGAGGCTGACGTGGTCGTCGCCAGCCGCTATATTGGCACGGGCACGGACGAGAGCTTTTCGGCCGGACGCCGTCAGATCAGCCACCTGTCGGCCAAGGCGGCCCGCCTTGTCACGGGCGTGTCGATCTCTGACCCGATGAGTGGATTCTTCGCCGTCTCGCGCAAGGCGCTCCGTGACGTTGCGCCAAATCTCGCTTCGGAAGGC
This sequence comes from Hyphomicrobiaceae bacterium, assembly GCA_031409695.1. Classification (GTDB taxonomy): domain Bacteria; phylum Pseudomonadota; class Alphaproteobacteria; order Rhizobiales; family Hyphomicrobiaceae; genus JABFRJ01. The sequence goes on from JANNXS010000443.1 coordinate 3,531, forward strand.
TTCAAGATTCTCCTTGATTTGTTGTCGGCGCGTGACAAGGGCAAACCTGCGTTCCGGGTGCTCGAGGTGCCCTATGCGTTTGGCGTTCGGCAAAGTGGCGAATCAAAACTCGGCATGCGCGTCGCCATGGACTTCATCGGCCTGTTGGTCTCGAAGGCGACCGGCGGCATCGTGCCGATCCGGTTTATCAACTTCGTCGCCGTGGGCGCGCTTGGTATCGCGGTGCACCTGGCAGCCCTGCAGCTGTTTCGCTCGTTCGATGTGGCGTTCGTGCCGGCCCAAGCGGCCGCGACCTTCGTCGCCATGACCTCGAATTTCGCCTTCAACAACGCCTTTACCTACGGCGACAAGCGCCTGATGGGGGCCGCGGCGATCAAGGCGCTGTTCTTGTTTTACGTCATTTGCGGCATTGGTGCTTTGAGCAACATCGGCGTCGCCGCTTGGCTCTATGCGCAGTCGCCGTCCTGGTGGGTCGCCGGCCTGATCGGCTCAATCATCGGTGCCGTCTGGAACTACGCTCTCTCGAGCAGGCTCATCTGGCGGGCCTAGGAGCTTTGCTGTGCCTAAGACATGTGACGATCCGGAGCTCAGAGCTGACACGTGAACGCATTGCAAGGAGATAGCGTCTGGCGCGGACGGACTGTGGGGTGGTGGCTTTTGGCCCTGCTCGTCGTCACGCTGGTTGGTCGCCTGCTGCTGGCAGCTTTCGTCGGCCTCGGTGTGGATGAGGCCTACACCGTCTCGACCGCGAAAACCTTTGAACTCTCGACATTTGATCACCCGCCGCTGGCCTGGTGGATGGCGCGGATCGGGCGGAGCATTGGCGCGGACAGTTCCGTGCTCGTGCGGTTGCCGTTCTTGCTGCTTTTCTCGCTGACGACATGGTTTGCCTATCTCGCGGGCCGCGATCTCTTCACAGTGCGCGCGGGTCTTTTCGCGGCCATCACGCTCAATCTGGCGCCGGTCATTGGATGGACGACGGGCACGTTTGTGTTGCCGGATGGTCCGCTGATTGCGGCGATGCTGGCGGCTGTCGTGTGCGTCTCACGGGCGTTGTTTTGGCCTGAGGACGCCGCGCCAAAATGGTGGCTGCTGACCGGGGTGGCAGCTGGCCTCGCATGCCTTTCGAAGCTGCATGGGATCTTTTTGTTCGTGGGCGTTGGGGTGTTCGTGCTGACGTCACGGGCACATCGACATTGGCTGTATCGGCCATGGCCCTACGTTGCCGCCGTTGTTGCGGCGCTGATGTTCATGCCGGTCATCGTTTGGAACATGCAGCACGACTGGGCCTCTTTCGCTTTCCAGGCGGGCCGCGCACGGGTGGCAAAGCTCGCCATCGGTAACGGATTGGCGGCGCTGGGTGGGCAGGCGCTGTTCATTGCGCCCTGGGTGTGGATCGCGATCGCCATCAGCGTCTGGCGGGCGGCGCGAACGGGACCAAGTGACGCGCGCGCGTGGTTGCTGCTCTGCCTCGGCCTCGGTCCGGTGATCGTGTTCACGGCGCTGGCCTTTACGGGCTCAAAGACGCTGTTTCATTGGGCCGCGCCTGGATACCTGTTCCTCGCGTTGCTGGTCGGGCGTGATTTGGATCGCGATATCGCTGCGGGGAAAATCCAGGCCGAGCGCTGGTTGACCGGCAGTATCGCGGCGATCGCCGTCATTCTCGTCGCCGTCCTCGTCATCTCGCGCGTGCCGTGGCCGACGACTGGCATGCTCGCCAAGGTCCCCTACCCGCTGGATGAGACGGTTTCATGGGGCGCGCTCCGTGATGAGATTCGGCGCCGCGGCTTGGATCGGGATGTCGCGTTCGTTGGCGCGGTTCGCTGGCATGAAGCCGGCCGCGTCGATCATGCGCTTGGCGACCTGCTGCCCGTGCGCTGCGTGTGCGACGATGCGCGGGGCTACGGGGTACTCTATGAAAACCGCGCTTTTACGGGGCAATCTGCGTTGATCGTCTCGGCGAACCTGCCAGAGGCCGCTGCACGTGCGTTACTCGCGCCGATTTTTGAGATCATCACACCGTTG
>JANNXS010000444.1:0-3122 GCA_031409695.1 Hyphomicrobiaceae bacterium
TCCGCGGTGATCCATACGTCTCGTTCGACGTCAAAACTCTGCGCGGATGTGGGCGAGCACGGCGAGATCGCGGCGTTGGCGGGAACTCGCCTCACGGCCTTTTCCAAGCGTAGTAGCCGCTCGCGCTGACACCCAAACCGGAGCACGCCGTTTGAACTGGGACGTCGACCTTCTTTGCATCGATCAACGCAAAACTCATCAATTTGTCTCATGCTGTCGAAGACGGCTTTGCCTTCGGGGCAAAAAAGGCAGTCGCTTTTTTTAACATATCTATCTCGACACGGAGCAATTCGTTTTCGCGCCGAAGACGGGCAAGTTCCTTGTGCACATCATCGTGCGGGCCGGCTAGCAAATCGACCTGTGTGTAGTGCGTCTTCCACTTGCTCAACGTCGAGCGCGCGATACCCAAGTCTTCAGCCACGTCCTCGATTTTGCGACCGCTGCTCGCCAAAATCCTCAATGTTTCTCGCTTGAAAGCCTCGTCGTGGCACCGCTGTTTGTCGACCAGTTTCTTGCTCATCCAGCTCTCCTGATTCGCTAAAATCTACCAGAAAAGCCCTCCACTTTTTCCGGGGAAGTCCACGATGCCGACACCTGGCCGCCGCCCCTTGAAAGGTCGGCGGCGCTACGGCGAAACTCGGCAAGGGTCGGCAGTTCGCTGCCTATGTTGGTTCGCTTCCTGTCGACAACTGGCACCACAGACAACTTTGCCGCTGCGGCCACCGCCTGCGTCACTCCATCAGCAGTGAATTTCGATCTGATCCACGTCAACATGACCGCTTGCCCCCGCGCCGGCATGATCGTCGTCGTCGGGCTCGGACACAATTCACGCGAAGAATTTGCGGCAGCCGGCCGGTCGGTCATGCGCGGGTAAGCAGAAACATCTCGGGGAAGATGCCGCCAACGGTCGCTCATTGTTGGTCGGCGGCATCGCGCTCCAGGTTTTCCACAGATGAGACGGCATGCCGCAGGCTTCATTCTGCGTGCTTCCGCGGTGCTTCCGAGCGATCTGTCGACGAGAACATCCAGACGGACGCGTCGATCAACGTACTAATTTATCTTATTTTTCTGGTGGGCGCGACAGGGATTGAACCTGTGACCCCACCCGTGTGAAGGGTGTCGTTACTGTTCCCGCGGGCTTCCGTGGCTTGCTTGGAGCCTCATAACTTATTGAAAATGCGTGGCGCCTGTAAATTTATGCTGCCGCGAGATTCCCCGGCTTGCTATTTCGGTGCTTCCCAGGTGCTTCCCAGCCGGAGCGAATTGAACCAGGTGTCATCATGGCAACCGAGAAGCTCACCAAGTCCATTGTGGACGCCATCGCTCCGTCGGATCGCGACCTCTTTATCTGGGACAGCCAGATTCCAGGATTCGGCGTTCGTGTTCGGGCGGGCGGCTCCAAAACCTTCGTTGCCCAGTATCGCGCTGGGGGTGGTCGATCCGGAACGAGCCGGCGCTTCACGCTCGGCCGCTATGGCGCAATCACGGTGGACGAGGCACGCGATGCCGCCAAGAAAGTGCTCGGCTCTGTCGCAAACGGGAGTGATCCTGCCGGCGACCGGCACGCCAAGCGCCGCGAAATGACCGTCGGCCAATTGATCGACCTCTACGCAAAGGAGGGGGCGGACCACCTGAAAGAGCGCAATCGCCGCTGGATGATGTCGCGACTACAGCATCATGTCGTGCCGCTGCTTGGGCGCAAGAAGATCTCGGAGGTGCGCGTGTCTGACGTCGAGCAATTCATGCGCGACGTAAAAGCGGGCAAGACTGCGAAGGACGAGAGAGGCGACAAGCCACGTGCGCGGATCATCGTCAAAGGCGGCGCAGGAGCGGCAACGAAGGGCGTGCGGGATTTGTCGGCCGTGTTCACGTTCGCCGTGCGCCAAGAGCTGGTCGCAGCCAATCCGTGCGCGCCGGTCAAAAAGCCGGCTGACGGAAAGCGCAATCGCTTCCTGTCGCTCGACGAAGTGAAACGGCTGGGCAAAGCACTCGACGCGATGGAAGCGGACGGCATGCCGCCAAAGGCTGTCGCCATCATGCGGCTCTGGGCTCTGACGGGTTGCCGGCGCGATGAGATTGCCGGATTGAAGTGGTCGGAGATCGATTTCGAACGCGCGTGCCTGCGGCTCGAAAACACAAAGACTGGCCGATCGGTGCGTCCGCTTTCCGGGGCGGCGCTTGCCTTGATCCAAGCTCAGCCGCGCGTCGACGATGCCGTCTATGTCTTCCCATCCGAAGACGGCACAACCTAATATCAAGGCACCAAGCGGCTATGGCCGCGCGTCGTTAAAAAAGGCCGGTCTTGCCGGTGTCACACCGCACACCCTTCGCCACACCATTGGCTCGGCCGCTGTTTCGTCGGGCGAAACGCTGGCCATGACCGGCGCTTTGCTCGGCCACGCGGACAGCCGGTCGACCAGCATCTATGCGCACATGCAGAACGACCCAGCGCGCCAAGCCGCCGATCGTGTCGTCGCACCGATTGCCACGGCGCTTGGCTTAAACAAGCCGGCTGCCGTCATCCCGCTGACGCCGCGCAAAGCCGCTGGCTAACCGTCGCTGATTCATGTATATACTTCACATATAGACATGGAGATTGCCCCATGACCAAGGCCAAACTGTTCAACAACGGCGGCAGCCAGGCTGTGCGCCTGCCGGCCGAGTTCCGCTTCGACGTCGACGAAATCGACGTTCGGCGTGACGTGTTGACGGGCGACGTCATTCTGTCCAAGCCGCGCGCATCCTGGGACGATTACTTCGCTTGGGTTGGAACGCTCGATTTGCCGGCCGATTTCCTGGCGGACCGCGACCAGCCGCAAGACGACTTCCGCGATCCGTTTGCCGACGTGCAGAAGAAGCGCCGGGCCTGAGCGATGACCGACTATCTCCTCGACACCGACACGGCATCGCGGCTCATGCGGGCGGATCGCCCGACGGTCAACGCCATGCGCCGCGCTGGGGCCTCGTCCATTTCCATTTCAACGGTCACGCAATCCGAATTGCTGTTCGGTGCGCGGCTGAGATCCGATACTCCCGCGATCATGACCGCAGTCCGCGCCTTTCTCGCGCGTGTGACTGTCCACACCTGGGACGATGCCGCGGCCGAACACCACGCTGAAATC
>JANNXS010000445.1:0-5155 GCA_031409695.1 Hyphomicrobiaceae bacterium
GCGGCTTGCTTGACCTGCTCCGCCGTGATTTTCGCGAACTCCGACGGCCAACTGTCGATCTGGTCAATCGTCCGGCCGAGCGTCTTGCCCCAGCCGTAGCGGCGGGCGAGCGTCGACTGGTTGTCGCTTTCATAAACATACTCCGCGAGGTAGGCCTTCTTGCCGCGCGTGACCTCCTCTTCCGTGACGCCGTTCACCTTGATGTCGGCGATGACGGCGTCAATCGCTGCTTCGACTTTGGCGGCGTCCGAGCCGTCGGCGACAACCGCTGCGACGGCAATCTTGCCGCTATCCAATCCGCCGCCCGAGTAGTAGCCCGACGCCGAGGTGGCGACTTTCTGTTTGACCACAAGCTCCTGGTAAAGGCGGCCCGTCGAGCCACCGCCAACGATCTTCATGAGCAGGTCAAGCGCTTCAGCATCGCCCGGGCCTGACGTTGAGTAACTTGGAGCGAGGTAATAGCGCGTTAGTGACAGGCGGCCAGCGCGTGCGTCTTTCAATTCGAGGCGGCGTGCCGCGCGGTGTTCGGGCTCGGTCGCGCGGACGCGATCCTTGATCGCCGCGTTGGCCGGAACTTTGCCATACGACGCTTCGGCAAGCGCTTTGACCTCAGCCGCCGTGACGTCGCCCGAGACGACCAGTGTCGCATTGTTCGGTGCGTAATGGAGTTTGTAAAACGCTAGCGCATCCTGCGGCGACAACTTGGCCATCTCGTGCATCCAGCCAATCACGGGGATGCCGTACGGATGGTTCTGGTACAGCGCCGCCGACATCTGCTCGTCCAGAATCGCCTGCGGGCTATTTTCGATGCGCGAGCGACGTTCTTCGAGGATGACATCGCGCTCCGTCAGCACTTCCTTTTCGGTCAGGCGGAGGTTGACCATGCGGTCCGCTTCCATCTCCATGACGCGCTTGAGATGATCTTTGGTTACCCGCTGAAAGTAGGCCGTCGCATCATGCCCGGTGAAGGCGTTGTCCTGGCCACCGAGACGGGCAACGATCTTTGAAAACTCGCCAAGTGCGATTTTCTCGGTCGACTTGAACATCAAGTGTTCGAGGAAGTGGGCGATACCGGAGACGCCCTTTGGTTCATCGGCTGCGCCTACGCGATACCAGACCATATGTGTGACCACGGGCGCGCGCGTGTCCGGGACGACCACAACCTGCATGCCGTTGGCGAGACTGAAGGAGGACACACGCTCTTGAGCGCGGGCATCGAGTACGGCGAGTGATTGTGCAAACATCACGATACTCAGAAAGAGGGGGGCCATAAAGGGGCGGCCCACAAAGAGGGCGGACCACCGGTGGCGGGGAAGTGATCGACGGAACAGGGACGGCATAGCGGCTCCTCGGACATTGGTCGTCTCGGCCCAAAGCCGGTTGGGAATGCCACGAGCGATCCTTGCCGCTCGTGTGGTTGTATGTTGGCACTGCGGTCTGCGAAGTCAAATGACAAGCATGAAAGGTTGTTGTGACAGCCTAGGGAACGATGACGCAGGACAGAGGGTGATATGAAATCGAAAGAGCCACCGCGGCGGGGCCGGGTGACTCTTGGTACTATGCTAGCTTATTGGGGCAGCGAAATTTGATCAAAGTTTCAGCGACCGTTGCGTTCCAACTCGCGAAAAATTTGCGGACCAAAGCGCGGACGTTCACGGTAGACGGGTGGCGGCGAGTACGTGGAGACGTAGCGCTGCTGTGCGGGCGCGCGGAATACAACAGGCGGTGGAGGCGACGGCCGCGCACGCGGCGCCTCTGGGGCTTCGATCGCGGCCACGGCACCAATCGTCGGCGCCAATGGTCCCGCTTTGGGAGCTGGCTGCGGTAGGGCAGCTATTACAGTGTCGGTCTGGTTTTCGACGGGGACACGCGGCTTGACGACAACGACCGGGCGTTTCGCCCTGGGCTCAAGAACTTCGGGCAAAACAGGAGCTGTCGTTTGCGTCGGCACCCCGGCTGCACCGAGCGAATTACGCCCCGGTAGCGGCTCAATCTTGGCGTCAGCCGTCTTGGCGTCAACCGCGCGCGGTTCCGGGCTGGCTGCCGCTTGAGACTTCGGAACGGGCATAGGGAACGGGACCGGTGCCTGAACGACTTTCGGCTCCCAAGATGAGGCTTTCGTAGCCGGCTGTGCGGCAGCGTCTCGCGTCAGCGGGACGGGTTGCGGCGCGCGCCGTGGGGCCGCAATGATCGCCGCCGGCAAGCACTTGTTGTCGGCTGTCATAGCCTGGCCCGTGGGGCAGGATTTACCGCACGCATTGCCCGGATGGCCTTGCACAAGCGTCTTGAGGATATGGTCAGCCTCGTCGACTGGAAGGGACGCATTCACCCGGTCAATGAACTGCTTCATGCCTTGGCGGGTTTCTGGCGTCCAGGTTCCATCGACTGCACCTTCGTAACAGCCCACTCGCTTTAATTCACGTTGGATGTCACGGGTCAGCGCAATTTTGGATTCGTCATCACCCCGGCTTGTCCGACGAGTCGACGACGGCTGCGGCACGTCGATTGGCTTCGCCATCGGCTGCTCAATGATCGGAGCCGCTAGCACAGCAGCAATAGTTGGAGGTTTGCCTGTCTGGGTCGCCAGAGGCAACCTGCCTGGGGTAGTCTCAGCGCTAACAACACGTTGAGTGTCCTGTCCGGCCGGACGCACAACAACGGTTGGAGGTCGCGGAGCGATCGGCTGCCCGGCTGGGATGGCACCTGTTGTCATGGCGACCACATCAGCGCGTTGCTGACCCGGACGATCTGCACCGGGCCCTAAAAGCGGGTAAACGTAAGCTGCGGTGGCAACGCCCGCTGCGATCAACGCAAGACCGGCCAACTTACCCATAGGGCCACTCCAGAACATCAAGCATGTGCGGGCTAGCCACCCGACCATGCCACCTCGGCGATCCTCAGCAAGATCACCGTTTTTGCTAAAACCGCCATACTCGCACTGCCGTTTCCGGCGAGTCACACGTGGGCAATGTCTTAAACTTCTGGTAGACTTGTATCACTGAGGCAACTACCCAAACAAGAGCATACAACGCAAATGTGATGGCTTTATGCGTTAGCGGATTGTCGACACACTAATATACGATTTTTAACACAATCAGTTCCACTGAATCACTCGTAATTCGTTCATATTCGAAGGCTGGCGTGTTGAGCGTTGACGATAAAACGCCGACCTGCATGCGCCTGTCCGGCTAAAGGACACACTTTGCGTCATCTGGCATGCGAATGATATGCGAAATGCGTGCCGGGTGCGGACACCTAAACGGTCAGGCCCACGATACCCTTCTTGCGAGCTTCGGAGTAAGTAGTCACGAAAGCTCTGACAGCGTGACCTAGAGTTGATTCCGATCTCATGGAACCGGAATGCGCTCTAGAAATCGCCGTTTTGTCACATTTTTTACGACGAACCGATGTCCACTTCTTTGGAAAATGCTCGAGCCGGGGCTGCAGACTGTGCCAATCCGGGGCATCCCCAAAGGCCATTTGGTATACTTTCTGCATCGGGCATTCACCAGAATTGGCGCACCATGATCGGACGTCGGATCACGGAAGCGCTCGATGTCCATTGCCACGTCTACCCTGTCGGAACTTTCTACGCCGGCGTCCAGACCGTTGCCGGCGCCACGCGCTTGGTCGCGACGGGTTGCGATTGATATCGTTGGCTTCCTGGATATCGCAGGTGTCCTCGCAGGTGGCCTGATCCCGGCGTTCATCTATGCCTCATACGGCAATGTCGCCATCAGCTTTCCAATGGTCACCCAGGCGGCACTTTTGACCGCACTGTTCTGCTACCTCTGCTTCCGCCACTTCGGTCTCTACGATATCCAGAAGATACACGACCTGCCAACATCGCCGCTCAAGATCGCGGCAGCGCTTGGCGTCGCATTCCTCGCAGCTCTCGGCCTTGGTTTGCCATTTGTCTCAGCGTCACCAGATTTCTGGATGTGGTATGCCGTCTGGGCACTGGCGAGCACAACGTCTGTCCTCGGCACCCGCTTCATTGCGCGGTATGTGCTAGCCCGCATGACGGCTGCGGGCATGTTTGATGCACGCGTTGCGGTTTATGGCTTCGGCCGGATTGCCGCCCGCCTCGAAGGCTTCCTGAAAGACCCCGCACACGCGATCCGCCTCATCGGCGTTTTCGATGACCGCAAAGCCCAAGCCGTTCGCGATTGGCCCAGTGGCGAACGGATTGGCGCCGATACCGGGTCTAGCATTGCTGGGAATCTTGAGGATCTGATGCGCCTTGGCCGGGCTGGCGCGATCGACCAGATCATTGTTGCTCTGCCGCAGGCCGCCGATAAACGCACCGCCGAAATCGTCCGCCGCCTGGAACAATTGCCCGTCAGTCTACACGTCGTCACGCACATTTCGTCCGACATCCTGGATGAAGGCCCGGCCCATGGCGTCTCACACATCGGCCCCGTCGGACTTATCGACGTTAAGACCAAGCCCCTTGGCGATTGGGGCCGTTACGTGAAGACGGCTGAGGATTACGTTGTCGGAACACTGGCTCTGATCGTTCTCGCGCCGGTGATGGCGCTGATCGCTATTGCCGTGAAACTCGACAGCCCCGGCCCGGTGTTCTTCAGGCAGCGTCGGCACGGCCTCAACAAGCGCGTCATTGAAGTCCTGAAATTCCGCTCAATGAACGTCCTGGAAGACGGCACGGACGTCAAGCAGGCGACCGTTGGCGATGTGCGGGTCACGCGCCTCGGCCGCTTTTTGCGCTCGACCAGCCTTGATGAACTGCCGCAGCTGATCAACGTGCTCAAGGGCGAAATGTCGTTGATTGGTCCGCGCCCGCACGCATTGGTGCACGACGACCATTACGACGAGATGCTCGAAGGCTATGCCAACCGTCACCAGGTTAAGCCCGGCATGACCGGTTGGGCACAAGTGAACGGCTTTCGCGGACCGACCGACAATGATTTCAAGATGCGTGCCCGCGTCGAGCATGACCTTTGGTACATTGATAACTGGTCGTTGTGGCTCGACCTGCGCATCCTCGCCCTGACTGTATTCGTCGGCCTGAAGCACAAGAACGCGCTTTGAGTTTCATTTTACGTCCCAATTTCGGAGAATGCGCCATGCACACGACACTCAAATTTGGCCACACCGACACGTCGAAACTCGGCGGCATGCGATGGCTTTCGGC
>JANNXS010000446.1:0-2800 GCA_031409695.1 Hyphomicrobiaceae bacterium
CGATCTCAGACACGTCGCCGTTGATTTTGACGCGCTGGTAACCCTTCTTCTGCCACTCGGCGAGTTCCTTGCGGTATTCACCCTTGCGCCCTCGCACGACGGGCGCGAGGATCAACAGCCGCGTGCCCTCGGGCAAAGCGAGCACACGATCGACCATCTGCGTGATGGTCTGGCTTTCGATGGGCAGTCCTGTTGCCGGTGAATACGGCACGCCGACGCGCGCAAACAAGAGGCGCAGGTAGTCGTAGATCTCCGTCACAGTGCCGACGGTCGAACGCGGGTTTTTACTGGTCGTTTTCTGCTCGATTGAAATGGCGGGCGATAGGCCGTCAATGTGGTCAACGTCGGGCTTTTGCATCATCTCCAAGAACTGCCGCGCGTAGGCCGACAGGCTCTCTACATACCTGCGCTGGCCCTCGGCATAAATGGTATCGAACGCGAGCGAGGACTTGCCTGAGCCCGACAGCCCGGTGAACACGACCAGGGAATCTCGCGGGATTTCGAGATCGACGTTCTTCAGATTGTGCTCGCGTGCCCCGCGTACATGGATCGTGTTGTGGGGTCTTGCCGGAGCGACCATTTTCAGAGGCTGCCGTGGCGCACGGGTGCCAGCTGCGGAGCGATTTTCGGGGGGTGTTTTGGGTGCTTTGGCCATGGAGAAAACGTCTAGCCGAGGCAAGGCCACGGAGCAATGCGGCACCACCGGTCACAGCACATTATGATCCAAAATCATCGGGTTGAGCTGGACCTATTTCAATTCTCTGGGAAATTTGTTCAGGCCTGCGGGGATCCTTTAGGCTGGACTAAATCCGGCAGCCAGTTCCATACCCCTCATCGGCCGGAATGACTGGAAAGTTGCCGGACCACGAAGGCACAAGCCCTTTGAGGACTGCGGCTGCGGCATCCAATGCCTCGGCATCGTCAAAGTTTTCCGGGTCAATGTGGCTGTCAAGCCAAAGACCAAACACGAGTGCGTTGAGGGCGCGGGCCTTGGCGCGCGCGCGCCGCGATGTTCCGCCGGGATCGCCATCGAGCGCACCGAACGCTGCGGCTAATTCGGCGACATAAATCCGGTCGGCTTCGCGGGTGGTGGTGCGATAGGCCTGCTGCGATCGCGCTTCGCCCCAGGTCGTGTACCAGAGGCTCAGGATTGCCGGGTGTCGGCGGGAGAAGGCCACGTCATGGGCGATCGCAGTGGCTAGACGCGTCTCCGGCGAATGTTGCGGCTGGCGGACGTGGCGATCCCAACTTGCTTCATAGAGATCTCCGGCGTGGTCAAGCGCGGCGACAATCAGTTGCTGTTTGGTCTTGAAATGAAACGTCGCCAGCCCGCGCGACAGGCCCGACTCTTCGGCGATTGTCGCAAAAGTGGTGCCCTCGAGTCCGCGCGCCGCCATTGCGAGGATCGCGCTTTCGATCAGTGTCTGGCGGGTCGCCAATCCCTTTGCGCGTCTGAGGTCGAGCACCGAGCATTCCGAATCTGTAACTACCACTGATGCCTACCATTTTCTTCATTTGCTATCCATCCAACAATTAATGACTTGTAATTAGTTAGTCAAATAACTAGTTTGTTTGCAAGTCGGACTTTTGGTTTGGATAATGGATGAGATACAACCATGGCTACCCTCAAAGGCACCAAGAAACGCGACGTTTTGAAGGGCACTTCGGGCAAGGACACCCTCCTCGGCCGAAATGGCAACGATGACCTCTACGGCCGCAACGGTAACGATACGCTGAGGGGAGGGAACGGCAGCGACAAGCTGTTCGGGGGCAATGGCAATGACAAACTTCATGGCGATACGGGAAACGACAGCCTGTTTGGTCAGGCGGGCGCCGACAAGCTCTACGGTAGCGTCGGCAATGATGCCTTGGACGGCGGAATTGGCAACGACACTTTGCAGGGTGATGCCGGAAACGATGCGCTCGATGGCGGCGACGGCGTCGACACCTTAGCGGGCGGATCGGGTGACGACACGCTCAAGGGTGGCGACGGCGATGACACGTTGGATGGCGGAGCTAATGACGACACTCTATCGGGTGGACTGGGTGCCGACGCGCTGATGGGCGGCACGGGCAACGACACAATGGAGGGTGGCGCGGGGGCAGACACACTCGACGGCGGCGGCGGAACCGACACCTTGAGCTATTCTCAGGACTTCAGCGGTATAAATGTGAACCTAGACGGCTCTTACGTCAATGGCGGGGATGCAGAGGGCGATGCCATAGCCGGCTTTTTGAACCTCATTGGTGGTTCAGGCCCTGACACGCTGCGGGATAGTTCAGGAGCAAACAACCTCGCCAATCGCCTCGACGGAGGTGCCGGCGACGATAACATTATTACACTTGGTGGAGACGACACACTGATTGGAGGCGCGGGGACCGATCGTGCCGATTTCGGCGGCATTGGTACCGGCATCACCATTTCCCTTGCGGTGGCAGGAGCGCAGAACAACAGTAGCGGCATCTTCACACTGTCGGGATTTGAGAACCTGTTTGGCAGCGGCGGCAGCGATACCCTCACAGGGGACGCAGGCGTGAATACCATCAATGGCTACACGGGTGATGACATCGTAGAAGGCGGTGCAGGCGGCGACACGCTCGACGGCGGCGACGGCATCGATACGCTGAGCTATGCGCACGACACATTTGGCGTAACGGCATTATTCGCCATTGCCAATTCACCGGCGTTGTTCTTCAGCGGCGATGCTAAGGGTGACACCGCAGTCAATTTCGAGAACATCCTCGGTGGCTCGGGCGGCGATGCCTTGCGGGGCGATGCCGGCGATAACCGGATCGATGG
>JANNXS010000447.1:0-28802 GCA_031409695.1 Hyphomicrobiaceae bacterium
CGAGCGAACCGACGATTCCGATGACAATATTGCCGACGAGGCCGAAGCCACCGCCTTTCCAAAGCTGCCCCGCGAGCCAGCCCGCAATGCCGCCGATAACCAACCAGATGATGAGGGACTCGATAGACATGCGACCTCCCGTAGTTGTTTTGGACCCGCCGCTGGATATCACGACGAAGATGCGCGACATTGCGACGCAGCAACGAAGCACATCTTGAGACTGTCCAACACATGAAAATGTTGGGCAATACATGAGAAAATCGGTGTGCCAGTAGGTACGTGGTGCTTACACGTTCGTTAGCGCGCACCAATCAACAGCCGACCGTCGCGCATCTTGTAACGTGGCACAGGCAGGTTTTGACGCGCCGGGCCAGACACCACACGGCCCGAAAAGTCGAACCGCGAGGCACAGCAGGGACACATCCAGCCGAGCCCATCGTCCAACGTTACGCGCTCGCCGTCGCGCACGATGCAGTCGCCATTGCTGCACTGGGCGCTGATGACCAGAAAGGTTGGCCGACCAGGAAGGGTTCGGTTTTCATCCCCAGCGCCCGTGAGCCGATCGAGGTTCTCGTTGCGAGCGAAAAGATCGACCGTCGGCACCTGGCGCTTGGCTTGGCGAACTTCTTCACTTGTGCGGTGCCGGATGAGGTACGGTCGGCCGAGCCAGGCGACCATGTGCGCCGTCCCGGCCGGGATTGCGTTGAGATCGACTGTTGTCATGTCGGCCTCCTCGCGGCCCCGCCCCGGGCCAAGCGCTGAGACAAAAGGCCAGACCGCTGTAACAAGGCCCGCGCCGGCCAAGGCAAAAGCAGCTGTTACAACGAAGTCTCGCCGGGGCGGGCTCGCGGGCTGCTCGCCATTCTGGTCCCCGCTTTGACGCCTTCTCCGGTCCCCTCTTTGGCCTGTGTCCGACATCACTTCACCTCCGCCGACCGCCTAGCCCAGGAGCGCCCGCGCCCGCTCCAATTCCTCCTGGGTGTCGACGCCAAGTGGAACCGTCTCGACGACTTGTATGTCAATACGCAACCCGTTTTCCAGCGCGCGCAACTGTTCCAGACGCTCGCGGGTTTCAAGCGGCGTCGGTTTTAACGTAACATAGCGCTCAAGCGCCTCGCGGCGGTACGCGTACATGCCGATGTGATGGTACAGTGGGCCATCACCGCTTGGGGCCGTTGCTCGGGTAAAATACAGGGCACGCAAGCGGCCGGGCAGCGCTGCCGCACCGACCGGTGTCGCAATCGCTTTCACCACGGCCGCGTTATCGCGCTCCTCGGGCCGCGTGATGACGGCTGCAAGTGTCGCGATATCCACCTCAGGCGTGTCGAGCGGGCCGAGACAAGACAGAACCAGTTGCGGGTCGATGGTCGGTAAGTCGCCTTGTAGGTTCACAATGCGGGCGTAGATGCGGCGCGGATCGACCTTCGTTAAGGCCTCGTGGATACGATCAGATCCGTTGGTGTGGTCGGCACGCGTCATAATGGCCTCACCGCCGACTTTGGCGATGACGGCGGCGATCTGGTCACTGTCGGTTGCGACGATCACGCGGCCAGCCTTCGCGGCCACGGCCCGGCGCCAAACGTGGACAATCATTGGCTCGCCATGGATATCAGCCAACGGCTTGTTTGGCAGGCGTGTTGCAGCCAACCTGGAGGGTATCGCGATCAAAGTTTCGGACATACGACCTCATTTGCCCGGATGTATTCCGGGTGTATTCCCAATCTACCTCAAGCCTACATCATCCCGCGTGGCAGCTAACTCCTCGCAGGGGAACCGCCGCGCACCAGCAACATCGTGACAATTGGTCTCGGTTTGCACCTCCTAGAACGGCGGTCTGTCACGTTGCAAGCAGGGGCGGTGCCCGTGTACTCGGCTACCGTGTATTCGGCTACGGTGCAGCAGTGCCTCAGGGACCTCCGCAATGAACGCCTTTGAAATAAACAAGATTGCCGGTGCCGTTCTTGGGGCAGCCCTGTTGATTTTCGGCGGGCGCACGTTTGCTGAAATTGCCATGCACAAGTCGGCGCCAACCACACCGGGTTATGCCATCGCTGTCTCGACCAGCACAGCTGGGGGGACCGCCGCAACGGCGGCCAAGTTTGACTTCCCGGCCATGGCAGCTTTGCTCAAAACCTCCGCCGCCACGAACGTTGAGGCAGGCAAGGGCGTGTTCAAGAAATGTGCGGCCTGCCACACCGTCGACAAGGGCGGCGAAAACAAGATCGGCCCCAATATGTGGGGCGTCATCGGTCGTGGCATCGGCAAACACCCGGGTTTTGGCTATTCTGAGGCAGTCAAGGGCAAGGGCGGCAATTGGGGCTTTGAACAATTTGCCGGCTACATCTGGAAGCCAACTGAGTACATTCCTGGCAACAAAATGGCTTTCGTTGGTATCCAGGACAACCAGGACTTGGCCGACCTGATGGCCTACATGCGCACACTGGCAGACAGCCCAGCGCCCTTGCCACAGTAGATCCGGCCGCGTCGAGGCAATGGCCTGCGTTGGTCGAAGGTTACAATCAGCCTATTGGAAGCATGGCGTCTCAGGTGCTTCTGCCTTAAACTCAACCGCGTGGCGTTTGTCGCGGCGGAGCTACTCGGTGGCGGGATTATCGTGTCCCGGTTCGTTGAGTGGCGTTCCGGATCTGCGCCATGTCGATCGAAGACGTTTTGTTTTACGCCGCAGTCGGTTTCGCCGCCCAAATCGTCGATGGTGCCATCGGCATGGCGTATGGGATCACCGCGACAACTGTGTTGTTAAGCATGGGCATGCCGCCGGCAACCGCCAGCGCATGCGTTCATGCATCCGAGGTGTTCACGACCGGCGCATCCGGCATAGCCCATTGGCGCTTTGGCAACATTGACCGGCGCCTCGTCTTGCGGTTGATGATCCCTGGCATGGTCGGTGGCGCGTTCGGCGCATACATTCTGGTCAACGCACCCGTCAACCTGATCAAACCCTGGGTGAACATTTATTTGCTGACGCTCGGCGGCGTCATCCTGTGGAAAGCCGGCCGACCGCTGCGCACGCGATCAGCGCCACCAAACGGATTGGTGCCGCTCGGGTTCACAGGCGGCCTGCTCGATGCCATCGGCGGCGGCGGGTGGGGAGCAATCGTGACGTCAACATTGATCGGCCGCGGCGTCGCCCCGCGCTACGCGGTTGGCACGGCAAACAGCGTCGAGTTTTGCGTCACCCTGACCATCACCACCGCGTTCATCCTCACCATCGGGCTGTCGCACTGGCCGGTGATCGTCTCGCTGGTTGGTGGCGGCATTTGCGCGGCTCCATTTGCAGCGCTTGCCACAAAGCACTTGCCCGACCGCGCGCTGATGGTGCTCGTCGGAGGTGTCATCGTCCTGCTGAGTTTGCGCAGTCTCGTTGCCAGTATCGGCTGAGCGCGGCGACGACCGGATTTAATCCAGCCGTAGCATCCATCCATGCGGGTCAGGCGCCGTGCCGCGCTGGATGTCGACCAGCCGCTGCTTGAGTTTTTGCGTCATTTGGCCAGGGCCGCCGGCACCCACGCTGAAGGACCACTCCGGGCTGGTTACTTTGCCAATCGGCGTGACGACAGCCGCCGTCCCGCAGGCGAAACTCTCGGTTAGTTTTCCGTTGGTCGCCATCTCGCGCCACTGATCGATCGAGAACTTTTCCTCACGCACCGTCAAACCTTCCGAACGGGCCAGTGTCATCAAGGCATCGCGCGTAATACCGGGCAAGATTGTGCCTGAGAGAGGGGGCGTGATGAGACTGCCGTCGGCCATGACCATGAACAAGTTCATGCCGCCGAGTTCTTCGAGCCATTTGTTTTCAGCGGCATCCAGAAACACAACCTGATCGAAGCCGTTGCGTGAGGCCTCGGCGATGGGCACAAGGCTGGCCGCGTAGTTGCCGCCGCATTTGGCAGCCCCCGTGCCACCGCGAGCCGCCCGGGTGTAGTCCGGAGACACCCACAACGAAACGGCCGGCGCGCCGCTCTTGAAATAACCGCCAACGGGCGAGGCGATCACCATGTACAGATATTCTAGCGCCGGCCTGACGCCGAGGAACGCTTCACTCGCAAACATAAACGGCCGCAGGTATAGCGAGCCCCCGTCCACACTTGGGAACCAATCACGATCAATGCGCACGATCTCCTTGATCGACTGCAGAAACAGCGCTTCGGGCAACTCGGGCATAGCCAGTCGTTTGGCGCTTTCCCGGAAGCGACGCGCATTCGCATCGGCGCGGAAGGTCGCCATGGAACCGTCGGCAAGCTTGTAGGCCTTCATGCCCTCAAAGATCTCTTGGGCGTAATGCAAAACGGCCGCGGCCGGATCGAGCGGGATAGGCCCGCGCGCCACCACACGTGCATCATACCAGCCTTTGCCCTCCTCGTAGTTGATCATCACCATATGATCCGTGAACAGCTTACCGAAGCCCGGATCCGCAAGGCGCTTATTGCGCTCAGCCATCGGCATGGCCTTCGTGTTGCGCTCGACGGCAAAAGGCTGCGCCATGTGTGATCTCCGCCTGTGAGCGCGATTTGGACACGTCGACGCTAACTTGGGCGTCCGAGATACGTCAATAGTGCTGATCTATTTGGACGACGGTCCAGACTGGATACCGACGCCCCCGTTAGGATCAAACGCGGAGGGCGAATGGTCTGAATGTGCAGTTGCGCCGAGTACAGATCGCCATCGGAGTGGTGGCCTGCCCCCCACCTTAACCAGCCAAGCCCGTGAGCCGCTCCAGCGCGTCGCGCGTGGTCGCAAGGTCGTGGACCAGGGCAATGCGAATAAAATTCCGGCCCGGATTGTCACCTGCCTCATCGGTTGCCGCAAGATATTCGCCGGGCACAACCTTCATACCTTTCTCCGCCCACAACCGCTTGGTAACCGCAACACCGCCGCCAAACTCTGAGACATCAAGCCAAAGAAAAAACCCGCCATCGGGCCGCGTATACCCGAACCTGCCTTTCAGCAGCTCATCACACAGGTCGAATTTGGCACGATAGGCGCCGCGGATGACGGTCACGTGCTGCTCCTCACCAAAGGCCGCCGCGGCTGCCGCCTGCACCACCCCTGGCATTTGCGGCGCTGAGAGATTGCGGATTTCAGCCAACGTCTCGAGGAAGTCGCCGTCGCCTGCGGCGAAACCGGCGCGCAACCCGGGCAGATTCGACCGCTTCGAGAGCGAGTTGAAGACAATGATGTTTTTGAATCGCTCGGGCGTTTCGGCCGCGACCTGTAGCCCCCCGGTTGGCGCCGTATCGCCCGAGTAGATCTCCGAGTAGCACTCATCGAAAAACAGCATAAAATCATAGTGGCGGGCCAAGGCCAAGGCGCGTCTGATATACGCCGGTGGAGCAGTACGGCCCTGCGGGTTCGATGGCGAACAGAGATAGAAGGCCGCCGTGCGTTCCAGCACGTCGGTGCGCTTTTCAAGAGCGTCCAGGTCAGGCAAATAACCGTTCTCGGCGGTCGCTGGCAAGAACACCGGCTCACTGTTGGTCCCGTAGCAGCCGCCGAGGTAGGCCTGATAGAATGGATTGACGATCAGCATGACGGGCTTGCCCGCAATGCGCTTGCGCCCGACAGCCGGGAGGGCTGCAAAGAACAGGCCCTCTCGTGAGCCATTCAGCGGGTGCACCTCGCGGGCCGCATCGATTTGGCCGTGAAGGCCATACCGGCGCTCGATCCAAGCCGCTACAGCGTGCCGGAAGTCATCGGAGCCGCGGATCGTTGGATACTTCGCAAGCGTATGTTCGGCCTCCTTCATCTTATCGATGATGAAGCCCGGCATCTGCTCGTTCGGATCGCCCGCCGTCATGATCAAAGGCTTGGCGTGGCCGGCCGGGATACCATCGAGCAACCGGTTGTTGCGCGTGAACGGCGATAGGATCGCCCCGTCAGCAAGCGCATTGAGACCAGACGGGGAGTAGGCGGCGGACATGTGCAAGGCCCTCGGGCAGCGACGATCAGCGAGTGATAGAGAACTACAGCCACGTAGACCACAGACTTTAGTGACCCCTGGCTTTAGTGACACCTGGCTTTAGTGACACCAGGCGTCAGTGGTCGAGCAATTCGCAAGCTGGCAGCGCGCGGCGCCCTAATAGGCTCGGAGTGAGAAATAGCGCAGCATCAACTCCTCCTGCCGTCCGGACTCGCGCAGGCGCTTTAGAGCACTGTTAAGCAAAAGCCGAAGCTGCTGGTCGTCTTTCTGGACGAGTATGCCGATGCCGTCGCCGAAATACCGCGGCTCCATAAACGGGCCACCTTTGAATTCGCAACACAGTTTTGATGCTTCACCGTTGAGCCAGAACACAAGACCGATGCCGTCATCGAACAAGAGGTCGGCGCTGAGATTGCGGACAGCGTCGCGGGCAAGGTCAGCGTTTTCATAGTCCTGGATTTTCGAAAGCGTAAAAAAGGCGCGCAAGAAAGCTTCATGCGCTGTGCCCTTGGCAACAGCGATACGCTTTCCGTCGAGTCCGGATGGCGTGATCTCCAAGCCAGCCGCCGCTTTCAATCCGACGAAACGTGCGGGTGTGTGATAGTACCGGTCGGTTACTGCAACCTCCTGGAGTACACGTGCCGATGCCGTGTGGGATGCAATGACCGCGTCACCTTCACCGCGCTTGATGGCGGCTAACAGGTCAGCCCACGGGCGCACTTGAACGTCGCAAGTGGCCGCCAACTCAAGACAGATAGCCTTGGCAAGATCGACATTAAAGCCCGTCAATTGGCCGTCTTCGTCGAAGTAGTTGAAGGGCGGGTAGTCACTGTCCGTTAAAAAGCGAATGGCAGCGCGTCGGCCTGCATTGCGCGGCTCCAAGGCGGTTGAAGACGGTGCAGGCGAAAGGCCCGGCGGCAATGATCGCGTCTGGGAATGGGCCGAGACAGCCATCAGAGCGAGCAAAATTACGACCAAAAGGCGTGACAGCACGCGTGCGCACGGGGGCCTCCACCCATCTTGAGTTTTACGCCGAGAGGTTGTTAGCTCGATGCCGATCATAGTGTTTCTGCGTGGAAGCGGCCCCGCGGAGCCTGCGGCGGACAAAGTAGGCCATGCGCGAGTTCAAAGAGTCTGCACGCGTGCGCGCTGGGGAAACGATTCCCTTAACCACACTAGCCGCTCGTAACCCAACGCGCGAGGCCCCCCGTGTTTTAGGCACCGCTTGGCGTGGCGACCCATGCCTTGCTGAAACATGGGCAATCGATGCGGCAGAACAGCGGCGGCGGCTCGCCCGGGCGACGTTTGAGCTGGCGCGACGCGCGCCGGAGCTGTCGGCCCGACATGGCCTGTGGACGTGGCAGGCGGTGCTTCTGGGCGGACTCGCTGGCCTTATCGCTGGTGGTACCCTGGTTGCTCCGGGTGCGACGATGGCCTGTCTCACGGCAGCCGTAACACTACCATTTGTTGGGGTGGTGTTCGTCAAGCTGCTGGCGCTCGTCGCCATGATGCGGTCTCCGCGCACGGTTGGGGCTGGTCATCGCCTCCCCGACGCACTGTTACCGTCGTACACGGTCCTGGTGCCAATGTTTGATGAGGCCGCGGTGTTGCCGGCCTTGATTGAGGCGCTGTCCACGCTCGACTATCCCAAAGACAAGCTCGAAGTTATCCTCATTCTTGAGCAGACCGATGGCGCGACCCAACGGGCAATGGCGGCGCTAGCACTGCCGGCACATTTTCGCACCCTCATCGTGCCCAACGGGCAGCCGCGTACGAAACCGAAGGCGACCAACTACGCACTCTCATTTGCGTCAGGCGATTTTGTTGTCGTCTACGATGCCGAAGATCGGCCGGAGCCAGACCAGCTGCGCCGGGCCGCTGCGGCGTTCGCGACGGGCGATGCCTCGCTCGCCTGCGTTCAGGCACGTCTCAACATCTTCAATCCCAAAGACAGCTGGATTTCGCAGCAGTTCACCGTCGAATATTCGACCCTTTTTGACGCTGTCCTGCCAGCACTTGCCGCATTGCGTTTGCCAGTCCCGCTAGGTGGCACCTCGAACCACTTTCGCCGCCAGACGCTCGTCGCCATTGGCGCCTGGGACCCCTTTAATGTGACCGAGGATGCCGATCTCGGTCTGCGCTTGGCGCGGCAGGGCTTTACGACGGAAGTGCTGGCCTCCACGACGTGGGAGGAGGCGCCAAACACCTTTCGGCAATGGCTGCCGCAGCGCACACGCTGGCTCAAAGGCTGGTTCCAGACCTATTTCGTACACACGCGCCGACCCTGGCGATTGATGCGGGAACTCGGCATTCTGCGCATGATCGGCTTTAATTTGGTTTTGGGTGGCCTGCTGCTGGCGACACTGTTGCACCCACTGTTTTATGTTTTGGTGGCCTGGAACCTGACAATGCCAGCGGGCCGCGCGATCCCAGACGTGTTTGGCGGTAACGTCATGTGGGTGATGTCGGGCACCACATTGGTGCTTGGATACCTGGCGAGCATCGCCGCCGGGATCATCGCGGCCCGCCGGCGCGGGCATGGTCTGGTGTGGGCTGCCATTCAAAGTCCGCTCTGCTGGCTGTTAATCTCGCTCGCCGCCTACCGCGCGCTCTGGCAGCTCTGGCGCCAACCGTTTCTGTGGGAAAAGACCCAGCACGGGCGGGCACATTGAGCAGACGGGAACATTGAGCAAACGGGCCCCTCAAACTACGGGCGGGCTGGTCCTTTTTCCGTGCCCGGTGCCCCCGAGCAAAAATAGGTGCTGCTTGCGGGTCAGATCCACCAACGAATCGCCACAAAATATAGATGTGCACAAACCGCAATCATAAGTTGCTAAATCTTAAGATTAAGTGCACGCTGATGATATCGGCACGCATTGACCTCTCGAGCAAGCGACATGCTTTTGAAATACATATTTTTCAGCCCGACGCACGTCGGCGGCTTAGGCCCAAGAAGCTTAGTGTCGACCAAAATAAAGAGATATTTAAATCAATTGATTGCTGCGCATGATTGCCAGGACGCTCTACGCAATTGCAACGCGCTAGACCGCGAAACCTTGCTCATGCCGGCCACCAAGGAAGATGCTGATCTTGTCTGCCCTGACTGCCACCAAGGCTACCAGCTTCTGAAATAAGGCTTCAGCTGCATCTCATCAACACACCTTATAGTTGCATTTCATGGGCGGAGGTTTGCGATCAATGCGACCAGCCCATCAGGGCCGCGCCGAGGCTTTTCCGGGATCAGTCTTGCTCGGCTCAGACTTGCTCGGCTCAGGCTTTCGAGGCTCGGTCTTGCGAGGTTCAGTCTTCCCAGGCTCAGACGTGACCTCCGCTTTGGTTGCTTTAGCCGCATCTTGCGGGACAGGCACCGGTTGTCCAACCGGCGCTCTGATCGGGGTCGGTCCCTTTGTTTCGACTGAATCTTGTACCGGCCGCATCTGGCTGATTTTGGCAACACTGAAAGTGTCAAATTGCATCTCTCCAGAGACCACTTCTTCACTTGCGGATCGGGCATCGTGAATGAGGATAAGGGTCTGGGCTTTGCACGCATCGATGTCGATCACTTCAAATGCGAAATCAAAATCTTCCCAGCTCCCGTCTGTCTTGGAGAGCAACTCCGTTTGGCCGAGGACTTCACGTGTCCCGTAAAGGCAGCGCACCTGCCAGCGCAGTCCACGGTTGCCGGCAAGCCAGCCTTTGTATTTGCCGCTCACCCGATAACTGCCGTTGGCCAGCATCATCGCTTGGCGGACAGTCAATCCGCGCACACGGCTACCATCGAAACTGACGCGTAACGCCTTTCCACTGATCTCAGTGGCGACCTGATCGACTGACGCGCCCTGAACCACGCTCGCCTCCCAATCAAAGGCGTAGCCTGAGAAATCGCTGTCAAAACCCTCGTTGTGCAATTCGCCTTGCCGAGATGTCTCTGAGCGCGGCACGAGCAAGCGCCAAGCTTGATGCGCGAGTGTGGGCTCTTCACGATTGAGCAAATCGGCAATCAACGACCGGACCTCGCTGATCGTCGGCGGCGTCGCCGAAGCCGCTATGTCTGCAAACAGCGCAAGCATGGTCGAGAGCTTCTCGGCATGCTTCGTCGACACGCGCAAAAAGGCCTCTCGCCACGCTGGATCCTCACCCATCCGCTCGACCAGAAGCTTGCGGCCCTCGGGGCTTTCAACGGCGACGGCCAGTTGCTCGCCCATTGCAGGCACGAGATCGGGCCGGGTGCGCATAATCTTGTCGCCGTTGTCGACCATGACAGCTAGGTCTTTGCGGTCGGCTGCGTCGGCCAGCAGCCAGGCCAGCGCAAGCGTTTCGCGCGGAGACAGAACCGCAGCTCGCGTCATCAGCCTTCGCACGTCATTTCGATCCGTGGTAACTTCAGCCAACAGCCGGTGGGCGCGCGCACTCAATGGCGCACCGGCAATGGCCTTGCGAACGATGGTCGCAATCTCATCACGTAACTCGGCCAGTTCATTTGCCGGCTCGCCACCCTTCGTCACGATGATAGGTGACGCGAAACGCCCGCCACCAGCTTCCGGCGACGTACGATCAATGCGTGGCCGACGCGCGGCCTTGGCCTCACCTTCAGGCGCGGGCGTCGAAGCGCGGGCTGCAACCGGCGCGTCGG
This sequence comes from Hyphomicrobiaceae bacterium, assembly GCA_031409695.1. Taxonomy (GTDB): domain Bacteria; phylum Pseudomonadota; class Alphaproteobacteria; order Rhizobiales; family Hyphomicrobiaceae; genus JABFRJ01. The sequence continues at coordinate 10,572 of JANNXS010000447.1, forward strand.
CATCGACCGAAACTCTCTGTGCAAGCACCGTCGCCTCGACAAATCGTTCCCGCAAATTTTCAGCCTTCGCAATCAAAGCGGACGGATGGCTGGGATTGAACCACAAGGCAAGGTCGGGAGAAAAGGCCGCGATTGGACCGGGCGCGGTGGTCCGCGCAATTGCAACGACCAGCGCAGCACACAGACCGATTGCAAACACGATCCGCAGCCAGCTCGTCTTCGCACTAGATGGGACGATTGTGTCCTCCACGGCGCCTGGGTGCTCGATGCGCAAATCGTCTCGGCCCAAAATCATTATGACCCGCTCCGCCCGTAGAAATAGGACCTTATCGCCTCAAGTAGACCGACACGGCCGCGCTTGAGCGTTTTCGCCGATGGTTTTGGCCGTTTCACGGCCGGTTGGGCCACTAAAGCAGATGTGGACGACGCAGCGTCGGTTGCACAAATCCGCTGCCAAGCACCGACCACGCGCGCCGCATACATGGACCGGTCCGTAAGCCCGTCGGCAACATGCTGGCTGGCGACATCGGGATGCAACCAGCGCAACAGGAGTTTTCGCCGACGACCGATGTCCACCACTGGCGTAGCGCGCGAACTGCCAAGCACCCGATGGTCGTCCGCGTCCTCAGCCAGCAACACCTGCTCAACAAAAAAAGCGCACGCTAGACGGACATCCCCAGGCTGGCGTCCCACCTTGGCCGAAGTCAATCGGACGCTTTCCGGATCGCCCGCTGCAATAGCCAAAAGTGTCTCGATGCCGTCTGGAAGCGCCGCCTTGCGAACCCGTTGGAGTGACGCTGGCGCACTGTAAAGCCGTAACGCGAGTTGTATGGCGTCCAGAGACACGGATCAACGCGCTCCAATCGGCGCAGGCAGGGCTGCGTCGGGCGACGTGCTATAGTTCTGGCCGTAATAGTTGTTGCCATAGCCGCTGTAACCGTAGCCGATGGCTTTCGCATCGAACTTGGTCAGCACGACGCCGACGAGATTGGTGCGTGTCAACGTGATACGTTGGATCGCAGATCGCACAAACCGCTTTCGAACCTGACCCGACGCCGCGACAAAGATGGTGGCGTGGGTTGCTGACGCCAGCAGTTGCGCATCCGCCAAACCAAGCAGTGGGGGCGCGTCAACAACAATCAGGTCAAACACCTGCAAACCGACGCTGACCAGCGAGAACATTCTATTGCCACCGAGCAGATCTGCCGCGTTGGGCGGAACCGGCCCAGCCGACATGAAAGCCAAGTTTGGAAAGTTGGTCGCTTGAATGACCTGTGGCGGCTTCATGGCCCCAGTCAGGAAGTTGGACAAGCCAAGCGAATTGTCGAGGCCAAGTTTGACGTGCAGCGATGGCCGCCGCATGTCCGCGTCGACCAAGAGCACCTTCAGCCCCATTTGTGCAAAATGACGCGACAGCGCAATGGCCGTGCTTGATTTGCCCTCCCCGGGCGCGCTGCTGGTCAAAACCAGCGAACGCGGCAGTCCCTCCTTGGACGCAAACTGCAGGGCTGTTGCAAGCGACCGGTAGCTTTCCGCCATGGCCGATCTCGGATCGTCCAAGTCCGCCATTGGGTCCCCGTCGACAAACGGAATAGTTCCAAGCACTGGCAATCGGGTGGCTTTTTCGATGTCTTCAGGTGTTTTGATGCGGTCATCAAGCAGCTCCAGCGCATAGGCGAGGCCGATGCCCGCCACGATGGACAGCACAAACGCGAGCGCCAGCGCGCGTAGTATCCGCGGTGACGACGGTTCGCGCGGCACAGAGGCTCGGTCCACCACCAAAACGTTGTTGGTCGCCACACCCGCGGCCACATCGACCTGTTTCAATTTCTGCAGCAAACTGTTGTAGAGATTGCGGTTGGTTTCCGCGTCGCGCTTCAAGGTGTTGTATTGAATGCCTTTGCGCTGCAGCGCCAATCCGTCAGCGCGCAACTCGTCAACGCGCTTGCGTTGGTCCTCCTCCTGTTTCAAGGCGTTGTCGTAGCCAGCCTTGAGACTTTCCCGGATCGCTCGCACCTCGGTGGCCAATTGCCGATCGACCTCCGCAATTTTGTTCTTGATCTGGATCATACCGGGGTAGTTCGGCTTGAATGTTTCGAGTTTTTCCTCGTATTCGCTGACCAGTGCGTTGCGCCGTTGGCGAAGCAGATCAACGGACGCGTTGGACAGAATTTGCGGCAGGTTCATGCCACTGGTGTCAACGATTTGGCGCCATAGTTGTTCAGCCTTCAGACGCTCGGTCAGGGCGGCCCCCAACGCGTTGTTGGCGATGCCGAGGTTTTGGTCGGCGAGCGTAAGCTTGTCACTGCTATCAAGCATTTGCTCCCGTTCGGCATATTCGACCACCGCGCGCTCGGACTCTTCGACCCTGAGCCCGAGTTGTTTGACCTGATCCTCAAGAAACGTCTTGGCGTAGGAGTTGGCATCGAACCGCTTGTCTAGATTCGCGGCGACAAACACTTCGGCAAAGCCGTTGGCGACCCGTTGCGCGCGTTGCGGTGACGCGTCCTGATAACTCACGTCGATCAACCTCGATCCCGGAACAGGCTTTATCGCAATGGCATTGAGCAAAGACACGGTTGCGGCGTGACGCGCTGCATCTGCGCGCTGTTGGGCCGTGCCACCCACAGGTCCTTTGCTAGCTGCCTGGTTACCAGCAGGCTGGGCTTGCAACTGAAGTGTGACGACCACGCGCTCCGCCAACTGACGCCCACGCAGCAGTTCAAGTTGGGTGCGCAGGAACTCTTGGCCGCCGGACTGCTCCGTTGGCCCGACTTCGGCGCCTTCAACAATCTTGCCCGCGTCTCGCTCGACCTGGAGGCGCACCGTTGCGGTGTAGAGCGGCGTCTGCAGCATTGTCACGAGCGCCGTCAGGGACACGACTGTCAGAATTGTGCTCAGAATGAGCCAGCGGCGCGCGGCGACAACCGCCAAGAAAGCACGCATCGTCGAGCCTAAATCGTCGTCACCCTGCTCTTGGGTGCCATAGCCGCCGTCTACAATGCCGTAGGGCCGCAACTGTCCATCAGGTGCGGGGCCATTTGTCCGCTCAAGGCCATCCGCTCGGCGCACAATGGGTACTGGTGCTGGAGGTACCGGCACAGGGCTTGGTGCGGGAGTGTCATCTGGCATCGGTGAACTCCCATTTATACGTCACATCGGCCACACCGAGCGCCGTTTAGGTCATGCGGCGGCAAAATCCCAGGCTCAGAAATCAGGCTCAGAATATGGTGAACAGCCGAGCGATCGGAACAATCTTCGCGAAATTGTTGAGCAATTCCTTGGACGCCGATGAGCCAACAACCACGACGTCGTTTGCCACGAGCACTGGGTCTTTGGCAGCACCATTGCGGATTTCGGTCAAACTGAAGCGGGCGGCTTGGCGCTGCCCGCTGACGTCGCGGAACACGAGCACCTCCGAGTCGGCAACTTCCTCGAGACCTTGTGCGCTTGCTATGGCTTGCAGCAACGTCAGTTCATTTCTCAGCGTTATCACACCCGGTTTTTTGACGGCACCCTCGACGGTCACACGTTGACTATTGTATTCCTTCACAAAAATAGACACCTGCGGGTCACGTAGGTATTTGCCGCCCCAGCGCTTGGCGAGATCAATCTCAAGTTCGCGCGCCGTAATCCCACCTGCTGGCACATCACCGAGCAAGGGTACGTTCACGGTGCCGTTGTCGGCAACCTGCACTGTCCGGCCCAATTCCGCGACTTTGAAGACTGAAATCTCAAGCACGTCCTGCGCCCCGATGCGATACGCATTCGTGCCGGGCGTCGCCTTTGCTACAAACTCTTTGGCCACCGCCTTGATCGCACCTGACTTTGCGGCGCCGGACCCGTTGGCGGCTGACGTCGGCGCAGGTTTCTCAGCCGCCTCCGCGCCAAGGCTGAGGGCTGGCGGAGCGGTCGATACGCCGGGTACCGTTGCATCAAGAGAAGAGCCGCCGCAGCCGCTGACCAAGACCGCCACGCTCGCCAACCCCAAGGCCAGTCTCAACGCCGTCATTGGTGCGGCCTTTCCCGTCGGAAAAAATTGTGGCGATAGGTTCAAGTTCTGCGGCTGGAGCGTTTGCGATGATACGTGTCGGTCGGTTGACAAACAAGTTGTTAGCCTCTTCCCGCCCCACCCAATCGCACGCAAGTGTCCAAGCGGCCAGCATATCAGGCGGACGCCCAACGATATTGTGAGCATCTGTGGCAACAATGTGAGCCCGCCGCTCGCGCAGCATACGTCTCGCTAACTCCTGTGCCCGCCGGCCGAAGCGCCCAGTGATCGACCCGCAAGTCAGCTGCATTAAAACGCCGCGGTCCGCCAAGCCAGCGATAACGTCGTACTTACCACTCACCCAGGTGAGCCGTTCCGGGTGCGTCAAAATTGGAACATAGCCTGCAACCTGAATTTCGTGAAACAGCTCGTCCATGCGGAGAGGCAGACCGTGGTGGGGTGGCTCTGCCAGCACGTAACGCGACTCAGCAATCGTCAAGAGATGGCCGCGCCGCAGGTCTTGGACGAACGTCGGCACGATATGGTTATCAGCGCCAGTCAACAAACGAAGCGGGATATCGTGCGCCACAAGTTCCGCCTGTAGTGCGACGACCGCCTCCCGAATTTGCGGGCCGCTGTTGTGGTAGACGCCCGGCAAAATGTGTGGCGTGCATGTGACAGTCGAAACGCCTTGATCCACCCACATGCGAGCCATCTGTAACGACTCGGCCAAGTCCCGAGCGCCATCATCGATCCCCGGCAAAATGTGGCTGTGCAAATCGATCATAGAACGGCGCTCCAACGTCAAAACTCCTCTGCGCTAACTGTGTTTAATCAAAGACCGAACATCGACGGGGATGCAAATAAGAGACGCGCGAACAGAATGTTGCGATTTAGGCACGGCATCGCAACCAAAAGGCGTTGACAAGCGCCATGCCCACTTGTCAACGCAAGATTAACTCTTGTACCACCACACACTAGAGCCGTGTGCTGCTGTCCGCGTTGGCTTTGGAGGATGATCATGCTGAAAAAGATTTGTAGTTTGGCAGTTGGTTTAGCAGTTACAGCAACAAGTGTTGCATCGGCGGCTTCTATAAAATCGGTCGACGGCCATGCTTTTGTGTCCAAGGGCGCGGGTTACGCAGCCGCGACAGCTGGCGTCCAGTTGGTGCCCGGCGATAGAGCCATGGTTTCAAACAATAGCAGTGCGGTCGTAACTTTTGAAGACGGTTGTTCGTACACACTACTGCCCGGCAAAGTCCTTTTGGTCCAGAAAATGTCGCCGTGCCTTGATGCATCGCGCGTCACCGATCGCGTCCGCGATCTGCCCGGCCGCATGAGTCAGAGTGGCGCCGAGGCCGGTGGTGTGGGTACATATGTGCTTGGTGGTGTCATCGTAGGTGGCGCAGTCATTGGAGCTGTTGCTATCTCGAACCAGCAGAAAAAGTCGCCGTAAAAGGGTCGGGGTAGTAGGCTAACGGTGAGCCTATGGGGAATCTAGCTGTATGCTGCGTTTTAGTGTTCGTTGCTCTTTTCGGTGGCGGCACTCATTCCCAGCTTATTGTTGAGCCTGCTCTTCAACTTTCGGGAGCATTTGGCCTTGCGGTATGGATTAGCCGAGCAAGTGCCCGGAGCGCGCTTGTTGTCCTGGCTGTGCTTGGCAGCTGTGCAGCGGCGCTCGGCCTCCAATCCTTGCTGTCAACGGCCGCTGTGCAGGTGGTTTCGGACTTAGGGGGCGCCATTGCCGTCCGGACACATCTCTCGCAAGTCGCCGTGCTATCTTTGCTCCCAGCAGTTGCTCTCGTGGCATTCGTTATCGATGCACAACAAGACATGCGTCGGCGAGTTGTCGGGCTTTTAGTAGCGCTCGTTGTCCTAAATTTGATCCTCGGGTTGGCACAGCTGGCTCAAGGACCAGCAAGTCGGCTTCGCTTTTACGATGAAACCAACCCGGGTGACGCCGTTGGTTTGTTTGCAAACCGCAACCATTATGCGGCATTACTTTATTGCGGTCTTATTCTAGGAGCAGGCTACTTTATCGCGCGCCTCAACGAGACGTCTTCACTGCAAAAACTCGGCTCAAGCCGACAAGCCTTAGAAATTGCTGTTGGCGGCGTTTTGGTTATCCTCTTGATCGCCGGGGTCGTGGCATCGAGGTCAAGAACTGCTATCCTGCTACTGATGGTCGCCACTGCCGGAGCTGCGTTGGTGATCGTCCGCGATATCAGTCGAAACCACAAGAATACAAGCAACTGGATTGCCCTAGGTGTTGGCGTCGCAGCCGTCGTGCTGGCTATCTTTCTTGGACTCGGCGCGGTTGCCGCGCGCTTCGAGCGGGACCCACTCGGCGATGACCGTGTGGCAATTTTTGCAACCACCTGGGACTTCGTTTGGCGCGCGCTTCCATTTGGAACCGGGTTAGCATCCTTCGAATCCGTCTATACAGCAATTGAGGCACGCCAGGATTTGGCCCCAACGTACGCGCACAGAGCGCACAACGATTGGCTTGAGCTGGTGCTCGAGACGGGCGTGGTCGGTGTGGCGGCCATGGTCGGATTTTTGGCGTGGTTTGTTATCTCGTCAGCGCGCGTTTGGTTTGGCTCGCGTGCAGTTGGCAATGAGTTCGCCAGGCCGGCGTCTTTGGCGATCCTCCTGTTACTCATTCACTCGTTTTTGGACTACCCGCTGCGCACAACCATGATGCAGTCAGTTTTTGCTATCTGCTGCGGCCTCTTGTTCACCCCCCCACGACGCACGGAGCGTAGTCGCGACGCCGCGCAGCATCAAATGGAAATGGTTCCAGTGCGCCCATCAGCCATCGTAGCTGAACGTCGCCCGTGGCAGACAGAGGCACATTGGCCAGAGGATTGGCGATAATGTTGCAGTTGTTACAAGCCTCGGGCGCTGTGTGGCCGGTTGGCTTCGTACAGTGTCCTCTTTGACATCAAGGCTTGTCTTTATTTACACTTCGTGTCAGAAACTGTTTCCCAAAATTCGATAGGCGCTTTTGAGTATGGGTCGTTTCTTCCAATCGACGATTGATGTTTCACTGTGCATTTTCGGCACGGTCCTCGCAATACTGATCCGTGAAGGCAGTGGCTTTCCGCTAGCGAATGCCGGAACTCAACAGGCACTGCCGGCGTTGCTTCTGGCAACAGCGTTTTCGGCCGTGTTATCGATTAGCATGTTGGGTGGTTCACGCAGTTTTTGGCGTTATCCGTCTTACTCAGATTTGGTGAAGTTGGCGGCAATTGCCGGGCTCGTGTCAATTTTTACGACCGCTCTCATGTTCAGTTACAACCGCTTGACGGATATCCCCCGCTCACTGCCGTTTCTCCAAGTCCTGACTATTCTGATTCTTTTGTGCTTGGCGCGGGCGACAGCGCGAACCAATATGCTCTATCGCAGGTCACGCCGGTTGGCCGTTGCACCAGCATTGGATGGATCGCATTCCCCAGCCGCGACGGCCGTTCTGGTCGTTGGCATCAATAGCGTGAGCAACGCCTTTATCAGCGCGACCGCAGAGTTTGCTCATGGTCGTCTCAATGTCGTTGGCCTTATCTCCACGAAGGACCGCCATGTGGGCCGTGTCTTTCACGGCATGCAGGTACTTGCCACCGTCAACGAACTGGGCAGGGCGCTCGACGAACTTACTGTGCGAGGGGTCACGGTCGGGCGTGTTGCAATTTGTGTCCCGTTCAACAGTTTGACCGATGAGGCCCAATCAGCATTGATCGAGGCGCAACGGTCAAGCAAACTTTCGCTTCAATTGGTGGCTGACGATCTTGGCTTCGGCCAACCAGCTGTGTCTGCGCCAGCCACACCCAAGCAAAGCTTCTCTTTTGAGCCGGCGACGATTGATGGCCTGTTGCGGCGGCCCTACTGGCGGTTCAAGCGGGCCATTGATGTGGTGGCCGCGTCTGTCATGCTGATCATCGGCATTCCATTTCTTTTGCTTGGCGCATGTGCCGTCGGCGTCAGTCTGGGCATGCCAGTTGCGTTCTGGCAGCAACGTCCTGGGCGCGGTGGTAGACCGTTTAAAGTCTATAAACTCCGCACGATGCGCGAGCGCGTCACCCACGACGGATACCGCCGGAGCGACGCAGAACGGCAGTCGCTCGTCGGAAACCTCCTGCGCCGGTTTCGCATCGACGAGTTACCCCAGATCTGGAATATTCTGGTCGGCGATATGTCGTTCATCGGACCTCGGCCGCTGCTCCCTGTCGACCAATCTCAGGCACATCGTGCGCGTCTCTTGGTCCGACCTGGGATGACTGGATGGGCTCAGGTGGTCGGTGGGCGTATTGTTTCGGTGGACGATAAGGCCGCTTTGGACGTCTGGTATATTCGGAATGCAAGCCTGAAGTTGGATTGTGAAATAATTGCGCGCACGATTGTCATAATTATTCGAGGCGAGCGTTCCCATCCGATTTTAATCGACAAGGCCTGGGCGGATCTCGCCGATCAAAACATCTATTCGGACAGTGCCGTTCCCGTGATTTCCCGAGGACGAGACTAATACCAACGGTCAAGAGAAAGGACCGACGGTATGGGCGGTATTTTTTGCACGCAGCCGGCCCCACCAACTCCGCGCGCAGATACCATCGGTCAATAAATATGACCCCCAAATATGAGACAACCGATACAAGGGATTGGCCGGTAGAGGATTATTTTTCGCGCCCGGCGCCTCATGTATTCATCGCGCGGATACAATCATTCAATATGTATCCCGCCAGAATAACCTACCAACTTGATATCAACCCTCTTCATGGTGCTTTCCATGCTCACTCGTATGCGTGCAATGGTCGTCGTCGTCGCCAGCATGTTACCCATCGGTAACACTTCAGCAGGGGCGCAGACCCCGGTTCCCCCGGAACTCGCGGCCCGTCTTGAAAAGGAGAAAGCAGCTCGGCTCGGTTGCAAAGTTGAGATTTGCAAAGCTTTTGCGGCGCCGTCTGCCGGCCCTCCCATCAGCTGTGATATTTCTAAAACATGGCTGCGCGACGAGATCACCGCCCAGATCGTTGGAGGCTCTTATGTCTGGGGTTACGGGCACATCAGCTGCACATTCAAAGCCAATCTTGACCGCGCCGAAATTGGCAAGGCTATGTTGGCCACTGGTGGTATTGCGACATTCGCGACCCACACAATGGTTTGCAACGTTGACGACAAAGACTCAGCCAAAGGCCAGGCATTTCAGTTCAAAGCAGACGTCACGCCTGCAATGACATTTGACAAGCGCAAGGCAACCGCCCTGAATTTTGGCTCGATCAAAACCGAGGGGTCTGCGATCGCAACTGCCGCCGTGGCCTCAATCCAGGCCGTCGACAAGGTTTCAGGCGTCATCTCCAGGTCCGGCGCAAGCGAGATGAACAGTTTCTTGTTTCGCGGCTGCAAAGAAGCCGGTGTCACGATCTCGGAGTAATCTCCATTAGCCCGGCAAAACGTGCACCAGTACGTTTTGCCGTTTCTGCCCGTTTGGCCCACGTGTGCGGCCCGCCTATGCCTTCACTCCCAGTTTCTTTTGCAAGCTCGACGATGACGTCGTGTATTGAAATAGCAGCTTCTTGTCTGGGTAAATGAGGCGGTGCGCGGCCTGGCTCATCAGGGCCGCCTCATGAAAGCCGGAAAGGATCAGCTTCAATTTGCCGGGATAGGTGTTGATATCACCGATGGCGAAGATGCCTTTGGTCGACGTCTCAAACCGCTCCGTGTCCACCGGAATGAGGTTCTCATTCAGGTTGAGACCCCAGCCGGAGATAGGGCCGAGCTTCATGGTCAGGCCGAAGAACGGCAGCAGACGGTTAACTGAAAGGGCGTGATCGCCCTCCTTCGTTTTGACGACTGCGCCTGTTAGTTCGCCGCCAGCGCCCTGCAGAGACGTCACTTGGCCAATCAGCAGCTTCATCTTGCCCTCGCGAACCAAGGTCCGCATTTGCTCAACTGAATGCGGGGCCCCGCGGAAATCGTCCCGCCGGTGGAGCAGCGTCATGGAGCGCGCGATCGGGTGCAGGTTCAGCGTCCAATCCAACGCGCTGTCACCACCACCGACAATAAGAACGTCCTTGTCGCGGAACTGCTCCATTTTGCGCACGGCATAAAAAACCGACGTGCCCTCAAAATCCTCGATCCCCTCAAGCGGCGGGCGCTTGGGTGTGAAAGAGCCGCCACCGGCCGCGACGACCACGACCTTGCAGTGAAACACGTTGCCGACATCGGTTTCGAGGCAAAAGCGGCCATCGGGCAACTTGGACAAACCATCAATGCGCTCGCCCAGGTGGAACGTCGGCGAAAAGGGTTTGATTTGCTCCATCAGTCGGTCTGTCAATTCCTGGCCGGTGACGACGGGCAGCGCCGGAATGTCGTAGATCGGTTTCTCTGGATAGAGTTCGGAACACTGGCCGCCGATCTTTTCCAAGATGTCGACGAAATGGCAGCGAATATCCAGGAGACCGAGTTCAAATGCGGCAAACAATCCGCACGGTCCCGCGCCAATGATGACCACGTCCGTGTCTATTGGGACGATTGGATTCAAGGCCGCCAAGTTCGCGGCAGTGGTCGTGTTCTCGGCGGGCATCATCAAACCTTACTCTTTGCTGTCGCACAGACAATCTCGGCCCGTATACTGCCTTGGTGTTGGGAAACGCAACGCGGCCTCTCGCCGTGAGAGAGTTTATAGACGAGCGTGGGGGCATCATCAGGGCCTCATGGCCAAGCCGATTGAGCCCGGCCGATTGAGCCCGGCCGATTAAGCAAGCCTCAACGGCCACGCATGGGCAGCATCCGCTGCAGCACACCGTCCTTGCGGATCAGGAAGTGGAACATTGCGGCACCGATGTGGGAGGCGATCAGTCCAAGCAGTGCGACGCCGGCAATCCAGTGCAGCCAGAACGTAAAACCAGACGCCGCCGCATCGGCTTCCGCGGCGATCTGCGGCAAACTGATGGGTCCATAGATATTACGGGCGCCATACTGAGACACACCCCGCAAACCGAGCAACGGTACAACCAACAGCAGCACATAAAGCGCCCCATGCGTCACGTGCGACGCAAGCTTCTGCCAGGGCTCAAGTGTCGGCTCATCCGGCGGCGCACCATTGCGCAGTCGATAGGCAATCCGCGCGATGACCAGCACCAGAACGATGAAGCCAATCGCCTTATGGCTGGTGTAGAGCGCGTCCGTCAGGCCATCAAAGACGCCTTTGCCGCCCATCTTGTAGGCGCGATAGTGCATCCCGAAACCGAGCGGGAACATGATGGCGACCAAGGCAACCGTCCACCAGTGAAGGCGACGCGCGGTCGGGCTGTAGACGGCGACTTCTGGCAGCTTAGGCATCTCCATCCCCCCCGAAGCAATGCAGCTATGTTTTGCGCGCTTCGTCGTGCAACACAATGGGGCATGCGGCCACCCCACCAACCCCGCGCGCCGATACCATCGGGCAATAAGAACGACCGGTAATATGAGCCGTCGATATCCGTGTGATGACGCACATCGACCTGGGCCGCTGGTCCGTTCTCGACGTTCCGCGCGGGCGAAAAGGAAGACCGGATCGCTCTCGACTGAACCGGGGAGGTCCACTACAGGCCGCTCGCCATTCTAGCGCCGACGCACTACAACATCACCAGCCCAGCCCGCGAACACCCTAGGTTTCAAGCATGAGCACCGCAGCCAAGTTTCGCGCCGCCCTTGTTCAAATGTGCGCAATGAAATCGGTCGACAAAAACCTCATCGAGGCGACGCGTCTCATTCGCGAGGCCGCGGCCGGTGGCGCGCTGTATGTGCAGACGCCTGAGGTCACGACCTTGATGGAGACCGATAAGGCTAAGCTCGTCATCGCCATCAGACCGGAGGAGGGAAACCCGGCGCTCGCCCATTTCCGCGCGCTCGCCCGTGAGCTGAAAATCTGGTTGCACATCGGCTCTATGGCGGTTGCCGTGCCGGGTGACCGCTTCGCAAACCGCAGTTTCCTGATTTCGCCCGAAGGTGCCGTCGCGGCCAAATACGACAAGATCCATATGTTCGACGTGCAGCTGCCAGGCGGCGAGACCTATCGGGAGAGTAAGAACTACAGACCCGGCGAAGATGCCGTGCTTGCCGACTTGCCGTGGGGCCGCCTCGGCATGACCATTTGCTATGACCTGCGGTTTCCTGGGTTGTATCGGGCGCTGGCCCAGGCGGGCGCGTCGATGCTCGCGATCCCCGCGGCCTTTACTGTGCCAACGGGCAAGGCCCACTGGCACGTGCTCATGCGCGCTCGGGCGATCGAGACTGGCTGTTTTGTCATGGCGGCCGCCCAGGGTGGCATGCACGAGACCGGACGCGCCACCTACGGCCATAGCCTGATTGTTGCGCCTTGGGGCGAGATCATCGCCGAGGCCGACGGCGACGGACCGGCTGTCGTGTTTGCCGACATCGATTTGGCGCACGTGACCGAGGCCCGCCGTCGCGTCCCATCGTTGGAACACGATCGTAGCTTTACAGTGCGCGCAACAGCGACGAAGCAAAAGGCAGCGACTTAGGCCCGGCCATGAAAACGTCCGGGTACCCCTGGGGCACCCGGCCTCACGATCACCCTTTTAACGCCTCGGCAACCAGCGCTTTCTGCTCGGCGGCGTGGCGCGAGGCCAGACCCGTCGCCGTCGCGGCAGACGCCGTGCGACCGACGTAGTTGGCGCGCTTGGCGCGGGCGCCAGCCACGTTGGCGAGCGTCGTCTCAAGGTGCGGCTCCATGAACGACCAGGCACCCATATTGCGTGGCTCTTCCTGGCACCAGACGACCTCCGCGTTCCTGAAGCGTGACAGCTCCTTGATCAGGGCCACTTGGGGGAATGGGTACAACTGCTCAACGCGCAGAATATATACGTCGTTCGTGCCAGCGGCCTCGCGGGCTTCATACAGGTCGTAGTAGACCTTGCCCGAGCACAGGACGACGCGGCGAATCTTATCGTCGGTGGCAAGCTGGATCTTCTCGCCCTTGCTCGTCTGCGCATCATCCCACAGCACACGGTGGAAGCTTGAGCCAAGCGCCAGTTCGTCCAGGCGCGAAACGGCGCGTTTGTGACGGAGTAGCGACTTGGGCGTCATCAGGATCAGGGGCTTGCGCACCTTGCGATTGATCTGTCGGCGCAGGATGTGGAAATAGTTGGCGGGCGTTGTGCAATTGGCCACCTGCCAGTTGTCCTCCGCCGAAGCTTGGAGGAAACGCTCCAGGCGAGCCGACGAGTGCTCCGGTCCTTGCCCTTCATAGCCATGTGGCAACAGGCAAACCAGGCCCGACATGCGCAACCACTTGCGTTCGCCAGCAGAGAGGAACTGGTCGAACAGAACCTGCGCCCCGTTGGCAAAATCACCAAATTGAGCCTCCCACATCACCAGTGCGTTCGGCTCAGACAGCGTGTAGCCATATTCAAAGCCGAGCACGGCCACTTCCGAGAGCATCGAGTTGACGACCTCGTATGGGCTCTGATCTGGTGTTACGTGCTTCAGCGGTGTGTACTGCTTCTCCGTCTCCTGATCGACGAATACAGAATGGCGTTGGGAAAACGTACCGCGCTCGCAGTCCTGGCCTGAAAGGCGCACACGCACCTTCTGGCGGACAAGCGTCGCAAACGCCAAATGCTCGGCCATAGCCCAGTCAAGACCAAATCCAGACTCGACCATCTTGCGGCGGTTTTCCAACAAGCGCTCAATGGTCTTGTGGGCCTTGAAGTCGTTGGGGATCGACGTGATGCGCCGACCAACCTCGCGCAGGATGTCCATCTCGACGCCGGTATTGCCCCGGCGTTCCTCGTCCTCGTCATTGCCGACTTTCGACCAGAAGCCGGCCTTCCAATCGGCCTCGTTCGGCTTGTAGCCTTCCGAAAGCTTCAACTCGTTGTCGAGGTTGGCACGCACCTGGCCCTTAAGCTCATCGATCTGCGCTTCGCTGAGGGTGTCCTCTTTGACAAGTTTATCGGCGTAGAGCGTCACGGTCGTCGGGTGTGAGCGGATCTTGCGGTACATCCGTGGCTGCGTGAACGCCGGCTCGTCCGTCTCGTTGTGGCCGTGGCGCCGGTAGCAGATCATGTCGATCACAACCGGCTTTTGGAACTTCATACGGAATTCAGTGGCGATTTTGGCAACATGCACGACGGCTTCTGGGTCGTCGCCGTTGACGTGGAAAATCGGCGCCTCGACCATCTTAGCGACGTCAGTGCAATAGGGTGACGAGCGCGAGAATTTCGGATCGGTGGTGAAGCCGATCTGGTTGTTGATGACGAAGTGGATCGATCCGCCGGTGCGATGGCCGCGCAGGCCGGACAATCCGAAACACTCAGCCACCACGCCCTGGCCGGCAAACGCCGCGTCACCGTGTATGAGCAGAGGTAGCACGGCGCGCCGGTCGGTTGCCGTGCAGCCTTGCTGATCCTGCTTGGCGCGTACTTTGCCGAGCACGACGGGGTCAACGATTTCAAGATGGCTCGGGTTGGCTGTCAGCGACAAGTGCACCTTGTTGCCGTCGAACTCGCGGTCGGAGGAGGCGCCGAGGTGATACTTTACGTCGCCGGAGCCCTCTACGTCGTCGGGCTTGAAACTGCCGCCGCGGAACTCGTTGAAGATGGCTCGCATGGGCTTCGCCATGACGTTGGCGAGCGTCGTCAAGCGACCACGGTGCGCCATGCCGAGCACGATTTCCTTCACGCCGAGTTGGCCACCACGCTTGATGATCTGCTCGAGCGCCGGCACCATGGCTTCGCCGCCTTCGAGACCAAAGCGCTTGGTGCCCGTGAACTTCACGTCGGAGAATTTCTCAAAGCTCTCGGCCTCGATCAGCTTGTTGAGGATCGCTTTCTTGCCTTCAAGCGTGAAGGCGATGTCCTTGTCGGCCCCCTCCATGCGCTCCTGCAGCCAGCTTTTCTGGGCGGCCGACGTGATGTGCATGAACTCGACGCCGATGTGGCGGCAGTAGGTGCGACGTAGGACCTTGAGGATCTGGCGCATCGTCGCCGTCTCAAGGCCCAAGACACGGTCGATGAAAATGGGACGGTCAAAATCCGCTTCGGTAAATCCATAAGTCTCGGGTCTGAGTTCCTTGTGGACCTTACGCTCGGTGAGATCGAGCGGGTCCAAGTCGGCAATGAGATGTCCCATGACGCGATAGGCGCGGATCAACATCAGCGCGCGAATGCTGTCCTGGGTCGCACGATGACTTGCAACAGGTGTCAGATCATAACCCGCCGACTGCGCACGTTGCGCGATTTTTGCGTGGATGTCGGTTTCATCGGAGGTGAAGTCCGCCGCGAGCGCGCCGAGCATATCCTTGTTGTCAAGAGCACCGGCACGACCGGCCGGTTTTTGACCGCGCCCGTCCTGCCCGAGCCCGTCCTGGTCGCGCATGCTTTCGAAGAACCGTTGCCACTCAGCACTGACGGACGCGGCATTGCGCTCCCACTGCTCTTGGAGCTGCTCGATATACGCGGCGTTGGCACCGTCTAGAAAGGCCGATTGCAAAAAAGCAGTGTTGGCCGGTTGGCGATCGGACATACGTCAAGCTCCGCAAGGTGTGGCGCGTCATACGCCGCGCGCGGGCGCTGGGGAAGCAGGCAAAACGGCCAACTAACGGGGAAAGTTGGCCACGGTGAAGGTAAGCGCACCCAGCGCCCGGGCCGCCGTGCGCAGCCGCCCGAGGCGGGTCCAGGGCTGCGGCGGCCCTTGGTCCGCTGCAATGGAAGTGCTACACTACCTTCATGCGTGCAACCGCCCACAAACGCGACATAGCCCCCGTTACGATCGAGGCGTTCGACGCCTTCCTCGATACGGTCGAGGATGGACGCCTCTTCGAACTTATCGGCGGCGACATCATCATGATGTCCAACCCGACCGAACCACATGAGAAGATCGCCTCAAATATTGGCGGCCCTTTATCGGTGCACATGAATCGACGTGACTGCCACACCTATCAGGGCGGCATGCGCGTCCAGCGTGACGACGATAGGAAGGCGTTCGACAAATACAAGCCAGATATCCTGGTACGCTGCGGTGCGCTCGGGTCCAAAACGTACATCACGGATCCGATCATTGTGGTCGAAGTCCTGTCGCCATCGACGATCGACTTCGACAGGGGTACGAAGCTCGAATTCTATAAGACCTTGCCGTCACTTCAGCACATCGTGCTCGCCTATCAGGACCAGATGCGGCTGGAGCACTATCGGCGCGATGGCGATACGTGGGTGATGGAGGTGCTGACCAAACCGGCGCAGGAGCTCACGCTCGCGAGCGTCGATTTTGCACTGCCGGTCGCCGAGGTGTATCGAGCGGTCTCGGTGTAGCATCCGTTGCGAGGCGCGGTGCACACTGTAACAATGCCATGCCGTGCATGGCGGGGTTGCCGCCCGTGCGTCTTACAAAGTGGGCCCGCGCGGGGAGCACAGCTCCTCGAACCCCTCAGTTCTTTGATTCAGCGGTGGCGGCGTGGTGCCCAAGTGGGTCCAGGGCGAAAGCCCTGGTCGGGGAGCGCGAGGGGGCGGAACGCCCCTCGCAGGCCGTGCGGAGCGCGGCACCCTCAGGGTGTTACGGTACCGTACTGGGTGCCATTCGACGACGTGCAGCCGCAGCTGCTGCCCAAGGGGCGCGCATGTCCCATGTCGCATTCATAGCGACGGGTTTGGCAGGTGTAGCCAACGCGCGGCGCTGGGCGGTAGTCGCGGTACTCCCGATCCGGACGAAAATCGCGACCGGGAGACGGGCGATAGTCGCGTGGAATGTCGCGGCCGCGTTCACGCGGTTCCGGGCGCTCATATTCGATCCGCGTTACCTGTGCATCACGTGCCGGCGCGATCGTGGGCATGGCAAAAAGCAGAACGCCTGCGATGAGAGAAATCGGCATATCTGGCTCCCCTGAAAGTGCCACGTGCAGTGTAGAACCATAAACATAGCAAAAGGGCCGCCCGAAGGCAGCCCTTTCGTAGTCTAACTGATCATGAGATCAGAACTTGATGCGTGCGCCGGCCGAGAAGATGCCGATGGACTGAGTACCGATGGCGCTGGCGTTGTTGGCGTCGTAGTTGCGATAGCCCATGTAGAGGTCCATTGCAGCTGCGTCGATTGCCTGGTTTACGCCGAGGCCCCAAATCGTCATGCTGTCGGTCGACGTGCCAGCAACTGTGATTGCTGCCTGCAGGCCACCCCAACCATTGTGACGACCGTACTCACCGAACACGGTGGTCTTGCCGATGCCAAACCAGTTTTGGCCAATACCTGCCTGGACGTGGTAGCGGTTACCCTTTGCGACTGCACCATTAAGAGGTGAACCCGCGGTAGCGTTGTCTGCGGATTGCCCTTCCGTGGCCATGTACTCACCCTGTACGAACAGGCCGGTCGGGACGTGCAGCAACGAGAGCGATCCACCAATGGTGGTGTAATTGCTGTTGTTCGACACGCCGTCATCATCGTTTGCACGTGAAGACTCGTAGCCAACAGCGGCAGCGACGCGAACGCCAGAGAATTCACCGGCGTACTTGAGGTCTGCGGCGAGGTTCTGACCAATTGGACCAGCGCCAGTCGAAGCACTGTAGACGCCGTTCTCAGCCGCACGTTCCACCTTCAGCGCTTCCGTTACGCTTGCAGCGAACGAGAACCCAGCAAAGGTTGGCGAGTTGTAGCGAACGCCGTCACCGCGGAATGTCGGGTGCGCACAGCCCATCGACAAGCCACCGATGGAGACAGCGGTCAGAGCGCCGGCTGAGTCACGGAAGCGCATCGATGTACCGATGCAGCCTTCGCCGCCAACTGCCACGGGGCCAACGCCGCCGAGATCAATCGTGCCAGCTGGGCCAGCGGTTGTCAGACGGCCCATGGTCAAGCGGCCGAGCGAGGACGAATCGAGGTACCAGTTTGCATCACGAAGGCGGATGAGATTGTCGCCGTTGGCATTGCCCGTACGCTCTTGCGAGCTACCATCTTCCGATGTCTGCGAGACGAGAACCGAACGGCTCTTGTCGCGGATGTCGAGAAGGATGCTGAAACCAGCTGTGACCGACGGCGTCACTTTTGCGTTGCCCGAGAAACCGAAGCGCGTCGACGAGTTCGAGTTGTCGATACCGAGATAGGTGTTCGAGCGGACGCCGTCGTTCCAATACATCAGCTGACGGTTGACCTGACCCGAGATGGTCAGCGAAACTTTGCGATTGCCTTTGCGAGCCGTTGTGGCTTCGAGTTCAGCAACGCGCTCTTCGAGATCTGCGCAGCAATCGCCACCGAGA
>JANNXS010000448.1:0-3652 GCA_031409695.1 Hyphomicrobiaceae bacterium
CGACATGGGCAACGACAACAAGACCTTGCAAGGGCTCATCGACGAAGCCGCGCGCGACGAGGTCATGGGGCCGAAACTCATCCTCGCCGGCTTCCTCGAAGGCGAGAGTGAGTTCTCTTCGCGCAACGGCTTCGTCATCAAGACGCTGGAGGAAGCCAAACACGCCATCGATTGGTATTACCAGCACGGCTACCCGCAACTCAAGATCTACAACTCGTTCCCGAAGGAAATCCTGAAGGACACCGTCGCCTACGCGCACAGCCGCGACCTGCGGGTCAGTGGCCACGTCCCGGTCTTCCTGCGAGCGCAGGACGCCATCGACGCCGGCTATGACGAGATCCAGCACATCAACCAGCTGATGCTGAACTTCCTCGTCAAGCCCGACACCGATACCCGCACCATCGAACGTTTCCGCCTGCCCGCGCACGAGGTGGCCGATCTCGATTTCGATTCCAAGCCGGTGCAGGACTTCATCGCCTCGCTGAAGGCCAACAACGTCGCCGTCGACCCGACCCTCGCCACCTTCGACTACATCCGCCAGCGCCCAGGCCAAGTGTTTGCCGCCTATGCCGCCGTCATCGATCACTTGCCGCTGGAGTTGCAGCGCCGCTTCCGTACCGCCGAGATGGACATCCCGGACGACGCCACCGCCGCCCGCTACAACAGGAGCTACGAAAAGTTGGTCGAGTTCGTCGGCCGCCTGCACAAAGCCGGCGTCACCGTCCTGCCCGGATCCGACGCGCTGGCTGGCTTCACCCTGCACCGCGAGTTGGAGCTGTACGTGCAGGCCGGCATGACCCCAAGCGAAGCCCTGCAAAGCGCCACTTGGACCTCAGCCAAAATCGCCCGCGTCGCCCACGACCGCGGCAGGATCGCCCAAGGCATGGCGGCAGACCTTGTCGTCGTCGAAGGCGACCCGACCAAGGACATCAACGCCATCCGCACCGCCGTGCTGGTGATGGGGCAGGGCAAGGTGGTGTATCCCTCGGTGACGTTTAGCGAGATGGGGATTCGGGGATTTGGGGAGGATTTGGTGGTCCTTCAGAGAACAGACCATTCCCATCTTTGAACGAATGAAAATCGTGGAAGAGCAACGAGACGGCAACCAGCTATAGGCACTGCGAGTTTGAGGTTTAGTTGAGAAATTTCAATGCTTGATGAGATATCCGTTCGAGCGCTGCGATTTAGCGACGCGCACCTGAAGCGAATTGAATGGGTCGAAGCCGGGAGAGACCTAGGCATAACGTTGCTCGACGCCTACGGCAACCCGATTACTCTGGTTTGCACATGGGCTTCACGCTCGCAAAATGGCAATTACACCGAGATGCGCGCTGGTTTCCTGACCCGGAGTCCTTCCGCTCCGCTTTGCGCGTCGGTAGCAACTCACCCATGTTCAAACTGGGTTGCGCCTTGCTTCACAAAGAAACCGACCATTGCACCGCAGAAGTGTCTAGTGAAGGCCTGAAGATGCGCACTCGAAATGTCCTGCCGGCCCTGTTGGCCTTCATCGCATTGAGCAGCTGTTCCGCGGGCGAACTCAAGCCCGCGGAAACGGATCTGAACATATGGTTGCTTGAGGGCCGCGACTGTGGTGCCTGCCAGCTGTATCGGAGTTTTGACAACGGATACCCAACACATCTGACGAACTATGCCGGCGCGGGCGAACCCATTCCGGTGTCGGTGGTGAAGAAGTCTGCAATTCCGAGCGAAGTTCTCCGCCAGTTCACCCCGCACCCGTACTGGGAACAATCGCTGTCGGTGATGGTGCTACGCGACGACAAGGTCCTCTACGTTGCTAATATTTCGGAGTCTTCTGATGTCGCGCATGCCCGCTTTCCTGAAGCGATCATGGCGCCGACGACCGCTGCCGATTGGGAGCGGGCGAGCCACGCCACGCACTACTACGGAGAACACTTCAAGGCGACTTGGAAGTTGGACTACTTCGTTGATGTGGCACTGAGTCGGCGCCTGCCTTTTCCGTCGATCGAATCAAGCTTGCTTGGCGAGATGGGCGAGGTGAGCGGAATCGCGCGCGACAACGTGATCTTGTGGGGTAGCGCCAGCACACCCTTCAATAACTCGCTCTACATTTCAGAGCGCATGTGGGACATACGAGAGTCGCTGGAACAGGCTTACGGGCAGCTCAACAGTGTGACCCTTTATGGCAATGGCGGCGATCCACAAGCTGACACCAGTGCGCTGGTTGAGGGCAACCTTGCTCGCGTGCAGTCATCGATGGAGAGCGCTCTGTCGCCGAACGGGCAATCGTTGGGGCGACTGTTTCATTCGCTACGAGGTTCGCACAACAACCTGTTGGTCCAAGTCGGTCATAGCGGTCCC
This sequence comes from Hyphomicrobiaceae bacterium, assembly GCA_031409695.1. GTDB lineage: Bacteria > Pseudomonadota > Alphaproteobacteria > Rhizobiales > Hyphomicrobiaceae > JABFRJ01. The sequence goes on from JANNXS010000448.1 coordinate 2,341, forward strand.
ACCGGCGCCCCGCTTTGGGGCCAGTTGGCAACCATTGACGCCGCGCTCATGCAGCGCCTGATTTCCGAAACACAGTCAAACATCGTGATGGTCAGCGGTGCCTGCATGGGCGGACAGTTCGCCACCGCGCCAAGTTGCGGTTTCTATGCTGCGCATCCGGCCGTCGTGGCCACTGGCTGTCAGAAGTCCCCGGAGGCTCTGCGCACCAGCGACGACTATTTGGGTAATTTCTTCGAGGGTGTCCGCACGCGTTCCGCCGACCTTGATCACAACGGCAGCGTGAGTTTCGCCGAAGCGCATTGGTATGCCAGCGTCTTGCTCGAGGACCATCAGATCCCCTACGACAGCACCGACCACCATGTTGATGCTTTCTGGCAACGGTCGGAGCGCCTCCTCCCGCGGAAAATCGCTTTTGCTGATCTTCTCAAACTCGCAGACGAATTCGGCACCGACGAGGAGAAGTGGGCAGTGCGGCGCTTCATTGGACGCGTTTCCGCTGGTGCGCAGATCACCGCCTTGGACTCGTTGCAAATCAACGAGTCTGCCTTGCAGAAGGTGGCGAAAATGACCGAAGCCACTTCGGCCCAGCGCAATGCGGCGATGGCATTGCCCTACCCATTGGTACTGACATCTCTGGCGCGCAGGCTGATCTGGCGCTCTGCCGAAATCAAATCCGATGCGGCTGTTGCAGTCGAACGCTGTGCCCATGTGAGCATCGAGGCATTCCTGCGCGGGGAGCCACCCGCAGCGCACGAGCTGAACCTGCAACGTTGAACCCGAGGCCACAGACGACATCCACCGGTCCACCTCAGCGAACCCGGCGTCCCGAGATTCATGGCGGTCATGTTGCTTGGGTCACCGTGCCTCCGTGGCGCTACGAACAGCTGAATCACGTCTGCCAACGACCGCTTTGCGGCGCTGTCGCAAAGCGGCAGGCGAATGTTTAGGGTTGTGGGACACCTGCCCGCGATACAGGTCCGTGCTTTCACTTGCCGCGAGCTGAGGGCAGGTGTCGCACAAGCCTCGTTGGAGGAAACCGCGGCGGTCTACGGGGACGCCGTTTCAGGCCGGTAGCGCTTTGGCGATTTGGTCTGCGGGGATCTCGTGCACGGCAGTCCTTGGCTGGAGTCTGGCCGGTGTGTGCCGACGTCTGTTCGTGGCGACGATACCTGCGACGCCGATGGAACCGCTCCGTGTGGTACGTAAACAGGTGATTTCCCGTGCGCGAACCGAACGTGTCCGGCCGGTGGCTGCATGCAGCGAATCGGCGACAGATCCAGCGGGCATTGGAGGGTGACGATTGCGGCGGATC
>JANNXS010000449.1:0-5156 GCA_031409695.1 Hyphomicrobiaceae bacterium
GCAAAACCGCGCGGGGCGATAAGGGCCAAAAGTTAAGGCGCAACACGCCCGCGCTTTGGAACCTCGCCTGGCAGACCCGCTTCTACTGGGATGGGCGTGCTGGGTCTCTGGAGGCGCAGGTTCAGGACGCCGTCGAGCGCGAGGGTGAAATGGACGGCACGCTGCAGGCCGCGGCTTTGTGGTTGTCGCAAGACCAGAGTTACGTCACAGCGTTTCAGCGTGCCTACCGCACCGATGTTTTGGTAAAACCAGAACTGATTGCGACAGCGATTGCCGCCTACGAACGTTCGCTCCTCTCCCCCGAAACTCGCTTTGACCGCTGGGTGGCTGGCGATGACCGGGCACTCAGCCCCGAGGAACTCGCGGGCTTTCGCATTTTTTCAGGCAAAGGCCGCTGCCTCGCCTGCCACGGTGGATGGCGCTTCACTGATGATGACGTTCACGACATCGGCTTGCGCTCGCCCGACCGTGGCGCGGCAGCCTTGCCCGGCTCAAAAGCCGCTGGCCGCGCCTTCAAAACGCCAAGCCTGCGCGAGCTGGATTGGACCGGCCCCTACATGCATGACGGCAGCTTAACGACACTCGATGATGTCGTGGATCACTATAGTGACCGGATCGATCGGCGGGCTTCGCTTGCGCCAGAATTAAGAACACCGCTCACGCTTTCCGCCGCCGAGCGTGGCGATCTGCTGGCGTTCCTGCGCACGCTGTCGAGCACACGTGTTCCTCGGGTGCCCTGAAGTATCACCCTTGGTCGCACTGATGTCAGCGGTGAGTTAAGAAATCCGGCACAACCGCGGGCCCAACCAAAGCCGGACCGGTTGCGTCAGTCTGCTGTCGACCACCACTACGGCCGCCAGTTCCAGTGCTCGCAAGGCGGCGCAGCGGGACGAGGGGCGCCTGTGCGCCGGGCTTATCCTGCCCCGGGAGGACGTCCGCCCGCGCGGCAATCGCGACCGGGTATCCACTGGTGCCAGGTTTTAAATGGACATCAAACAGGCTCGCAACGAGCACCGTGGTGAGGTTGACTTGGTAGAGGCGAGCGTCTTCGCGCAACACCTCATCGCCCCTAACGCGGAGAAATTGCGCGACCGCCCTGTCGAGCACGTCTGACATGACCAATGTCTCGGTCGGCGTGAGTGCGATCAGCCGCTCGACATAGGCTTGCATAATCTCATTGTTGATCACCTGACGGCCAGTCGATTTGGTGGTCACGAATGGCACATAGCCAAAGGTGCCAATGAGATCGCGCACGGAGGCATCGCCGCCGCATGTGCCAACGATAACCATGGATACAGCTTTGATGCGATCGCCGAGTAAGCGGCGCGAGTCCTTTTGCAAAGGCGCAATAATCCCGGTGTGACCGCGCCCGACGACGGTGTGGACACGTTTGCCGGCGAGCGAAGCCGCGATATCTGCGATCCCAAGTTTGATGCCGACGTCCGTGGGAGCATTGACGTAGATGTCAATCTCGCGCTTGCGGCCCGAAATTCGATACATGGTGTAATGACGTTCATCGCGGGCCGAGGCCCCGAGCTCGCGCATCAGTGCTCTGAAGCTGACGTTGGTTTGGGCCGCATCAATGTCTTCATCAAGCCGCATGAATATGCGATGGACGTGCCCGCCTTTTCCGTCAGCGTCGAAGACTTTGCTGAAAGGCATGCTCTGCATCGAGGTGTCGAGCGGAAAAGCCCGGTCAATGCTTTGATCCCGCCGGTCGCCGGTCACGGTTTGATAGGCCGACAGCATGCCGCCATAGACGCCGCGCTGCGCTGGCGCCGTTGCTGTCGCGTAGCTGTCATAAAGGCGGCCGAGGAGAACCTTCCTGAAAGCAAGAATCTGAGGCGATGCCGCGCGTGCGGTCAACACATCGACAACTATGGTGCTGCTGCTCTCAAACGAGCGCGGATCACCGAGCGCGACAATGGCGTCGGAGACGAATTGGTCCCGATCGCGCACGGTCTCAAGCACCTGGTCAAGTAGCCCAAAGGAAGAGGCGATGCGCAGGAACACCATCCCGCGCCGTTGCGCGAGAGCGTTTGCATCGCCAGGAACGCCGCGTATGGCGGCGCGCTGTAGAAACGTCTCGAGTGAGCCGCTTTCCTTGATCCCGCGCATGATCACCGGGTGCAAAAAGCCGCGATATCCCGATGTCCCCAAACGATACAGCTCCTGCTCACCACTGATCACCGCGTTGAAGATTTCAACCGGCCCGAGCCCGCGCAACATCTGCTCCCGGTAGCGGTCGTCCATGGCGTGCAGACAGTTGAATATGGTGATGAACATCTCACCGGCCGCATCAATGGTCTCAAGAGATGTTTGCGGTCGCGTCAGAAGGCCCACGAGATGCGAGGTCTTCCAACGCATCATGCCGTCCAGCGCTGTCTGCTCCCAAGTGACAGGCCGTCCCCTTCCGCGCTCACGCTCAATCCAACGTGCGACGGCGCCCGGGTTGCGCTCCATCAGATAGGCGAGGCTTGCATTGAAATCGCCACCAAACACGCGCGAGTGCAGCATCAGCTGCACCATTTCGTCGCCGCCGCCTTCGGTTTCGCGCACCACGGGCAGGCGCCGCAGAATATCGGTACGCTCACGCTCAAACGTCGCGAGCAACGACTTCTGATGCGCCTCCGTCTTTGTTTTGCCGCCGAATGCCTTGGATAAACCGGAGAGCTCGCTCCACAGCGCCTCCCGGCTCTTCGGCCTGTCCGTCGCGGCCACTAGCGCCGCCACAACAGCCGGTGTCGCAACCGGCGAGCCCGCGGCGAGATGTTCCCAAAGCGCCACCACATCATCAACCGTTCGTGTGGTGTCGCCGATTGCTGAAATGATATCTCGCAGAGAGGTGGGTTCTGGTGGCGTCTCGCCAACCTTGCGCCATAGCAACACTTTGCCGGCATCATCGACCACTGAAACCGTGCCAACGGTCAGGCGCTGCAGCAGGGCGGCAAATGGTGCGGGTGTGACGACACCAGAGGATTTACCGTCGGCCGAGGGAGTGAGAGCAACTGGCTCCGCCGGCACTGAACCCGGAGGCACTTGACCCGGAGGCACTTGACCCGGAGGCACTGGGCGGATCTGGCCGTCCGGCAACGATTGCGAGGTCGCCGGCGGCTCCGATGCTCGAGCCGACTGGACGCGCGCTGGTTGGGGCAAAACCACCATCACGGCGGCAATCCAACATTTCAGCCGTGTCGACATCATAGACGCAGGCCCACAACAAAGTCATTTCTTGCGAGCACGACGACGCAGATCCCAAGCCCGCAGCGACACGTATACACCGGCAACGCTAGACCTGCGGCGTGTGAGACGGGTTTGTTTCCAGACTGTGGCCCCGGCGTGACACCACCAGGGCTGCCGACGCAGACGACACAACCCACGTGTCGCGGCAACCTGGAAACGCCTGGCAAGTGCCCGGGCCTTGGCTGCCGACGCAACGTCACTCCACCTTCACGTTTGCATCTTTAATCACCGCGGCCCATTTGGCGATCTCAGCCGTCAGGTACGGCTTGAAGGCTGAACTGTCGCGGACGTTGACGGCTATCCCCTGCTTGATCGCGTTTGCCTTCACATCCGGTTTGGCGAGTGCTGCAACCGTTGCCGCGGTCAGTTTGTCGAGGGCAGCAGCTGGCGTCGCTGCTGGCGCAAACAGCGCGAGCCAACTGTCGCCTTCAGCATCTTTGACACCCTGCTCGGCGAGCAGCGGCACAGCGGGGAGCTGCGGGGCACGGGCCGTTGAGGCGACAGCAATCGCGATCATCTCGCCGGCCTCGACTTGACCGAGCACGGACGGCAACGTCGCAAAGGCGACATCAATGCGCCCGCCGACAATTTCAAGCGCCATGGGGGCCGCGCCCCGGAATGGCACATGCACCATGTCGATCCCAGTCCGCGTTTTGAACAGTTCCATGGTCAGATGCGAGCCCGAGCCGACACCGGTGGAGCCATAGTTCATCTTACCCGGGTCCTTTTTAGTGAGTGCGATAAAACCTGCCACATCGGTCACACCGAGTGTCTTGCGCACGACAAGCACGTGTTGCAGGTCCGCCAATCCGGCCACCGGCACGAAATCCTTCACAGGGTCGTAGCCGGGTTCCTTGAGCAGCATGGCGTTGGTCGCATGGGTCTGGTTGTTGCCGAGCACAAGCGTGTGCCCGTCCGCCTCAACGCGCGCCACTTCCCGCGTACCAATCGCGCCCGATGCACCCGGCTTGTTCTCAACGATCACCGTCTGGCCGAGCGTTGCCTGCAACTCCGCGGCAACAATTCGTGCCAGCGCATCCGTCGGGCCACCGGCTGGGTACGGCACAACGATGCGCAGCGGCTTGGATGGGAACGCCTGAGCGCGCGCGAGGGCTGGCCAAAGCAGCCCCGCAAGGACAAAGGCGGCGCGGCGCGTAAGTGTGGTGGTCATAGCTGTCTCAAGATGCCCCGGGTTCATGTTGGCCGGTATCTAGCCAGCCATGTGGCGGGTTCTAGCAAACAGTACGGCTGGCGGCGAGATGGCCCGCAATTGCAGCTTAGTTGGCCGTCAACAGCGACACGGTGGTTCGTCAGGCCGAACGTTGTATGAGCCGCGCTGTTCGGTACTGCCTGTTTTGTTCCGAGCCGTCTGACGAGTGGCAACCGCGACGCCCGCCGTGGCGCGAAAGTTGCTGACCACTTTTTCCTGTCGGTCGCTTGATCGGCAAAGTGAAACAATGTGTTAGTGAACGTGACCGCACAACCTCCTATAGCCCCACTATAGGCGTTGTGTTGGGGACATACCAAACGGGGATAGACACGCATGTGTGGCATCGTCGGTATTCTTGGCTCAAAGCCTGTGGCATCAGACATTGTTGATGCGCTCAGGCGTCTCGAATATCGGGGCTACGATTCAGCTGGCGTCGCGACCATCGAAAGCGGCCAACTCGACCGCCGCCGTGCCGAAGGCAAACTGCGCAACCTTGAAGCACGCCTTTCGAACCAGCCCCTGCAAGGCGTAACAGGCATCGGCCACACGCGCTGGGCCACCCACGGCCGCCCGGTGGAGCGCAACGCACACCCCCACATGAATGACCGCGTCGCCGTCGTGCATAACGGTATTATCGAGAATTTTCTGGAGTTAAAATCCGAGCTGACGGCCAAAGGCTTCACCTTCGAGACCGAGACCGACA
>JANNXS010000450.1:0-42718 GCA_031409695.1 Hyphomicrobiaceae bacterium
AAACAGGGTTTCCGGCTGGGAGAAATGACGATGCTCAACCGTCGCACGTTCGGCGCACTTGGCCTGTCGGCCAGCGCCATGGCCGCCGCTGGCGGTTCGACTTTCGCCCAAGGCGCACCGGTTAAGGTCGGCGAACTCAACTCCTATGGTCGCATGGCCGCCTTTGCCGTGCCCTATCGCAACGGCATGGAACTGGCGCTGGCTGAGGTGAACGCCAAGGGCGGTGTGCTCGGCGGACGGCCGCTTGAGTTCGTTATTCGCGACGACGGCGCGACGCCGGGCGATGCGGTCCGCGTGGCCGAGGAACTCGTCACGCGCGAGGGCGTGTCAATGCTGGTTGGGACGTTCCTGTCGAACGTCGGCCTCGCCGTGGCAGATTTTGCCAATCAGAAGAAGACGCTGTTCATCGCCTCGGAGCCGCTGTCGGATTCGCTCACCATGGCGTCCGGCAACCCGTACACATTCCGTGTGCGTCCAAGCACGTACATGCAAACTAAAATGCTGGTCGATGTACCCAAGACCAAGACCATCAAAAAGTGGGCGATCGTGGCGCCGAACTACGAGTATGGCCAGTCAGCCGCAGCCAGCTTCAAGCGCCTGATCAAGGAGGCGAATCCCGCGGCCGAAATCGTCGCCGAGCAATACCCGGCGCTTGGCAAACTTGACGCCGGCGCGACTGTTTCGGCGCTGGCCCAGTCAAACCCGGACGGTATCTTCAACGTGCTGTTTGGCGCCGACCTGACAGCGTTTGTGCGTGAGGGCAACACACGTGGCCTGTTCCAGAACAAGGCTGTGGTCTCGCTGCTGACGGGCGAGCCTGAGTACATGCTGCCACTCAAGGACGAGACGCCGGAAGGCTGGCTCGTAACGGGGTATCCGTGGGAGCAGATCACCGATCCCGCCCACAAGGCCTTCGTCGATGCCTATCGGGCCAAGTTCAACGACACGCCGCGCTTGGGCTCGTTCCTCGGTTACGTGGTCGTCAACATGGTGCGCGACCTGATCAACAAGGCAGGCGCCACCGACACAGAAAAGATGGCTGCCACACTGCGCGGCATGGAGTTCAACACCATCGCTGGCAAAGCGACGATGCGGGCGTCCGACCAGCAGCTCTCGATGGGGGCCTGGGTGGGCCTCACGACACAGAAAAACGGTCAGGGCATGATGAAGGACTGGGCCTTCGTCGACGGCAAGTCCGTGATGTTCAGCGAAGCGGAAGTGGCCGCCGCAAAGAAGAAGTGAGCGACCTGTGACAACGGGCGGCCATCGCCTCCCAGAGTTTGGAACTTGCTGGAATCTGGAGCCTCAATGGGTCCAGATTCCAGCAAGGCATTTGGTTGAATAACTTGAATGTCCCGGCAGCCTGACGGCGGTGCGCAACGCGCGCCCGCTCAATAGTGGACGCTGCGTCCAAGCGCAGCGCTCCGTGCAACGGACGCGTCAACTGAAAACCGTTGGTCGACACGAAGTCGGCCAAGACAGATTCGCGGCTGGCAACGCCGCTCAAGGCATTGCCAACCGCGATATAAATCAACCTGTTTTGCCGCGCGTCGTGTCCATGGACTGGAAGAACTCGTTGTTGTTCTTCGTCGCCTTGACCCGGTCGATGAGGAACTCGGTTGCGTCCATAGTGCCTTGACCGGCGAGGATGCGGCGCAGCACGTAGACCTTCTTGAGTTGATCGGCTGGAACCAGCAGGTCTTCCTTGCGGGTACCAGAGCGGGCAACATCGATGGCCGGAAACACGCGGCGATCCGAAAGCTTGCGATCCAGGATGATTTCGCAGTTACCGGTACCTTTGAACTCCTCGAAGATGACTTCGTCCATGCGCGATCCCGTGTCGATCAGCGCCGTCGCGATGATGGTCAGCGAGCCGCCTTCCTCGATATTGCGAGCAGCGCCGAAAAAGCGCTTTGGACGTTGCAAGGCATTGCTGTCGACACCGCCGGTCAGGACTTTGCCTGAGGACGGCACGGTGGTGTTGTAGGCTCGGCCAAGACGCGTGATCGAGTCCAACAAGATGACCACATCGCGCTTGTGTTCGACGAGGCGCTTGGCTTTTTCGATGACCATTTCTGAAACCGCCACGTGGCGCGTCGGCGGTTCGTCGAAGGTGGAGGAGACCACTTCGCCTTTCACCGTGCGCTGCATATCGGTAACTTCTTCCGGGCGCTCATCGATCAACAACACCATAAGGTAGACCTCAGGGTGGTTGCGCGTGATGGAATGCGCGATGTTCTGCAGCAATACGGTTTTACCTGTGCGCGGCGGAGCGACGATCAAACCACGCTGGCCTTTACCGATGGGCACGACGATATCGATGATGCGGGGCGACAGATCCTTGATGGTTGGATCTTCGATTTCGAGCTTCAACCACTTGTTCGGATACAACGGCGTCAGGTTGTCGAAATGGACCTTGTGCTTCTGCGCTTCAGGGTCTTCGAAGTTGATCTTATTCACTTTGAGCAAAGCGAAGTAGCGCTCTCCCTCTTTGGGCGAGCGGATCTGGCCTTCGACGGTATCGCCCGTGCGGAGCGCGAAGCGGCGGATCTGGGCGGGCGAGACGTAAATGTCGTCAGGCCCTGACAGAAAGTTCACGTCCGGGGAGCGGAGGAAGCCAAAGCCATCCAGCAGAACTTCAACGACGCCAGTGCCTATGATTTCGGTGTCGCTGGCCGCGAGTTGTTTCAGGATGGCAAACATCAACTCCTGCTTGCGAAGCGAGCTTGCGCCTTCGACACCGACCTGCTCGGCAAAGGCCGTCAATTCCACGGGAGTTTTGGCCTTAAGGTCGGCAAGTTTGACCTCCTTGACCTCTTTTGGCGGCACGACGGTCTCAATGACCGGTGCAACTGCAACGGTGTCTTCCATATCCAGCACTCCGGAAGGCCATCAGCGCGAGGGGCGGGGCGAGAGAGGGTGCGCTGGCCTAAGGGTATTTCGGCCCATTTGCCATAAGCATCGGGCACGTTAGGCGTGTGGCGGCCGGATCTCTCTATCCGTCGGCGCACATCTGATCGAACGATCAGTTCCTGATGGGCACACGTAGTGCTGCATCAAAACATCCTAATTAGGCAAGACTAGCAGAGAAGCGCCGGAAGGCAAAGGCAAATCTTGCCTCGGCACAAAGACCGCCTTCACGCGTGTCGCATTGTGGCCCAGCGGCGACAACTCGCCCAGGGTCCAACCCAGGCTCCACAGCCCAGGGTCCGCCGTTTGGCTCCCCCTCTGATTAGACTTGGCTGGTTTAGACCCCGCAGCTTTAGACCTGAGGTCGCTGGCGGTTGAAGACCTCGCGCAGGACGCCGGGAAGGTCACGGGCGATGCGGGTCACACCCCCAATAGCGCCATCGATTGCTGACATTGTGCGTTCGCCGCGGCGCAGGCGCTGGTCCAAAGCGGCCATTGTCTTGGCCATCCCGGGGTCATCCTCGGCGAGCCAGACGTTGAACACCTGACGGTAGGCCGCGCCCAGGCCGGCTGTTCGGACCAGTCCGCCAGGCCCGTCGGCATCGATCCCGGCGGCGGCGAGCATCCAACGCTGGGAGTTCAAGAACGGCATAACCAGCGTCGTGTCCGTGACGCCCGCCTCAGACACCGACTTGATCGCGGCCTTGTGAGGCGCCATGGCGTCGAAGCGTGACATGATCACCTCAAATAGCGTGTCACGCGCGGATTGGCCTGTCGTTGGCCCCTTCACCTGGGCAAGCACCTGTTCGTCGATGTCGCGCAACATAGCAGCGACGATTTGGCTTTTCGCCCCGATACCTGCTGAGCGCAGTTCCGCCATAGTGAAGCCGGCTTCGGCGGCGATCTCAACCAGCGAGACGGTCGCCCAAGGTCGCTTCGCGGCGAGCGTGCGGCCCGCGGCGATCAGGCGCGTGCGTTTCGCAATTTGTTCAGGGGACATGCAGCGAGCTCCAAGCTTCACCTGTAAATGGGCCGAGAATCTTGCGCCGCAAGCCTGCCAGATGCGGCATCAACGCCCGCCATGAGCTCCGCTGGGCACTTTGCGCGTTCAGCGAGCGACGTCCTGACACTTTCTGATGGCTGGAGCCTTCGGGTCGGGCGCACAGATCGCCGAGGCGGCGGCTCGTGCTGCCCCGATGACACCATCGGCCGAGGCCGAGCCGGCGCGGAAAAGGAACGGCAGGGCCGAAACGATCAAGACGATGGTGCTGAGGCCCATAACAGCGGCCGTGCGCCATTGCAGGGGCAGAAACCGACCTTTTGGCGCATCAAAGTACATGATTTTGATGATGCGCAGGTAGTAGTAGGCGGCAACCACACTCGCGATCACGCCGATGACAGCCAGCGGCCAAAGTTTCGCGTTCACGGCTGCTAAGAAGACGTAGAACTTGCCGAAGAAGCCAGCCAGCGGCGGGATGCCAGCCAGCGCGAACATCACCGTGGCCATGGCGAAGGCGAGCCCACCATGCGTCTGTGCGGCGCCCGCAAGGTCTTCGATGTTCTCAACTGGGCCCTGTTCAGTGCGCATGGCCAGAACGCACGCAAAGGCGCCGAGCGTCATAATTGTGTAGAGCGCCATGTAAATCAGTACGCCCTGGATGCCCTCAGCCGTACCCGTTGCAAGACCAACCAGCGCGAAGCCCATATTGGCAATCGACGAGTAGGCAAGCAAACGTTTGATGTTGGTCTGACCTATGGCCGCGACGGCACCAAACACCATCGACGCGATGGCAAGGAAAATGACGATCTGCTGCCATCGGCCCGAAATCGAGCCGAAAGCGTCGATGGACACGCGGATAAACAATGCCATTGCCGCAACCTTTGGTGCGGCCGAAAAGAAGGCCGCAACCGGCGTCGGCGAGCCCTCGTACACATCCGGCGTCCACATATGGAACGGCACGGCTGAGATCTTAAAAGCGAGGCCGACAAACAGGAACACGAGGCCAAAAATCAGCCCAATGCTTGCGCCACGACTAGCCTCAGGCGCTACTTTCAGGATTTCGGCAAACACCGTTGTGCCTGTGAACCCGTAAACAAGGGACGCTCCGTACAGCAGCATCCCCGACGACAAAGCGCCAAGGACGAAATATTTGAGGCCCGCCTCCGACGATTTTACGTTGTCCCGGTGGAAGGCTGCCATCACGTAGAGCGCGAGTGATTGCAGCTCGAGGCCGATGTAGAGCGCGATCAAGTCTCCGGCCGAAATCATGATCATCATTCCGGCTGTCGCGAGCAGCACCAACACCGGGTATTCAAATTTCAGGTATTTGCCTTCGCGCATGGCGTCAAACGAGATCAGCAGCGCCCCACCCGCGCCGATGAGCGCCAAGACTTTCATGAACCGCGCCAGCGGGTCCGAAACGAATGCGCCCTCGAAGAGGCGCACGTTTTCGACCGGTTTGAGCATCAAGAACATGCCGGCTGCCAAGATCACAAGCAGGGCCATCCAGCAAATTTTCTCAGCGTTGGCCTCAGTATCCTGACGGAAGGCACCGATCATCAAAAGCGCAAAGGCACCGATGACCAGCGTCAGCTCGGGCGCTAGCGGCGCGAGTGTCGTGAAGTAGTTGGGCATGCGCGTTCCTGGCCCCAAACGTCCTAAACCCGGGCGGCGCACGCAGCGGCACGCGCCGATCGCACCAAACGAGGCGCCGTGTGCGACGTTTCCCGCCAGCGGTCAACGGCGGCTGTGTCACGCCGTGCCGGGCACGTGCCCGACACGCCCGCAAGGACGAAAGAGTGAACGCTGGCGATTGGATGCGCCCCGGTTTATCACCGAAGCGGGCGACCTACTGAACGAACTTTGGCGCAGTCCCTGGAGCTCACTCGTCCCATTACCGTTCAATCGTGCCCGTCCGGCGGATTTTCTTCTGTAACAGCAGGATACCGTACAACAACGCCTCCGCCGTTGGCGGACAGCCGGGGACATAGATGTCGACCGGCACGATGCGGTCGCAACCCCGGACGACGGCATAGCTGTAGTGGTAGTAGCCACCACCATTGGCGCAACTGCCCATGGAAATGACGTAGCGTGGCTCTGGCATCTGGTCATAGACCTTGCGTAAGGCCGGCGCCATTTTGTTCGTCAGGGTGCCCGCGACGATCATCACATCCGACTGTCGCGGCGAGGCGCGGGGCGCGAACCCGAAACGCTCCACATCATACCGCGGCATCGAAGTGTGCATCATTTCGACCGCACAACAAGCCAGCCCGAACGTCATCCACATCAGCGATCCGGTGCGCGCCCAATTGATAAGATCGTCCGTCGAAGTGACGAGAAAACCTTTGTCCGCCAACTGGTTGTTCAGCTCGGTCAAGCCCCGGTCGGAACCAAGTCCACCCGGCGTGTCGTAAGTCACCTGCGGCTGCCCGAGGCTCGTGAGGATCATGCCCATTGCGTTTTCGCACCTCTTGTCGGCGACCATGTGGGCCGCGCGACGCAAACGTGTACCTTATTTCCGGGCACTGGTAGCGGACACCCTTGGATCCTGCAACCGAGCCGCGCGGAAAGCGACAACATGCCGTGGTGCGATTGCGTGTCCGGTGAAACACCAGCACGGGCAGAATTGAGACAGTTTAGTTTCAGAATGAAGCGATGATTATCCCATTGGTTAGCTCAGTAATTTCATTCGCATTTTAGATAATTAAATTAGGGTCTCGTTAGGAACCGGAGAGCAACGTTCGATCACGGATGCGGCGCAATGGCGCTGTCGTAACTCACGGATACCGCTATCATGCAACAAGGCTCAAACAATACGGACCGGCAAAGTCGCATCGCTTTTATCCATGATAACGGCGGCAACGTCGCTATGACTTTCGGACTGCTGTGTGTCCTGTTGATGGCGTTTGTTGGCGGTGCTGTGGACTTTGCCAGCCATGCCCGCATGAAATCGGGCTATCGCGACGCGGTCGATGCGGCCGTGCTGGCTGGTGCACGAATCAAACAGACCGGCGGCTCCGATGTCGACGCGATTGCGACGGCAAATGCGTTTATGGATAAGATCAAGACCAAGAGCGCCTTGCCCGGCACCCTCGTCTTTACAATCGTCGATAGCGGCATCGCGATCCAGGGTACAGCCGACCTTCAAATGCCAACGTCTTTTCTCAGCGTAATCGGCATGAGCACGATGGCCGTCCAGACAACGTCCATCGCCCGTTTCGCACAGCCTTCGGATGTCGAAATCTCGCTCATGCTTGATGTGACGGGATCGATGAATGGCCAGAAACTGCAGGATCTAAAGGACGCCGTTGAGGACCTGACAAACATCGTCATCAGCGACAACCCGAGCGCCAACAAAGCCCGCATCGCCCTGGCGCCGTTCTCCAACACCGTCAAACTGACGTCCAATCAATTCAAAGCTGCGACCGGCAATCACGGCATGCACGGCTACAAAGGCTGTGTCGTCGAACGCCCCGGCAGTGACACGTACACGGATGCAAGCCCTGTTGCCGGCAGTTATCTGACGCCGCTCGAAGACGTGGCTCCAACTGCCGATTGCGGCAACGACCGCGAGATCTTTCCGCTCACGAACAAAAAAAATGAACTTAAACAGATGGTGCGGTCGCTATCGGCTGGCGGCATGACAGCCGGCCATCTCGGCACGGCATGGGCGTGGTATCTCCTATCACCGCAGTGGGCGGCGCTGTTTGATGCCGAGCAGCAACCAGCAGCATACTCGGAGTTGACACAGAAAAACCCTTCGGGCGCGCCGAAACTGCGCAAGATCCTCGTTCTCATGACCGATGGCGAGTATAACACCCAGTACATTGGCGCCGACGCGACCACACAAGCCCGCGCTTTGTGCGTCGAGATCAAAAAGACGGGGATCGAGGTGTTTGCCATCGGTTTTGATGTCGCTGGAAATCAATCCGTGATCGACACGCTCCGTGGCTGCGCCAACTCCAATGCTCACTTTTATGAAGCGACCAGCGGCGACGCCCTAAAAACCGCCTTCCGTGACATCGCCCTCAAGGCATCGACGGTGCGCCTGACGAAGTAATACCAGCGGTCATTTTCTATTGACCGATGGTATCCCCGCGCGGGGTTGGTGGGGCGGCCGCGCGCAAACAAAAACGCTTTTGCCGTCGGTCAATTTTTCTGACGGTCGGTATAAGCTCTACGCGCGCACGTCATCCACTTGCCGCACAATGTCGACGCCTCTTGCAAAGAGCGCAGAGCCATGTGCCGCACGCGTTGGCGCAGGGCCGACACCGCCCCTGAACTGTAACACGTGTTCATCGTTCTGTTACCAGATTGTTTTACGTCGGATTAGGCGTTCGCGCCTAACCTGTAGGTAACGGGAAACGAACCGTTGGTGCTTGCAACGCGACATCGCGGCAGGTGCGATCAGGGGACGATCTGGGGCGGCGGATCATGGCAACAGTAACGGCAGCACGAATGGATGGCGCGTGGATAGGTCATGTCGATGCGCGCGACGACGCAGCGACGAAGCCGATCGATTTCACCTATCTCCGACGCTTTACGCTCGGCAACAAAGAGCTGGAGCGCGAGGTGCTCTACCTGTTTGCAGAAAGTGCGCCCGGCTATTGCAAAGCGCTTGAGACCGCCTGCACGGCCAAGGAGTGGCACGATGCTGCGCACACACTGAAGGGCTCGGCACGCGCTGTTGGGGCATGGCGTGTTGCGCGCACGGCAGAGGTCGCTGAAAAATTGCGTTTCGACAAGGATCAAGACCGCCGCGCCTTTGCCATCGACAGCGCCTATGAGGCGGGTGAAGAGGCACTGCGCTACATTCTCAACGTGTTCCCGCGGTAAGCGTCCTCATACCGACGGTCAAAAAATTGACCGCTGGCATAAGCACTTTTTTGCTTGCGCGCGGCCGCCCCACCAACCTCGCGCGCGGGTACCATCGGTCAATAGATATGACCGCCGGTATTAGAGTTCGCGGCGGACAATTTCCGCGCCGTCGGCAAGCGCCTTGAGCTTCGCGAACGCGAGGTCGCGCGGCAGGTACTTCATGCCACAGTCGGGTGCGAGGACAAGTTTGTCTGCTGGCAGATACTTCAGCCCTGCACGGATCCGGTCGGCAACAAGCGCTGACGTTTCAACGCGCAGGTCTGCGAGATCAATGACACCGAGCATGACCGTCTTAGGAGACAAGTCGCTGAGAACGCCGAGATCAAGTTTCGGCTGAGCAGCCTCAATGGAAATCTGGTCGGCTGAGCAAGCAGCAAGCTCCGGAAGAAACGAATACCCGACAGATTTGTGCTCACCGCCGACGAGCGCCGCGTACCCAAAACACAGGTGAACGACTGTCGGCACGGTGACCCCCTCGAGTGCCCGGTTGAGCGCTTTGACTGCAATCCGTTTTGCCGCCTCGGGATCATTGCGCAACCACGGCTCATCAAGCTGAATGACGTCGGCGCCGGCTGCAACCAGGTCCCTCACCTCCGCGTTCACTGCGGCTGCATAATCCATGACCATCTCATCGTCATCTTGGTAGAATTCGTTCAGCACTTGGCGGCTCATCGTGAAGGGGCCGGGGAGCGTGATTTTGGTGAGACGATCCGTATTGCGCTTTAAAAACTGCATGTCGCGCACTTCGACAGCCTGTGTGCGACGGATGCGCCCTATTACACGCGGTACACGTGATACGTGACCCGAGCGCTGGCGCACCTCACCGGTCGTAATCTGATCTATGCCGTCAAGCGCCGTCGCGAAGCGGTTCGAATAGCTCTCACGCCGCATTTCACCATCCGTTATAATGTCGATGCCAGCCCGCTCCATATCGCGGATCGCGAGCAGCGTTGCATCGTCCTGGGCTTGCTCCAGATAGGGCTCAGCAACTCGCCACAGGTCCGTATTGCGCACGCGCGGGACGCCTTTGGCGAGCATGGCGCGGTCGACCAACCAATCCGGCTGCGGATAACTGCCGACCACAGTTGTTGGCAGAAGGTGCGGCGGGAGACGGTGGGAGGTCATGTTGAGGTCCTCGTCGAAAAGCTGGCGCGGCAATCACGTCCGACGTGGCATGACCCAGGGCCGCTCAGCAACAAGCTGCGTGCGATACGCGTCAATAGCAGCGCGATGCTGCAGTGTCAGATCGAGATCGTCCCACCCGTTCAGAAGTTGCGCCCGGCGCACGGGATCTATGACGAACGGCACGCTCCGCGTGGCCGACACAATACGTTGCTGGTCGAGATCAACCGTCAGGCGCGAAGCGCCAGATGGACCTAGGTCAGCCAACAGCGCTTCCACATCATCGCCGCCAACCTCTGCCGGAAGAAGGCCGTTTTTAACGGCGTTGGAGGCGAAGATGTCACCAAACGATGGGGCAATCACGCAACGAATGCCGAAATCCCAGAGCGCGTAGACGGCCGCCTCCCGCGAAGACCCCGTGCCGAAGTTGCGGCGGGCAATGATGATCTTAGTGTCCACATACGGTGGCTGGTCGAGGATGAAACCCGTACGCGTGCCGCCAGCGTCAAAACGCAAATCACGGAGCAGATAGTCGCCATATCCCACAGCCCGTGATCGGCTCATGAAGCGCGCCGGTAACAATTGGTCCGTGTCGACATTTTCGAGGTTCAGAGGACAAGCGATGGCGTCGAGCGTTGTGAACGGTGCCATGGCTCAACCCTCACGTTTTAGCAGCTGTCGTACGTCGGTCAGCCGACCAGTAACAGCTGCCGCGGCCGCCATGGCAGGCGACATCAGGTGCGTGCGCGCGCCGATACCCTGTCGGCCGCGAAAATTGCGATTGGTGGTCGACGCCACGCGTTCGCCGGGTGCCGCCAGATCGCCATTCATGCCGACGCACATGGAGCAACCTGAATCAGCGAACGTGAGGCCGGCATCGCGAAACACGCGATCAAGGCCTTCGCTTTCAGCTTGTCGTTTCACCGCACTCGACCCCGGCGAAACGAGACCAGGGACTTTCGATTTTCGACCCCGCAGCACATCCGCTGCGGCCCGCAAATCCTCGATCCGAGCATTCGTGCACGAACCGATGAACACGCGGTCGACGGCAATGTCTGCCAACGCCATTCCCGGAGCAAGGCCCATGTAATCAAGGGCTGCAGCAATGGAGCGGGCCCGAGCTTCGGGATGTTGATGGGGCCGCGGCACATGTCCCGTGATCGCCACCGCTTCCTCAGGGCTGGTGCCCCAGGTGACTGTCGGCGCAACGTCTCGCGCGTTTATCTCAAGCTCTCGATCAAAGACGGCATCGGTGTCCGTCGCAAGCTTAGCCCATTGCGCGATGGCCGCAGACAGTTCTGCATCACGCGGCGCATAGGGTTTGTCGGCAACATATGCAAACGTCGTCTCATCCGGCCCAACCATGGCACAGCGCGCGCCCGCTTCGATCGACATGTTACACAGCGTCAGGCGCGCTTCCATCGAGAGCGCTGTGATCGCTTGGCCCGCGTACTCAAGCGCGTGACCGCGGGCACCGTCAGCGCCGATGCGTGCGATGACATACAAGGCGAGATCTTTAGCGGTGATGTGGGTGCCGAGTCGCTCATCAACGATAATCCGCATACGCTTTGGTTTACGCTGCCACAGGGTCTGCGTCATCAGCACATGTGCCACTTCGGACGCGCCAATGCCGAAAGCGTAAGCGCCGAACGCGCCGTGCGTCGACGTGTGGCTGTCGCCGCACACAATCAAAAGACCTGGCAACGTCAGCCCCTGTTCCGGCCCGATGACGTGCACGATACCTTGAGCTGGGTCGTCCAACCCAAACAGGCGTATCCCATGCTTGCCGGCATTGTCGGTCAGTCGCGTCACCATTTGAGCGATTTCGGGATCGCCGATCATGGGTCGCCCGCGCGTCGGCACGTAGTGGTCGGCAACGCCGAAGGTCAACGACGGCTCGGCCACCGTCAGGCCCTTTGCGTCAAGTTGACGGAAAGCATGGTGCGAGCCCTCGTGCAAGAAATGCCGGTCGACCCAGAGCAGTGCTTCGCCATCTTCGCGCGTCGCGATGACGTGACTGTCCCAGAGTTTATCGAACAGCGTGCGTGCGGTCATGCCAGGGCAATCTCCGATATCATCTCAGCGATGGTTGCGACGCGACCCACGGGGCGTAACGCATCGATTGCCGTCTTATGCACGTCAGTCGAGAACGCGGCGCAACCATCTTCAAGCACGATGGTCTCAATGTCACGCACATGGGCGTCGCGGACGGTCGACGATACGCCACCGTTTGTGACGATGCCGGCAACCAGCAGCCGCGTGACACCGAGCTTTCGCAGAATCCATTCCAATCGGCTCATGTAAAAGGCCGAATATGCCACTTTCTCGACGGCGACATCTACGGGCTGGAGTGCATCGACTGTCGCGTTCCCCCATGAGCCCGGCGCAAAATCACCCTTACGCAGGAAAGGCCGCATCTGTTTCAGGTGCGGCGAAATCAGCGGCTCGCCGTCTCGGCCGGGCACGAGTGTAAACTGTGTCGCAATCACAAGGCCGCCAGTATCCTTCAGTCCACGCACCAGCGGCTTCAGACGTCCCGGAAGCACTGCGATGTCGGCCGACGTTTGCCCACCGCGTGCGTAGGCGCCGTTCGCGTGGATAAAATCGTTCTGCAGATCACACAGTAATATAGCGGTCATGCGGGGGTCGAGCCGTGCGTCGCTCATGCTACGCGCTCCACAATAAGGTTGCCAAACACATCGACGCGCGCCGCGAGGCCGGGGTCGATTACCGTCGTCGCGTCGGCCTGCTCCAGGACAGCCGGTCCCATCACGACGGCTCCAGTCGGCAACGCCAGTCGATCCCAGATCTGAGCCTCGTGCCAGGCGCCAGTAAACCACACGCGCCGCTTGCCCATCAATGCGCTGTTCTGGGCACTGTTCTGGGCGCTGTCCTGGTTCGCGGTGATGACCGGGGCCAGCGCCATCATGTCAAATGCAGGCCGCCGCCCGATCGCGGCAGTGCGCAGGTTGACGATCCGCACCGGCGTCCCCGGGAGAAGGCGCGAGAACGCCCTCAGGTACGCGCCCTCGAAGGCGTCTCGCACAGACGGCTCCGAGACGAGCGCACCTTGCATCAGTTCCACCTGAAGCGCGTTAAACGACATGCCGGAGGTCATCTTAAGCGGCACCGTGACGGTGTGCGTCTGGCCGACGTAGTGCATATCCAGTTCGAACACGACGTCGATACCAGACATGCTCAACCCCGACGCGGTGACGACCGCGTGCACGTCGCGACCGGCGGCCGCCATGCGCGCGCCAAGCAGCGCGCCGCTGAGACCGTCGAGATTAAGATTGAGTGTACTGACATGATCCTGGCGCACGTCGGCGATGATGCAACCGAGCGCGGATGTGACGCCGGGGTACCTTGGCACCAAGGCGCCCCGAAGCCCCACGTCAGCAATCAGTGCGCCGACATGGAGTGCGCCACCGCCGCCAAACGGCACGGCCGTAAACTTCGCCGGATCGTGTCCGCGCTCGACTGAAACGAGCCGGATCGCGCCAGCCATCTTGGCGTTGGCCACGCGGATGATTGCTTCGGCAGCCGCCTCGGGGCTGGCGGCGAGTGGTTCGCCGATGTGTTCAGCGATCGCCGCGCGCGCGGCCGCAATGTCGAGCCGCGCGAGCTTGCCGCCGATCGGACGCTCCGCATTGATGCGCCCGAGCACGACGTTCGCATCCGTCAATGTCGGCCTCGTATTGCCCTGCCCATAACACACGGGTCCTGGCCGCGAACCTGCGCTCTCCGGCCCGACCATCAGGAACCCGCTGCCATCGACCCGCGCGATCGACCCGCCACCGGCCCCGATGGTAGTGATCTCGATCATCGGTGTGC
Source organism: Hyphomicrobiaceae bacterium (assembly GCA_031409695.1). GTDB lineage: Bacteria > Pseudomonadota > Alphaproteobacteria > Rhizobiales > Hyphomicrobiaceae > JABFRJ01. The sequence goes on from JANNXS010000450.1 coordinate 13,745, forward strand.
GCACGACCAAGCCGAAATCAATTGTCGTCTGCGCTGCAAGCGCTGCGTTTCCATTGGCGACCACGGAGACATCAAACGATGTGCCGCCAAGATCGGCCGTGATGATATCGGGAAAGCCCGCTGCACATGCGATGGCGGCCGCGGCGATAACGCCCGCGGCCGGGCCAGAAAGGGCAGTACGCACGGGGAATTTTCGCGCAAGCGTCGTTGACATAATGCCGCCGTTGGACTGCACGATGTGGAACGAACCAGCAAAGCACTTCTCTGACAACGCTGTGTCCAGCTTGCTGAGATAACTTGCGACGACAGGCTGCAGATAGGCATTCAAAGCCGTCGTTGACGTGCGTTCGAATTCACGAAATTCAGGCAGAATCTGCGTTGAGTGCGTCACGTGAGCATTTGGCCAGACGGACAATCCAGCGGCATAGGCCGCGCGCTCGTTAGCTGCATTAGCGTAGGCGTTGATGAACACAATCGCCAAGGCTTCGGCGCCTTTCGCCAGCAACGCCTGACATGCCGCGCGAACGGCATCGACATCGACCGCCTCTCGGATGGTTCCATCAGCGAGCGTGCGCTCCGGGACCTCAAGGCGAAAATCTCGCGCGGCGATGGGTTCAAAATCGCCCCACAGGCCCCAGGTGTTCGGCCGGTCGCGGCGGCGCATTTCAAGCACGTCGCGAAAGCCCGCCGTTGTGATGATACCAATGCGCGCGCCTTTGCGTTCGAGCAGCGCATTGGTGCCAACCGTTGTACCATGCACGATCGCGCCTAGGTCAGAGATCTGGCCGAGCGCCTCGAGACCCTCGATGAAACCGACCGCCTCATCGCCGCGGTTCGATGGCACCTTCGCCGTGCGAAAGGAGCGCGTTGCCTCGTCGAAGAACGCGAGGTCGGTGAAAGTACCCCCGACGTCAACGCCGACAATTTTTGACACCCCACTCATCGTCCGCCCTCACGCGACACGAACCCGCGCGCAACATCACGTGCGATGGCTTCAGACGAACGCTTATCCGGATCACCCCAGCCGCCGCCGCCGGGTGTTTCGAGACGCAATCGTTGGCCCTTTTCAAGTCGAACGCCCGTGATCTTCGAGGCCATCGGCGGCTCGCGCCAACCGTCAGTTGTCTGCCAGGCGAACCGATTAAGTGCCGCTGGCTCGCCCCCATTGACGCCGAACGGTGCGAAACGCCCGCGTTCGCCGAGTAGAGCGACGTCTGCACCACTGTCATTGAGGACTTCGATCTCGTAGATCGCGCCAAGTCCGCCGCGATGTTCGCCCGCCCCAGCACTGTCTGGGCGTAGCGCCCACTGAGTAAACATAACGGGGTATGACGCTTCGAGTACTTCCGCTGGCGGGATGGTAGCCGTCGAGATTGGATTATTGGCATGGTTCAGACCATCCGAGCGCGGATTACCACCGAGACCGCCGCCAAAAAATGAGAACATCACCCAGCGGTCGCCGTTGGTGCGGTAGCCGGCAATCGAAAGTGCGTTGATGGTACCGAACGGGGCGGCGGTCGCGCGCGCAGGATCGGGCTTGGCGAGCGCACCAAACACGACGCCGATCATGCGCAGGATTGTCTCGGTGTAGCCCGCGACGGGACGCGGCGCCGACACGCCGAGGAAAGTCGTCGCTGGGATGACGAACGTAATCGGGTTGAGCACACCGGCGTTCGCCGGAACACCCGTGAACATATGCTTCAGTGCCACATAGCAGCACGCTACCGCCGTCGAGCGCGCGATGTTGACGGGGCCGCGACACGGCGCCGATGAGCGCGAGAAGTCGAGCGTCAGTTCGTCGTCCGCGATGGTGAGGTCGAGGGCTATAGTGAGCTTTTCGTCGACGATCCCGTCATTGTCGAGATAGTCCTCGAAGCTGTAGACGCCGTCCGGCAAGGCGCGGATCTCCGCACGCATCATCGCGTCTGCGCGCTCAGAGGCGGCCTTGAGCGTTGCCGTCACGATGGCGTCACCGTACTCATTGATTAATTCATGAAATCGCCGCGCGCCGAGATCGAGCGCATTGAGTTGTCCGTTCAGATCGCCCCAATTGGAGCGCGGCAGGCGCGTGTTGGCCTGCAGAATATCCACGACATCCTGTTGCAGCACGCCCTTGCGGAACAACTTCACGGGCGGGATCAGCACGCCCTCCTGGAAGCACTCCTCAGCCCGCGGATTGTAGCCACCCGGTACGTTGCCACCAATATCCAGCCAATGCCCGACGGACGCGAGCCAGGCGAACACTTTGCCTCCGCGCATCAAGGGGCGCACAAGGCGGAAATCGTTGAGGTGCGTGCCACCTGCATAGGGATCGTTGAAGATGAACGTATCGCCGTCTTCGAGACCTCCTTGGAGCGCAACTTTGTCGATGACGGCCTTGACGGCGAATGCCATGGCACCAACGAAGATCGGCAACCCACGCTGCCCCTGCACAAGCGTCGCGCCGGTTTCAGCGTGATAGAGGCCGTGGCAGGCGTCACGCGCCTCGGCGATGATCGGGTTGAACGCCGAGCGATACAGCGTTGCGTCCATCTCGTCGGCGATCTGCTCGAGCCGGCCGGTGAGGATGGAAAAGGTTATAGGATCGAGCCCCGGATCGATGCGTGTCATTGTCCGCCCTCATAGCGTTTGCCGCGCGCGAGCATTTCGGGCGTGCCGATGACGGCATTGAGTTGGTCAAAGTCAAACATACGATTGCCAAAGGCGGCCGTTGTGCCGTCACGTTTCAGCGAGCCGTAGAATTCGCGCGCGGCATGGGCAATGGCACGGACAATGCCACCAGGGAAAATCACCAACGCGAAACCCAGCGCCTCAAGTTCAGCCGCCGAGTGCAACGGTGTTTTGCCGCCTTCAACCATGTTCGCCATCAACGGCAGTGTGCGGCCAAGCGCTTGCGGAATGCGCGCGATCTGATCAATGGAACCCGGCGCCTCGACGAACAGGGCATCGGCACCTGCCTCGCGATAGAGGCCCGCGCGCTCAATGGCTGCGTTGAACCCTTCGACGGCAACAGCATCCGTGCGGGCAATAATCAAGGTCTCGGGTGATCGTCGCGCCTCAGCTGCGGCGCGGATTTTGCCGACCATCTCAACGGCCGGGATCAACCGCTTCTCGGCGAGATGTCCGCAGCGTTTGGGAAAACTCTGATCCTCGATCTGCAACGCGTTGGCGCCCGCGCGTTCAAAAAGCCGCATTGTGCGCTCCATGTTGAGAGCGTTGCCGTAGCCAGTATCAGCATCGACAATCAGTGGCGTTGTCACGCGGTCGCGGATCAACGTGATGGTGTCGACCACCTCGCTCATGGTGACGAGGCCGATGTCGGGTCGCCCGAGGCGCGTGTAGGCAATCGAAGCGCCAGAGAGATACAGCGCTTCAAATCCTGCATCGGCCGCAAGCGATGCTGTCAACGGATCATAGACGCCCGGTGCCAGCAGGATCCGCGGCTCGCGCAGTCTGGATTTCAGGGAAAAGCGCTGCATCCGTCACATTCCCAAGTAGGTGCGTTCGAGTTCTGGATTGCGTTTCAGGTCAGCGGCAGCGCCTCGCATGACGATCGTGCCGTTCTCGAGCACATAGGCCCGGGCTGCGAGATCGAGCGATTGCATCACGTTCTGCTCAACCAACATCACCGCGAGACCGTCAGCGGCGATGCGCGCGATCAGCGTGAACAGTTCCTCAACCAGTAACGGCGACAGGCCAAGCGACGGCTCATCCAGGATAAGCAGCTTGGGCTCGGCCATCAGACCCCGGCCAATCGCAAGCATCTGCTGCTCGCCGCCAGAGAGCGTGCCCGCAAGCTGCTTCGTGCGCTCCCGCAGGCGCGGAAATGTCACGAAGATCTTTTCGATGTTGACGGCGCGATTGCCTCTGGCGCGGCGGTAAGAGCCAAGTTCGAGGTTCTCCAACACACTCATATTCGGGAAGATCTTGCGGCCCTCAGGCACGTGGATCAATCCGCCCGAGACAATGGCTGCCGGAGAGGCGCCGCCAATGGCGTTGCCATCAAAGTGGATCGAGCCGGACGAAACGGGAATGAGACCAGAGACGGCGCGGTTCAACGTTGTCTTACCCACGCCGTTGGCGCCGAGCACGGCAACGATCTCACCTGCACCGACGTTCATCGACACACCGCGCAAGACAGGCACGCCGCCGTAGCCAGCAACGAGATCACAAACCTCAAGCATGGGATGCCCCAATGCCACTACCCGTCTCAGCAACAGTGCGCGCTTGCAAGCGGGCGGCCGCGCCGTGACCGAGATAGGCTTCGATCACCTGCGGATGCCGCGCGATCTCGGCGGGTTTACCCTCAGCAATCATGCGGCCCTGTGCGAGCACATACACCGTATCGCACAACGTCATCACGGCTTGCATGACGTGCTCGACGATCAGGATCGTGACGCCGTCCGCACGGATCTTCTGCACAACCGGTATCATGTCGCGGATCTCGGACGGGTTCAGCCCGGCGAGCACCTCATCGAGCAGCAGGAGTTTTGGCTCAGTCGCGAGTGCGCGCGCAAGTTCGAGACGCTTACGGCCGGCAACGGTGAGCGCGCTTGCAGGTTTGTCGAGCAGCGGGCCAAGGCCGACGGCGTCACCGACGATCTCGGCGCGGGCAAGGGCATCGGCACGCGCGCGGTGACGGAGATGCGCGCCGACGGCGATGTTTTCGCGCACGCTCAGTCCGGCGAACGGCTGCACAATTTGAAACGTGCGCGCGATCCCCATGGCGGCGCGGACGTGTGTCGGCAGCGCCGTGATCATCTGGCCCGAGAACACGATATCGCCGCTGGTTGGCGCTTCGAAGCCTGAGATGGTTGCAAACAGCGTCGTCTTGCCGGCACCATTGGGGCCGATGAGGCCAGTGATGGAACCCGTCTCAACTGTCAGGGAGGCGTTGTCGACGGCTAAAAGTCCGCCGAAGCGCTTGGTCACGCAGACCACGTCAAGGAGGGGACTCATGGGCTGCTCCGCCGCCAGGAGGTGAGCAGGCCGAGGACGCCGCGCGGCGCGAAGGCGACGCAGACAATCAGCAACACACCGAACACCACGAGATCCGCGCCCGGCCACGCGCCGCCAAACATGTGGGAGAAAAGCGTCTTCGTGAGCTCGCCCAGGCCGAGCAACAAAAACGTACCGACCAGCGGCCCAAACACGGTGCCTACGCCCCCGATGATTGGTGCCAGCAAAGCCTCAACCGAAATCCATGGGCCGTAGGCGATGGTGGCGTCGAGGTAGAGAAATTTCTGCGTATAGAGGCAGCCAGCTGCGGCCGTCATTGCGCCCGACAGCGAGATGGCTTTAAGTTTGGTTGCCAGCGCATCGACGCCGAGGGCGCGGGCGGCGTCTTCGTTCTCGCGGATGGCGACGAGTTGCGCGCCGAAACGGGATTGCGTCAGGCGGTGCGTAATGACAAGCGCGACCGCAACAAGCGCAAGCGCAAACCAATAGGCAACGCGCTTGTCCGCAAACTGCATGTTGGCTGCGTCGAGCTTTAATGGCACGAGTACGCCAGCCGCGCCGCCCGTAAAGCCCCACGCGTTGGCTGTGATGCGAAACACCTCAGCGAAGGCGAGCGTTACCAGCGCGAAATAGGAGCCACGCAGTTGAGCGCGGAAACTCAGCCATCCCATGACATAGCCAACCACGGCGCCAAGCAAGACGGCGAGCGGCAATGCGAGCCATGGGTTCAGCCCGAAGCGCACCTGCAACAGCGCCATGGCATAGGCGCCTGTGCCAAAAAAGACCGCGTGACCAAACGAGAATTGCCCGCCAAAGCCGCCGAGGATGTTCCAGCCCTGCGCTGCCAGCGCGATGATCATCGCGAAGCCGAGAAAATTCAACACTACATTCGACGTGACCCCGAGGGGCAGCACGGCGAGCGCGAGCACCACGATGCCAATCAGGGGCAAGGTGCGGTCGGTCGGGGCGCGGCTTATACCCAAAGTGTTCATGCCCAGTTTGTTCATGCCTTGGCTCCGAACAAACCGGTTGGCCGGAACAGCAGTACGGCAATGAAGATGATGAAAATACCGATTTGGCCCAGGCTTTCACCGAAGTAGAGGCCAGACAAGCTCTCAACCACACCTATGATCAAGCCGCCAGCAAGAGCGCCGCCAATGGAACCCATGCCGCCGAGCACGACGATGGTGAAGGCGACCAGCACGAACGCATTGCCCGCGCGCGGGCTGACCAAGTACGTCGGCATCAACAGGCACGCCGCGATGGCAAGGCAAGCGGCACCGAGGCCGAAGGTGACGCCGTAGATGTGATCAACGCTGATACCAGAGAGCTGAGCACCCATGCGCTCCTTGGCAACAGCGCGGATCGCTTTGCCGGTGTCGGTCTTGAGCAGCAGGAGGCCGAGGATGCCAGCCACAAGAAACGCAACCACGAAGGCGATCACTTTGGGAACAGACACAATCAACGCGCCGATCTCGATCACCGAAAAACCGTAGGGGACGTCGATCGAGCGCGTGTCGGATTTGAACAGCATCAGGAGACCATTCTCGATGATGATCGAGAGGCCAAGCGTGACAAGCAGGATGTTGCTGTCATCACCGTGGCTGGCAGGGCCAATGATGAACCGCTGCACGCCATAGCCGAGACCGAAGAACAGGGGCGTCAGAAAAAAGATCGCGATGTACGGATCGATCTTGAGCCAAGCATGACAGACAAAGACGGCAAACATGGCGAGCGTCAGCATGGCGCCATGGGCGAAGTTGATGATGTGAAGCACGCCATACACCAGCGTCAGCCCAAGTGCGATCAGCGCATAAACGGCCCCCGTGAGGAGGCCGTTTACAAGTGCAGATGCAAAGATCTCGAGCTTGAGCATCGCGTGTTACGTCGCCGGGAAGATCGGCTTGGCGTCGGCAAACTCAGTCGGGAAGATGACCTTGATATCGCCGTTTTGGACCTGCGTGTTCACAGGTGCCGCGCCTTGGTTCTGGCCATTGACGAACTTGGTTGGTCCGTAGGGCATGATGTGATCGGTGAACGTCGAGGCAGCCAACGCCTCGGTGATCTTGCCACGGTCAGCCGAACCCGCTCGCTCGATCGCGTCAGCCAGCAAACGAACGGCCGAGTAGTTGAGGGGCGTGTTGTAAAGCCAGAAGCGGCCATCTTTTTCGGCAAGGGCACGCACGGCCGCGGTTTTGGGTTTGCGCGGATCGGCCCAGTGGTTGCAGTCCATGACGAAGTTTGCAGCCTCGGCGAATTCTTTGACGAAGCGGAAGTTTGAGGCCGCACCGTTCAGGGCTGCGTAGATGCCCTTCGGGCGGATCTTCTGCTGCTGCATCGTGCGCGCGAGCAGCACGAATTCGCCGTAGTAGCTCGAGGGTATAACGAGATCCGGGTTGAGCGCGCGGATACGGAGGGCGACGTTCGACATGTCACGCGAGGGCGTTGGGTGGCCGATCGTCTCAAGCACTTCAAATCCGCGCTTTGGCAGCTCGTTCTGCATCAGCTTAGCCATACCAGAGCCGAACAGGCCGTCTTCGTGTACGACAACAACGGTCTTGGCAGGCTTGCCCGCGGCGTCGTTCAGTTTGACCAAGTTATCAAGCGCCGCCGCCGTCACCACGCCAAAACCGGGGCCGAACCGAAACGTGTTCTTCAGGCCGCGATTGACGATCTGATCGGACACACCGACGTCGACGAGATAGGGAATGTCGTAGCGCGATGCGGCCTGCGACGAAGCGAGTACGATCGGGGACGCAAAACCGCCGACGATGGCCGCGACACCCTCGCTCTGCATGCGCTCCACTTCGGCCGTGCCGCCCTCGGGATTTGAGCGGGCATCGCCAAACACCATCTGCAGCTTGGCGCCGCCCATGGATTTGATGCCGCCGGCCGCGTTGATTTCATTCAACGCTATTCCCGCGCCCAGACGGCCGTATTCGCCGTCCTGTGCGAGCGCGCCCGTGACCGGCTGCAGGATGCCGATCTTGATGGCGGGTGCTTGCGCGCGCAGGACGGTTGGTGCGGCGAGCACGGCTGCGGCAACGCCTGTGCCTTGCAGGATGGTTCTGCGGTCGAGTTTCATGGTGATCTCCTCCTCTTTAACGCTTTTGCGTTGGTTTTCTGCGTGCGACTGAGCGTTGTGATGGCGGCAAAGACGACGCCGCAACGGACGGGCTCCAGTGGCGGTTGGTGCCCTCACCGACACGAGACAGCGCCATATGCAGCTGATGTTTGTCGGGGCGGTAAAGCGCGGATAGATGCTCGACGCCGCGACCGTCTATATCGCGCACCACGCGCACCAACGAAATAAGCGGCGCGCCGATCTCAACCTGCAGCGCCGTGGCCGTCTCTGGCCCTGCAAGTGTCGCCGACAGGGTTTGATCAGCGGACGCGGCGACCACACCCGATCTTTCGAGAAGCGTCAGCAATGGTTGCGAGGCAAGATCGGCTTTGGAGTACCTGACGCCTATCCGCTCGGGCACGTAGGTTGAGAGGTATGAGAACGGCGCCCCGTCCATCGAGCGCACGCGGATTGCATGCTGGGCACGTTCGTCGTCTTCAAGACCGAGCGCGAAAGCAATCGTGGCTGGTGGCGTCACGTAGCTAAACGCTAGCAGATCCACGCGCGTTGCCTTGCCCATGGCGACGAGACTTTGCAGCATGTTCGAGAAATCACCGAGCAGCGCAGCCTTCTGCAGATCGGCTTGCACATATGTTCCAGATCCAGGCTGGCGCCGTATCAAGCCGTCCCGTTCGAGACCATCCAGCGCTCGGCGAATGGTAACGCGGGACAGGCGGTGCCGCGCGGCCAAAGTCGGTTCACCCGGCAGCCGTTCGCCTGGGCGCAATGCACCACTCTTGATCCGCTCTTTGAGGAGCAGATACAGGCGATGCGTCTTCGATGTCGCGATGGCGTCCAATGCGAAAATCTCCGGTTCCTGTCTTAAACATGAGACAGGTTGTTGTCGTCAAGACCGAACGCGGTAGTATGGCGTGGTAGCCGATGCGCAGCGAGACAGCCCATGCCAGTAGAGACCCGCGAGACGGCAGTGTTCGATGTTACGTGTGACGTCGTGATTGTCGGCGGCGGCGCGGCGGGCCTGATAGCCGCACTGCGTGCACATCAGGCCGGCGCGCGCGTGATCGTGCTTGAACGGGATGCGACGCCACGCGGATCGACAGCACTTTCGGCAGGTCTAATTCCGGCAGCCGGCACGCGGTTCCAGGCCATGGCTGGCATTGCGGATCATCAAGCGCAGTTCGCCCGAGATATAGCCGCCAAGGCCGAGGGCGAAGCCGATACCGCTGCGATCGCAACCGTCGTCGCCGCGGTCCCGCTAGCACTCGAGTGGCTGGCCGATCGGCACGGCTTACCGTTCTCGGTTATTGAGAACTTCACCTATCCCGGCCATTCCGCCTGCCGCATGCACGGCCTACCGAGCCGGTCGGGTGGTGAACTGATGGATCGCCTCCGTGGGGCGGCCGAGCGTGCGGGCATCGACATGGTCACGCGCGCGCACGCCGACACGTTGTTTACGGACGGATCTGGCGGCGTTTGCGGCGTTGGCTTTGCGCGGCCCGACGGCGCACGTGAGGAGATCGGTTGTCGCGCCATTGTCCTCGCGTGCAATGGTTATGGTGGCAACAAAGCCCGCGTCGCCAAGCACATCCCGGAACTCACCGACGCGCTCTATTTCGGCCATCCCGGCAATCAAGGCGATGCTCTCGAATGGGGCGAGGCGCTTGGCGCTGCGACACGCCATCTGTCAGGCTACCAGGGACATGGCTCGGTCGCGCACCCGCACGGCATTTTGATCACTTGGGCGACCATGACCGAGGGCGGCTTTCAAGTTGATCAAAGCGGGCAACGCTTCTCCGATGAATCACATGGCTATTCAGAGCAAGCGGAGAAAGTCCTGCAGCAAAGAGATGGCCTCGCTTGGTCCATCTTCGATGGGCGCATTGCTGGCATCGCGCGTCAGTTCGAGGATTTTCAAACAGCGGAGGCGGCGGGCGCCGTGCTGACGGCGACAAGCCTTGCGGATCTGGCGCGTCTCTGCGCACTCCCCATCACAACACTCGAAACAACGTGGCTCGCGGTCGATGGCTTGAAGGCCACGGGCGGCACGGATCGCTTCGGCCGCTGCTGGCGGGGTATGCGTGCTCTTGAGCCGCCGTTCTGTGCGGTGAAGGTCACGGGCGCACTGTTTCACACTCAAGGCGGACTTGTTGTCGATGCTGCAACCCGCGTGATCCGCGAAGACGGCACGACGATATCCGGTCTCTTTGCCGTCGGCGGGGCGGCGTGTGGTGTCTCGGGTCCGCGAGCGTCAGGATACCTCTCGGGAAATGGCCTGCTGACGGCCATTGCCTATGGCTACATTGCCGGCGGCGCAGTCGCCCAAACGCGCGTTACCTGACCTGACCTGACCTGATCTGACTTGGCCCATTTTTGGGCGCTGAAAGCGTGATTGTGAAGACTGGTCATATTGGCACCCGCGCAATTGACGCAACCTCGGCCGCCCGGCGCGCTATTTTTTCAACCAACTTCTGGTGCCCACGACGGAGCAAAGGCTCGACGAGCAAAATCCGATAGCGGAGCGGCAAGCCTGCCATGTCGAGTTTGAGATACAAATTCGACCCCGCGCCGTCCGGTACCACGTGACCACTTGCTTTGAAGCCACGGCCGCCACCACTGAAAGTGTCGTCACTGAGATAGCTTACCATTTCGAGGCTGCGCTTCTCAATCTGATAGGACAACGTCGACCGCATGTTGGTTTCCATCGCGATGCGTGGAATCACGATCAAATGGCGCATCTCTACGGCAACTGACCCGTTCGCTTCGGTCCGCCGCCCCAACACCGAGACAGACTCACAGAACGGTAGAATGCCGTTGTGATGTCCAGCGTCCGTCAACAAGCCAAAAATAACGTCTGCTGAGTGATCAAATCGCGCACTGTAGGCGGCAGTCGACATCGAACCCCACGTCCTTATTTCGACGACAACGCCAACGCACAACGATTTCTTCGCGGCTGCCACTCACGTTGCAGCGTGGCAGCCGCGCCCCGACTTTCACGGCAAAACGCTTGTCCCGCCTATGCCCCGGCCGCCTGGGCGTGGATCTTGCCGCGCTTGGCTTGCAGCTTGTTCAGTGCGCTGACGTAGGCTTTGGCGGACGCGACCAAGGTGTCGGGGTCGGCAGCCTTCGCGGTTACCTGCTTGCCGTCCTGCGTGTCAGACAGGCGCACGGAAACTTCCGCCTGCGCGTCGGTGCCGGCCGTAACTGCATGCACCTGGTACAATTCCAGCTTGGCGTGATGTGGCACCAGCTTGCCGATGGCGTTAAACAGCGCGTCGACGGGGCCATTGCCGGTCGATTGCACCGTCGACTGAACGCCATCGATGGCGAGCGTGAGCGTTGCCGATTGAGGACCCATCGTACCTGCGACGACGATCAGAGCGACGACCTTGATGCGGTCTTGGGCGGTCGCGATGCCCTCATCGACCAGCGCCTCGATATCCTCATCGTAGACGTGCTTTTTTCGGTCGGCGAGGGCTTTGAAGCGGTTGAAGGCGTCTTCGAACTGATTGTCGCCGAGTTCGTAGCCCATGTCCTTCAGGTGTGATTTAAAGGCATTGCGGCCAGAGTGCTTGCCCATCACCAGCGAGGTCTTGGTCACGCCGACGGTTTCGGGCAGCATGATCTCATACGTCTGCGTGTGTTTGAGCATGCCATCTTGGTGGATGCCGCTCTCATGAGCAAACGCATTCCGCCCGACGATTGCCTTATTGTATTGGACCGGAAACGACGTCGCCGCCGAAACCAGGCGGGAGGCGCGGTTGAGCATCTCGGTCTTGATGCCGGTTTTAAATGGCAACACGTCGCCGCGCGTTGTGATGGCCATAACGATTTCCTCAAGCGCGGCATTGCCCGCACGCTCGCCGATGCCGTTGATGGTGCATTCGATCTGACGCACGCCAGCCTTCAAAGCCGCGATTGAGTTCGCAACGGCCATGCCGAGATCGTTGTGACAATGCGCTGAGAAAATCGCCTTATCGGAATTCGCCACCTGCTCGCGGATCGTCTTGAACATGTGGAAGTATTCTTCGGGTGTCGTGTAGCCGACGGTATCTGGAAGGTTGATAGTCGTGGCGCCGGCCTTGATCGCCGTGTCGACGCAGCGGATCAGGTAGTCTATCTCCGTGCGTGTCGCATCTTCGGCCGACCACTCGACATCGTCGCACCAGTTGCGGGCCCGCGCGACCTGATCGTGGATCATGCCGATAACCTCGTCCTCGGTCTTCTGCAGCTTGAATTTGCGGTGCACGGGCGAGGTTGACAGAAAGGTGTGAATGCGCGGGCGGGCCGCAGGCCTAACGGCCTCACCGGCACGGTCGATGTCCTTCATGCCGGCGCGCGACAATCCGCAGACAACTGAGTCTTTGATCACCTTCGCGATGGCATGCACGGCTTCGAAGTCGCCATCCGAAGCGATAGGAAAACCGGCCTCGATGACATCAACACCCATATCTTCGAGGAAGTGTGCGATCTCGATCTTTTCCTCAAAGGTCATCGTTGCGCCCGGGCACTGCTCACCGTCGCGCAGGGTGGTGTCGAAAATGACCACATGATCGCTGCCGGTGATGGCCTTGGCGGTTTCGCGGGTGGCTTTGACAGCGGCGGCCTTTTTAGTGGCGGCGTCTTCAGTCTTGCTGGACTTGCTCATGGTCTGATCCTGGATCGCGGCGCACGTACTCAGGCGGCTGGCCCGAGTGGCTGGCCCGAGTAACTGGCGCGTGTCTATGGGTTTTGCGGAGTTGTGTCGCGGCCCCCTGAGCACCCGCCGTGGCATTGCCACGGCCCCATTGGCTCAGGGGCTGGTAAGAAGAAGGAGTGTCGAAATGAGGCCGCACAGCGCAAGCAACGTCGTCAGCGGCATAATCGACGCATCGTGAGCTTCAGACATGGCAATGGCCCGGGCTTGGACCCGATTGCGGCGCAGCGATGGATCGCGCGGTGCCATTGCAAAGAAAAGCCTGTCTGGTCAGCGTCAGGCCGACGCTGTAGAACCCAATAAGACCCAAGTCGGCTCGAAACGCAATAGGGCGGTGTCCCACTCGTGACGGTCCCGCTTGTTACGACGGGGTCGCAAGACAGCCGGTCAGCGCTTTGGCGAGGCCACGCAGAATAGCATCGTAGGCATCGGGTCCTTTGGCAACCGTGATGCCTTCCGGGTCGAGTTGGCCGATGCGAGCCTGCGTGCCCTCGATGATCGACTGGCCAACGCGCGTCTCAAACGTCGGTTCCGAAAACACGCAGGTGGCGCCGAGCGTCGCCACTTTCTTGCGCAGTTCAACCAGACGCTTGCCGCTCGGCGGCACCTCCGGATCGGCCGTCACGGCACCGACGGCTGTCAAGCCAAACCGCGCTTCGAAGTATTGCAGCGCATCGTGGAAGATCACGTAGGGTTTGCCAACGGCCAGAATCAAAGACGACTCCAGTTCCTTTGTGAGAGCGTCGAGCCGCGCATTCGCCTTGTCAGCGTTGGCTTTAAACACAGCAGCCGATGCAGGACGCTTGTCGGACAGCACTTTTGCGATGTGTGCGACAATGACTTTGCCGTTTTCGGGATCGAGCCAGACGTGGCCATCCATGGCGGACTTGCCATGATCATGCCCTTTGTGGGCGCCCTTGGTTTCGAAGTTCGTGTTTGTGCGGCGGGCCAGGCGTTTCATGCCCGGGACGGTCTCAAGGGTCACTACCTGAACAGACTTTGGCAAGCCGCGCACCGCCTTGGCCGTAAATGGTTCGATCGCCTCAGACACGCGAAACAGAACGTCGGCGTCGTTCATGGCCTTTGCGTCGGACGGTTTCAGCGCATAGGTATGGGGCGACGCCGCGCCATCGACGATCAATGTCGGCATGCCCACCCCATCCATGACTTGCAGCACCAAAGCGTAGATCGGCTTCAATGTGACGGTCACTTTAAGGGGGCCCTCTTGTGCCGTCACGGGTGCCGAAAGTGCGAGCAAAACCAGGGCAGAAAATGCAGCGGCGCGAACCATGACGACCTCGATCTATAAACGTAATAACATTACATATTACTGAGGACGGCAGACGTCAATGACGATCAGGAGACTTTTCAGATGAAAGAGGGCAATCGGGGTTGCCAGCCAGCGGGCTTCGCGGTCAGGTGGGCGGTGTTTTTAGTCAGAGCCCATCATGACCGCCAAAATCTTGCCGTTCCAGCACCTGTTCGATCCGCGCGCGATCCTTGTCTATGGCGCCTCGCAGGAATTGACCCGCATTTCCGGCCAACCGATCAAAGCGTTACGGGCGGCGGGCTTCAAAAAACCCGTGCACTTCGTCAATCCGAAGTATCAAGAACTACACGGACAACGCTGCTTTCCTGACGCGGTCAGCGTGCCGAAACCTTGCGATCTCGCCATCATCGCAGTGCCGGCCCCAGCCGTTGCATCAGCTATTCGGGATTGCGGCAAGGCAGGCATCACGCACGCAATCGTGCTCACGGCTGGCTTTCGTGAGGCGGGCGATGAGGGCCGTAAACTTGAGGCCGACTTAAAGGCGGCGGCCAAAGACACCGGCATTCGTGTCATCGGGCCAAACTGCCAGGGCATGATCTCGGTGCCGCATCGCGTCTGGGCCGCATTTGGCTCGATCGGTGAAGAGGTCGACCTCAAGGAAGGGTTCGTCAGCTGCGTATTCCAGTCGGGCGGCTTTGGCTATGCCATTGTAAACCTCGCCGAACTCCAAGGCGTGGGCTTTCGCACCTGCGTGTCGTCGGGCAACGAGGCCGATCTGACAACGCCAGAACTGTTGGAGGCGTTCCTCGACGATCCCGGTTGCAAGCTCGCCTTCGCCGTCATTGAGGGCACGCCGGATGCGCGCCGTCTGCTCGACGTTGGGCGCAAAGCCCTCGAAACCGGCAAGCCGGTGCTGATCTGGAAGTCGGCCAACACGGAGGCGGGCGCAAAGGCCGCTGCCTCGCACACGGCTAACATGACCGGACGCGCGGACTTGTTCCGGGCTGCATTTCGCCAGTCGGGGCTGATCGAGGTCGACGACGTCGAACCGATGGTCGATATCGCCAAGCTTATGGCACAGGGGCGTCTGCCCAAGGGCAATCGTATCGGCGCACTCTCGATCTCGGGCGGATCAGGCATCGTGTTCGCCGACCGCTGTGTGCGGGAAGGTCTCGTGTTGCCGCAGTTCGCCGACAAGACGGTTGCAGCGCTGGCCAAAATCATCCCGACGTTCGGCTCGGCGGAGAATCCAGCGGACGTGACGGCTGGCATCTTCAACGACATGGGGCTGCTGACCAAGACCCTCGACATCGTGCTTGAAGATCCCAACATCGATCAGCTGACGATCATGCTGGCATCGATCCCCGGCAAACCCGCGGCGATTGCAGCCGAGGCGATCGTTGCCGCTGCCAAGAAAACCGACAAGCCTGTACACCTCGCCTGGTCTGGCCGGCGCTCGAAGTCGGAAGAGGCCTATCGTATCCTGGAAGCCGGCAATGTACCCGTGATCTCGACGCCCGTGCGCCTTGCAGAAGCGGCGTCAAAGCTCGCACAGTTCGCCATGGATCGCGAGCGCCTGTTGCCGCGCAAAACGCCCAAGGCTGCCAGCGCGACAGCGACGACGCTGCCGACAGGTGCGGTGACGCTGAGCGAAGCCGAGAGCAAGGCCGTGCTGGCCGCCTACGATATCCCCGTCACGCAGGAAGCGTTCGTCCCCAAAGGCGAGGGCCTGCTCGGACATGTCATGAAACTGTCGCCACCGTTCGCGGTCAAAGTCGTCTCACGCGATATCGCACACAAGAGCGAAGCGGGCGGCGTGAAGCTTGGCCTGCAGGATGTGTTGAGCGCTGAGCAAGCCGCGAAAGACGTGATCAAAGCCGCCCAGAAGTACGCGCCGAAAGCTAAGATCGACGGCGTTCTCGTGTCAGAAATGGCAACCGGCATCGAGGCCATTGTCGGCATCGTCAACGATCCGGCATTCGGGCCCTGTGTGGCCGTCGGCCTCGGCGGTGTGCTGACGGAAGTGCTTAAGGATGTGACATTCCGCGTCGCCCCGTTCGGCATTGAAACGGCGCGTGACATGATCGCGGAACTGCGCGGAGCAAAATTATTCGACGGCTATCGCGGCCAACCGGCGGGCGACAAAGAAGCGCTAGCTGTGATGCTGGTCGATGTTTCACGCATGGCCTGGGCGCTGCGCGGTCGCATAGCCGAACTCGACATCAACCCCGTGTTCGTTGGCCCGCAGGGTTGTGTCGCAGCCGACGCGCTGATGGTGTTGAAGTGATCGGCTTTTTGGCGATGTAGCGCCCTCACGTTAAATCTCGTGCAAACGCCATCACGGCGGTGTGGTCGGCGGCCGGGCCGAGGGCGTTGGCGGCGCGCTTCAGGTAGGCATCGACGAACGCCAGCGCTTCGGCGGGCAGGCCGAGGTCCTGGGCAAGCGCGCGGGCCATGCCAACGTCCTTGCTCATCAACGCGAGCGCGAAACCAGAGTCGAACGCCTCGGGGATCAAGTAGCGCTCGGCCTTGTTCTCGGTCGTGTTGTTGCGCCCAGTGGATGCATTCATGACACGCGTCATGACGACGGGATCGAGGCCAAATGCCTTGCCGGCGAGCAACGCTTCGCACGTGGCGATCAATCCGGCCGCTGAGACATAGTTGTTTAGGGCTTTCAGCGCGTGACCGGAGCCGAGTTTGCCCGTGCGGTGCACGTGACCCATGGCCGAGAGGATCGGTGAGACACGTTCGACCAAGTCTGGATGGCCGCCAGCCATGATCGCAAGCGTTCCCGTCACAGCTTTGCCGACTCCGCCCGAGACCGGCGCATCGACGAGACCGATGCCTTTGGCCGCGAGCATATCGCCAAGAGAAATCGTTTCGGGCGCATAGGACGAGCTCATATCGACGATGAGGCTGCCAGCCTTGACGTGCTCCGCCAATCCTGGCCGGCTGCTGTCGCCGAGCACGACGGCGCGCACAATCTTGCTGTCTGGCAACATCGTGATGACCACATCGCTGCGCGCCAGGTCAGCGATGGATGCAGCAACGGTAACCTCTGCGCTCTCGCGGGCGAGCCCGGCAGTGCGCTCCGGATCGTGGTCGAAGGCAACGACGCTGCACCCCGCCTTGACGAGACAGCGCACCATGGGCGCACCCATGTTTCCGATGCCGACAAATCCGATGCTCATATTCACTCCTGACGTGTCGGCGGACAGTGTTGCGCTTGCCATTCAGTGATCGCCGCGACGGATTTGCAAGGCTGCTCCTGGCGGAAGTGGCGCCTCGGCCTGGGCACATGCGGCGGCGGCGGCTTCGGCGGCGCCCGCACCAAAGCTCGTGAGTGACGTGCTGCCTCTGTCGGACCGACCCGGCTTCAGCTGTGTCATGCCCGACGCCACATCAATCCGGAACGCGTTCAGGTCAACAAATGCACGCCGGACAATGCGTTCACCTTCGCGCGCAATCCGCTCGGCAGCCGCTTGATCAAGGTCACCCGTCTCAAGGATCGCACGCGCGATCAGCGGCGCTTGTGACTGGATCAGCAACCGCTGCTCATCGGGAGACTTGGGGTACAGGCGCGTAACCCTGGTCGTGTCACCATCAGACAGGCTGAAATTACGCGGTCCGGCACAGGTGGTTGCCGGACCGGTGAAGTTTTTAGCGTTGAACTTATAGTGCATGATCGAGAGAGGATCGTATGGGGCGCCAACGGCATAGTCTGGATTGACCCGCCCGATCATCGGCAGCCAGTTCGTGACGATGAAGGACGGCAACCGCGCGGATTGCTCACGTTTGGCACACAGTTGTGTCCACGCCACCATATGAAAACAAGCACTCTCGGGGTGTTGGTGTTCGTGCTTGAGGCCGAGGATATGGCCGAATTCATGCAAGATCGTCGCGCGCAGATTCTCGACGGGAATCGGCTTTTTGGTCGCGTTCGTCGTAGCGATGAACATGGTCGGCTTCTCGCTCGGTCGATCGAGCGCATAGGTGCCGAGCCGCGCATGCGAGACATTTCCTGAACCGAACGTCACACGGGTAGGCGGAAACGGGGCCGTCAATGGGCAATTGCGATAGGTCGGCGCTGGACCGAAATCAAAGCGTATGTTGGCATGCCTCATCCACGCGTCCGCACCGTCGACGACGAGCTTGCGCTCATCGCCGACGCCATTGGCAAAACACCCCTCAATGGTCGACCCGGCCGGCCAAAGCCACAAAGCACCCGCAGCCGCATAGCGCCGAATGGCTGTTCCCGCAATGTTATCAGGCGGTTCGTTGGCTTTTGGCTTGTCAAAGCTGGCAGTGCTGGCGAAACACAGAACGAAGCCGCAAATGATATGCCGTTGCATTGCGGTCTCACCGGACTTTCGCAGGCTTTCAATTCTAGCCGAACAATGCCACAAGAAGCCATCGTCAACAACGGAGAGGAGGTGATCCTATGTCTAGTGGGAACTTTGAGACGGCTAAGCCGCAACTTGCTCTTCGGATGTCGGAGCGCGCCTCGCACCTCAACTGAGATGCAGCGCCAGACTACCCGACAAGACTGCCTAATGAGCACGGCCGCAACGCCGTTCAATCTCACCACCTACCTCGGGGGCCACGTCGCAAGACGTGGCCCTTCGTTTTGCAGCGCTACGTTTTCAGTGGTTCCACAATGGGGAAGCCGAGCGGAAAATCCTCAATCAGGCCAAACAAATCCGTAAGTTTTGTCGGATCGCCCGTTACCGCGGCGGCGCCAGCACTGACCGCATCCGTCAGGCTGCCTTGACGCAGCATCAAGCTGAGTAGTACCGGCTTGGATGTTGTCACTGACACATGTGCATCTGTGGCTTGATGGTTGGACACGTAGCTAAGCGCGCAGTTTTCCAGTGTCAAAACGTAGGTTTCTTGTAGATCCGTGAACGTCCAATTGATGACCGTGCGCTTGCCCGACGACTTCGCGGGATCAATGCGGATGGCGAGATAGTCGAACACCTGCCCAACCGGCAGTGCCCTGACGAAATCCTCGCGCACGGGTGCACGCAGCATTTTCGGCGCCCCTTTGCGGAGCTCCAGCGCACCCTGCAGATACGCATTGCGCCAAGTCGCGCTTTCGGCCTGATAGCCGAGTTGCTCGAAGGCATCGGCACATAAAGCGCGCGCCTCCTGGTTGGTCGGATCGGAAAACACAATGGTATTGGCAATCTCGGCCACCCAGCGATACTCGCCGTTGGCAAAGTCTTCGCGGGCTTTGGTGAGTGCGGCCGCAGCGCCACCCATGTACGCGACCAGCTTTTCGGCACGCGGTACCGGCGGCAACGGCGAGAGGTTGGCGGGATTGCCATCATACCAGCCGATGTAACGCTGATAAACGCTCTTTGAATTGTGCGAGAGCGTGCCGTAGTAGCCGCGGCTTGAAAAGTTCGTCTCAAGCGAGGCTGGCAGCGCCATCCGTTCGGCGATCTCAGCGGCTTTGTAACCGTGGTTCATGAGCCTCAACGTCTGATCGTGCAGATATTTGTAGGTGTCGCGTTGCTTGGTCATGAAGTCTGTGACCCGCGCGTTACCCCACACGGGCCAATGGTGTTGGGCAAACACCACCTCTGACTTCGGCGCGAATTGCACCAATGCATCACCGAGATACTTCGCCCACGCATTGCAATCGCGCACCTGCGCACCGCGTAACGGATAGATATTGTGCAGATTGTGAGTGGCGTTTTCAGCCAGGTTCAGCGCTTTGAGGCCGGGATAGAACATGTGCATCTCGGCTGGCGCCTCTGCATCGGGCGTCAGCTGGAACACGATCTCGACCCCGTCGATGATATGCACCTCTAACGGCTGCACGATCACTTGCGTCGGTGGGATAAGCGAAACAGTGCCGCGTGACGTCACTTTGCCAAGACCAGCGTCCACTTGACCGCGCGGCCCTTTCGGCAGCATCGGGCCGAACTGATAGATCGCCCGACGGATCATCGGTGTGCCAACGAGCACATTCTCCTTGGTTACTTCTTCAAGAAATTTGTCAGGTGCGATGATCGGCACAAGCCCGGCGTTGACATCGGCTTCATCGACGACGCCACGCACGCCGCCGTAATGGTCGACGTGGCTGTGCGTGTAGATGACAGCCGTCACAGGCCGATGGCCGCGGTTGGCATAGTAGAGATCGAGGGCCGCGCGCGCGCACTCACACGAGATTAACGGGTCAATGACGATGACGCCGCGGTTGCCCTCGATAAGGGTCATGTTGGAGATATCGAAGCCGCGCACCTGATAGATGCGGTCCGTGACCTGAAACAAGCCATGGTTCATGTTCAGCCGTGCCTGCCGCCACAAACTCGGGTTGACGCTGTCGGGCACTTCGGACGCGGCGAGAAACGCATACTCGCCGAGGCTCCAGACGACCTGACCCTTTTCGCCGCGAACAGTGACATCCGGTAAGGTCGCGATAAGCCCGCGGCCGGCATCGTCAAAGTCTGCCTGATCGCCGAGTGGGAGGTGCGAGCATGAGGCGCTGTGACAGGCGCACGTGTGGTCACTTGCAGCCTTCGGCGTCAGATCGGGCGTTGGATTGGCGGTGGTCATGAATGCCCCGTGGTTCAATTTTTTGCGCAATGTGAGTTTTGTCACATCTGACGGCGGGCTCGAACATCGGTCAAGTGGGGCTTTCTGCGGTTCGCCAGTGTTGACGGAGGCCATGTAATACCAGCCGCAATATGTATTGACCGATGACATCCGCGCTCGGTTTTGGTGAGGCGGCCGCGCGCAAGCTAAAACGCTCATGCCGTCGGTCAATTTTTTAACCGTCGGTATAATGCAGCTCTGTGCACTCTCGCGCCAACCCTATGGCTTCAACAGTCTGCCGAGATCGATCACCGTCGGCCAAAGCGAGACACCGAGAAGCGCCGCCATTGCGATGTTAAACACCCGGACCCGCCTCCCGGTACAGAGCCAGCGCTGCATGAGCACGCCAAAGCCCGCCCATACCGCAGTCGCCGGCCATGAAATGATGCAGAACGTCAAAGTAAAAAGTGCAACTGACGGCCAGAAATTGTCGGCCGGGACATAGGTCGCAAGGCCGCCAACAGCAATGATCCATGCTTTTGGATTGATCCATTGGAATAGGCACGATTGCATGAACGTAACTGGCTTAGCATCCGCTGCGTCGTCGCCGTCAGCGAGGCCAAGGTCGCCTGAAATGCCGATTTTGCCGGCGAGCCACAACAGATACAATACGCCAACGATCTGGATCGCCGGATAGGCCCATGGAAGCGCCGAGAGAACAGTGCCAAGCCCGAGGGCGACGGCGAACTGCATGGCCGGAAAGCCGAGCGAGACGCCGTTGATCATCGGGATCGTGGCGCGAAAGCCATGCGTGACGCCAGACGACAGCGCGATGACGTTGTTCGGCCCAGGGGTCACCGCGGTCACGAAGGCAAACGCCGCGATGCTGCCGAGCAGATGCCAATCTATGAACGCCATGTGTCCCTCGGGCGGCTAAAGCGCATTCTGATCTCATAGTCTCGGAATGCGCTCTAGAAGTCCGTGTTTTGAAGCATTTTCTACGACGACCCAGTGTCCACTTCGTCGAAAAATGCTCTAGGGCGTGACCGGCAAAAGTGCGCCCGAAAGCTCTGCAATTACGGCGTTGAGCACCAGGCGCCCGTCATCAGTCGCGGCAATCCGGGCATTGCCGATGCGGCGCAAGAGGCCGTGTGCAATGAGGCCGTCAACCGTTTTAGCCGACGGCCGTGTGCCGTCGATGGCGGCGATGCGGTTGAGATCCAGCCCTTCGGTCAGACGCAAGCCCATCAGTAGCGCCTCATCAGCTTGCTCCTCGGTCGAGAGCGCGAGGGTGCTGGTCATGCCGTGACCAACGCTCAAAACGGCGTCGCGCCAGCCCTCCGGGTTACGTTCCGTCGACGTTGCGTGCCGCACGCCGTCAATTAGAATGCGCCCATGGGCGCCAGGCCCGATGCCGGCGTAGGCGCCATAACGCCAGTAGACGAGGTTGTGGCGGCTCTCTTGGCCCTGCCGGGCGTGGTTGGACACCTCGTAGGCAGGCATTCCGGCGGCCGCCGTCATGTCCTGCGTGAGCGCGAAGAGATCCCGCGCAACCTCATCGTCGGGAACCTTCAGTTTACCAATCTTATAGAGCGCTTCGAATGGAGTCTCGGGCTCGATGGTCAACTGATACAGCGAGAGGTGATCGCCTGCCATCGCCAAGGCTTCGCCGAGTTCCGCGCGCCAGTCAGCAACACCCTGGCCAGGACGCGCGTAGATAAGATCGAAGGAGAAACGCTCGAACGTTTTGCGTGCGACGTCCACCGCGGCCTTTGCGTCGGCCACGGAATGCAAACGGCCGAGTTTTTTCAGCTCCCCATCGCGCAACGATTGCACGCCGAGCGACACGCGATTGACGCCAGCGGCCTTGAAGCCTGCAAACCGTTCAGCTTCGACGCTGCCGGGGTTGGCTTCAAGCGTGATCTCGGCACCGGGCTCGATAGCCCAGTGTTTCGCAACGGCATCGATCATGGCGGCTGTCGTCGCAGGCTGCATCAATGAGGGTGTTCCGCCACCGAAGAAAATCGAATGGACAATCTGCGGACCAGTGAGCTGGCGCATGTGGGCCATTTCAGCGAGGTACGCCTCAAGGAACCGTGCCTCGTCCCAGCCTGCGTGCCGCACGTGACTGTTGAAGTCGCAGTAGGGGCATTTGGCGGCGCAGAACGGCCAGTGGATGTAGACAGCAAAGGTGGACATGGCGAGCATCATATCACGTAACGCGAATGCGCAGCTTTACCGCAGGCACGCCGCGACAAACTGCTCGAACGCTTTCGCCCGGTGCGACGTGGCGTGCTTCTGGACTGGGTCCATTTCGCCGTAAGTCTCGCTGCCGCCGTCGGGCACGAACATCGGGTCATAGCCGAAGCCTTTCAAACCACGCCCCGGCCACACGAGCGAGCCATAGGCCTTGCCGGTGAACTCCTCAGTCGTGCCATCCGGCCAGGCGAGGCACAGACAGCTGACGAAATTTGCTGTTGGCGCCGGCGGCCCCCAAGCGCCTTTGGTCGTGAGTAGGTCAGCGACGCGCTGCATCGCCAAGCCGAAATCCCGCTTTGGCCCTGCCCAATCGGCCGTGTACACGCCCGGCTCGCCATTGAGCACATGCACTTCAATGCCGGAATCGTCTGACAGCGCTGGCAGCCCGCTGGCGCGTGCCGAATGCAACGCCTTGAGGCGTGCATTGCCGACAAACGTCGTCTCGGTTTCCGCGGGCTCCGAGATGTTAAGGGCACCGGCTGACACAGTTTCAAGTCCGTAGGGGCGCACGAGATCGTCGATCTCGACCAGTTTGCCCTTGTTGTGACTGGCGACAACGAGGCGGGTGCCTTTGGTGAGACGCGGCATCAGTTACTTTCCTTATCAGCGCGGGCCTTATCAGCGCGGGCCTTATCAGCGCGGGCCTTATCAGCGCGGGCCTTATCAGCGCGGGTCTTATCAGCGCGGGTCTTTAAAGCGCGGGTCTTTAAAGCGCGGGTCTTTAAAGCGCGAGAGATCATCTCATCCGCCGAGCCGAGGTATTGGGACGGATCGCACAATCGCACCAGCGAGGCGTCGTCGGCGACTTTTGTGACATCGGGCATGGCGCGCAGTTCGTCGAGCAACAGCGTGCGGTTTTCGAGCGCGTTGCGGCAGGCGCCGTAGACGAGATCATGCGCAGGGCCGCGGCCGATCTTTTCGGCAAGCGCCATCATGACGGCCTCAGCGACGATCAACCCGCCCGTAAGGTCAAGGTTTTTGCGCATGCGGGCGGTGTCGACAATCAAGCCCGAGGTTAGGAACTTCGCATGCGCGAGCGCGCCGCCCGTGGCGATGAATGCACGCGGCAGTGCCATCCACTCGGCATGCCACGGCCCCGTGGCCCGCTCGTGATCAGCGCCCGCGAGACTATCAAGCATCAGGCCAACGTCCTGACGCACGGAGCGTGCGAGGGCGATGATCAACTCAGATGAGATCGGATTGCGCTTTTGCGGCATCGTCGACGATGAGCCACGGCCGGGCATGAACGGCTCAAACACCTCGCCGATCTCGGTCTGCATCATCAAGGTAATGTCGAGGGCCATCTTCGCGAGCGAGCCGGTCACCAAGGCAAGAAACGCAACGGCTTCTGTCAAGCCGTCGCGTGCCACATGCCAAGGCAAGGGCGACGCCGTAAGACCGAGTTCGATCATCAGCGCGTCGTGTACCTTTAGTCCCTCCTGGCCGAACGAGGCGAGTGTGCCCGCGGCGCCGCCGAATTGGCCCATGGTCGCGCGCGGTGTGATCTCCAAGAGCCGCTGGCGATGCCGATCAATCATCGACAACCAGACGGCAGCCTTGAGCCCGAAGGTGACGGGCAACGCATGCTGCAGGTGTGTGCGCCCCGCCATGACGGTTGCGCGGTGCCTATCGGCAAGGGCTGCAAGCGACAGGCCGATCGCATCAAGATCCGCCGACACAAGTTGCAGCGCCGCCTGAACCTGCAACGCGGTTGCCGTGTCCATAATGTCCTGGGTGGTCGCGCCCCAGTGGATGTACCGGCCCGCGTCGCCGCACTGCTTTTGCATCTGATGCACGATGCCAACGATCGGATAGCCAACGAGATCTGTCTCGGTCTTGAGCTTGGCCAAGTCCAAGGTCTTGGCGTCCGCCCGCGCGGCGATGGTTCTCGCCGCCTCAGCCGGGATGATGCCAAGCACACCCTGAACAGTTGCGAGCGCAATTTCGATCTGCACATAACGCGCGACCAAGGCCGCATCCTCGAACACAGCGCGCATCGCCTCGGAGCCGAACGCGTCACGATAGATGGCGCTGTCGAATACGGTTGAAGGCATGGTTCGTGGTCCTCAGCGCTCGTTTCACGCGGTCTTTTAACGGAACCGAATGCAGGCGGATGATGCCGCACGGCAATGCGACAGCGGTACCCAGCCCGTATAATCTTTACCAGTCCCGAGCAAAGCTGCTGTTGCCAAGTCTGGTTTCGAAGGTTGATAGGTTGTGCGCAAAATTTACCCATCACAGTGATCGGACATAGCCTTGCTTCCTGTCATACCAGACCAGATTGCAACGGCCCACGGCCATATCGCGGGCCATATCCGCAAGACACCGTTGCTTGCGGGCGATGGCCTTGGACTTGGCGACCGGCTGCAGCTCAAACTGGAATTCCTCCAGCATGCCGGATCGTTCAAGGCACGTGGCGCGTTTCATGCGCTGCTCACGGGGCACGTGCCGACAGTCGGCGTTGCGGCCGCGTCCGGCGGCAATCATGGCGCAGCCGTTGCCTTCGCCGCCCAGAAACTCGGCCACGCCGCAACTATCTTTGTGCCGGAGATTTCGAGCCCCGCGAAGATTGCAGCCATTCGCGCGTTTGGCGCCGATGTTCGGGTAGGCGGTGCCCGCTACAATGACGCCCTCGACGCTTGCAACGCCTTCATCGCGGCCAACGGCGCGTTCTCGGTGCATGCCTATGACACCGTGTCGACGATCGCGGGGCAGGGGACGTTGGCGCGCGAATGGGAAGTGCAGGCAGGCGACACTCTCCCTGACACAATCCTGGTCGCGGTTGGCGGCGGTGGCTTGATTGCCGGTATGGCTGCTTGGTTTGGCGGTCGTGTCAAACTCGTTGGTGTCGAGCCGGACGGCTCACGGGCGCTCCATGCGGCCTTGGTGGCGAAGCAACCCGTTGATGTCGATGTGAATTCCATTGCCGCGGACTCGCTCGGCGCCCGTAGTGCTGGAAAACTCGTCTACGAGATCGCATCGCAGCACGTCGATCACGTCGCGCTCGTGCCCGACCGGTTCATTGCCGAGGCACAATCACTGCTCTGGCACCGCTTGCGGATTGCGTCCGAGCCAGGCGGTGCGGCGGCGCTTGCCGCGTTGCTCTGTGGCGCCTATCGACCATCGCCGAAGGAGCGTGTCGGCGTGCTGCTCTGCGGCGCGAATGTGTCATTGCGCAAGCTCGCGGATACCTGCGGAGAGTCGTGAACGGCCGCTTGGCGTGTGAAGCGTAGGTACCCCACCCATCGGCCTATATCCCTATGAAACACGCGAGCGGGACGCGCCTCTGCCATCGAAGGAGTTGCACATGGATTGGGATGAACCAAAGGCCAAGATCGCAAAAGGCTCCAGCGTGGGCGAAGATCTTTCGAAATTGTCGATCGTCGAACTCGACGAGCGGATCGCGCTGCTTCGGGCTGAGATCCTGCGCATCGAACACACCATCATTTCCAAGAAGCGAACCACAGCCGCGGCCGCGGCGTTGTTCGGCGATGGATGACGTGTATCGAGGTGCGAACAAGCGCTGCGCCTTCGTTTGCCAACGCACGGCCACGCGGCGTGACAATCGTACCCTTTCTATTGGCCGTTAGAACCCAGTCCCCATAAAAGGTCGGCCCTGCAGCGCTTCGACGAACGTGAAAACGACGAATGTCACATACGCCACGCTCGCGGCGATGACGACGAGGCGACCCGTGGCCTTGGATAACGAGCGGCTCGCCGCGACGCCGACCAGTGGGATCACGTGCATGGCGTGGGTTGCAAAAAAGTGCGCGACACGTAGGTCGCCGCCATCCCGCGACCAGCCCATGACCGGAAAGCCGCCCGCATCCGAAACGCTGCCATCGATCAAGTGGGCACCGATGAAGTGGGAGGCTTGGCTGGATAAGGCACTTGCGGCGATCAGCGTTAGGACGAAGGTCAGGATAAGGCCGACGGCAACCGAGAAGCGGAACACAGGATCAAGACAGCTGTGCACGTCTCGCCAGATGAGCACCCCATAGACGAGGCTGGCCGATGTCAGGACGATGGCGAGAAAACCCATCAATGGATACAGCCCCTGGATGGCCGTGTTGTAGTGCGAGCCAACTCCAAGAGCCGCGGCACCACTGGTCCACACCACCTCCGCTGCGATGGCAAACACCACGGCCTCCGCAAAACTGCGATACCAGATGGACGTTGTTGTGCCGCGCGGCAACCAACCTGCGAACCAAGCGAGGGTCGCCAAATAGAAGCTGAGCGCAAATTGAAACTTCAAGGGCTTGATCCAGACGTTGATGCCCTGAAAGGTGCGCGAATCGAGCAGCAAAGCAAACGTGGTCGGCACCATCGCCACGAGAAGAAACAGCGCTGCGCCGGCGAACACAGGTTCACGACGAAACACGGCGGAGACAGGGGACGAGGCGTCGGGCATCGACGCGGTTTGGGTGAACATCGTGGGGCTCCGTTGTCGTTACGCGGCGCGGGCTGATACGGCGCGACAGCGACGGTTAATGCACAGGACCACTGGCAACAGGTGACAGTCCGCGGGCGGCGCGGATGGCTGAGAATGCGAAAAATCCAGCGGGGCCAAGCATGAACGTCAGAACAAGGCACGGCACGACCAGCAGAAACGGAATCTGTTCCCGGCGCGCGGTGCGCACTTCCCACGCGCCAACGAACAGGTCGAACGCGAGATAGTGAATCCAGCCGGCCAGCACGATCTCAGGCTTTGTGAACAGCTTCATCACGGCGGCAAGCGTGTTGAACCCACCCTCAGCACCCGACCAGAATGCGAGCATGATGCCGACATAGGCGACCGACAGAAGCAGCGGCACGATGAGGCCCGCGACGCGGTCTGAGAGCCGCGGGGCGAAGGGCGCAGCGAGTAAGGCAATCCAGCCCGCAAGCGCAAGCGTGTTGCAGGCTTGAAAGATGCTGTCCGGCGTCATGGGCGTTTCCTTGCGTCGCGTTACTGCACTTACATCGCACAATCGAAACGGTATCAAATGCCCCGTCGATCAATCTGGCTGGATCAAGCGGACCAATTAATCCGGTTCAGCCTTTCCGCCAAACGGCGAAGGCGAGCATGGGGAACCAGAAGTACGCCAGTGGTGGAGCCAACGCCTGCAGGATGTTGAGTTGAGGAAACACTGTGCGGGCGCAGGAGACCAGGAACAGACCACCGATCAGAACTCCAGCGATCCCAGTTATGCGCAGGCCGACGCGGATCAGAATCATGCCGCTCGCAATCAACCAGAAGCCACTGACGAGCTGTACGCCGAGCAGCTCGCCGACGGCGCCGGCATAGCCGTTGAGCGTTGTATAACTGACCTCGATGACGGTTTTGGAGACCGAATCCGATGACGCGATATAGGCCTTTGCCAATCCTGGCATGGCGACGAGCCAGCGCACGATACCAAGCATCTTGAACACGCCCGCGGCCGCACCCAGCAGTGCCGCCGTGTCAACCATCAGCCCGCGGACGCCTTTGCTGTGCGCATAAGCACGTAGCGCCACCGCCAACGGGATCGACGCCAGCGCCGTCAGCATGTAGGCCCAATAGCCGATCTGAACCGCAAGCGCTTCCCGGGCAATGAGCGGCAGAGCTTCGGCGGCAGGCAGTCGCAGGCTTGCCGGCCAACCGATGGCTTGCCCGAGGACGACCAGGGGCACAATGAACAACCCTGCCTGCAGCAATGACCAGCTGATCAGGGCGCCGTTTCCAGAGTAAGCGGCTTGGCCCGGACGATCATAGGGGTCGGCGGGCAGGGAATAGGGCGAAGTCTGGGTCATCGTGTGGCTCTATGAGTGGCAAAGGTTGGTAGTTTTGACGTCACGCGGCCGTGCGCACAGCCGATACCGGCATGCCATCGAGGGTGGCTGCCACGGCGATAGCGAGCGGCGTGTGCGGTTCGGGCCCGATGAGACGTTCGAGCTTGCTGTTGTCGAGGCGCAACGGAAAGCGCCACAGCCAAAGCATCTCGATGGCCTCGCGCAGGAAGGTCACGAATGGCGCACCTAGATACAACGTGAACCAAGGGAACGGCTTGATCGCGAGATCTTGGCGGCCAATGGCGCGCTGCGCGGCCTCCGTCATAGTCCGGCCCGGATCCGTCCAATGGCCGCGAAAATGCACCATCTCAAAGGACTCAAGCGTCGCGCGACGGTCGGCCAGCCGGGCAAAGG
>JANNXS010000451.1:0-1573 GCA_031409695.1 Hyphomicrobiaceae bacterium
CGGAGCCGCTCCCACTGTGCGGGGATGAATGCTTCGACGAGCCGATCACATTCGGCTGCGATCTTTGTTCTGGCTTCGCCACTCCCCTCCGGCCGCGCGCCAGCGGATGCGTCGGAGGCTACAGAGGGTTTGCGGGGTTCACCAAAACGATTTCCGACGGCTTGACGCCGCGCCGCTTGTGCAGTTTGGCGAGCGACGGGTTCTCGCCCGCGCCGGTGAGCTGCACCAGCGCCAGCTCGAAGGCGGTCTCGACGGACCGCCCGTACCCGAGCGCCTCGTAGAACGCCGCCGCGAAGGCAACCGCCGCATCGTCGTCGATTTCATCTGCCATCCCGACGGCGCAATCGATCACGCTCACGATGGCCTGCGCCTGAGGTTCAGAGTCGCACGCATTGAGCAGGACGACGCGGACATTGTCCTTGAGGGCCTTGAAGATGTTGGCCAGCGCGTTCGGGGGGACCATCTTGCTTGACCCGTCCGCCGTCGTCAGCTCAATCCCATCCACGTTGCCGTGCCCGCTGAAGTGAACGACGTGCGGCTTGTGGCGCATGAGCAGACCGGGAATGTCTTCCAGACGGACAGCCCCGTGGTTGATGAGTTGGACGTGATCGCGGTGAGCAGAACCGCGAATCTTCGTGTCGATCGCCCTGAACTCCTCGTCGATTCTTAGTGCGGAATCGATTGGGTTCGCTGACAACAGCAAAACTTTGATCATGTAAGCCAACCTCCCGGCCTCATATAGTGGAGTATTACTTGCTGCCCTCGCGATCGCTTCCATGCCGCTGCTCGCTATCGCGTGTCGTTCCGGGTCGATCTGTCTCATCAGCATTTCGAGAGTGCTGTTCCCCTTGTACCGCGAGCAGATCAAGGCCCAGTGCGAGTTCGCCTTGCGGAGGAATATCTCAATGTCCTTGCGGCAGGACATAGTCGCCATGCCTATCTGCTCCCATTCCGGGTTCTCGACCATTGCAGACGTTCCGGCCTGATGGGCAGCAAGAAAGTGCCCGAGGAATTGCAACCCTTCGTCGCGAGTGAAATCGTAAAGACTGCGCTTATCCTTGTTCGCCTGGTCATGCAAGATCTTCGCCGAGGCTTGGGAAGCGTTGGCGATCGTTGAATACATGTTGCCCCGCATCACCCTGCGGCTCGCGGGATTCACCGTCGGGGCACCTGCTTCTCCAACTCAAGCACATGTTCTGCGTCTGCCACTGAGTGCCGGTACCAATCGATGGCCTCCACGGAGTTGTCTTGGTCCCAAGCCTGCCGAGCGCGACAGGCATATTCTACTGACCGGAGTGATGCCAAGCTGACCTTCCAGCTTTGCAACTGCGGGCCGAGAAACGCTTTTCCGCGTTCCGATAGCGCCGGCATCAGACTTTCTGAATCCCGAACAGCGCGCTCGAAGTGTTGCTTCTCGTGCTTCAACTCTGTGAGAGCAGTTACGCAATCTCGGCGCTCGTACGCATGCCACCCTCGTGACTTGTGCATCTTTAACACAGATGTAAGAGGTAAACAGTTCACAATTGTCGTATATGTGGATGACTTAAAGATGACATGCGTAGACAAACCTGCT
>JANNXS010000452.1:0-9974 GCA_031409695.1 Hyphomicrobiaceae bacterium
GGTGCAGTCATCGCTGGAGCGTTGGTCACCGGTTGCGCTCCGTTTTGACATAGGTCTTCTGGCGCTTGAACGTCGCCTTTTTGTACATCGGGAACAGCTGGAAATAGAGTTTGATCTTCAGCCATCGCCCGTAGAGTCCGTAGGGTTCAAAAATGATGAACAACACGATGATCAGGCCGTAAATAGCGCCTTTGAGGCCAGCTGCCGAGCCGACGGCCGCAACCGAGTCTTTGACCTTGCCAGCCATTGCTGCACCAGCGCCAAATGTGCTGGCGATGCCGCCGACGATGCCTGGCAAGTCGTCCTTTATCGTCGTTAGCAACGGGTCGATCATGACGATGAACATGGCACCGAGCACCGCCCCGTGCAGGCCAATCGCACCGCCGATAATGATCACCATAATAAACTCAATGGACAGCAGCAGCGTGAACATCTCAGGCGAGATAAAACTCATCTTGTGGGCGTAGAGCGCACCAGCGAGGCCCGTGATAGCGGCCGAGACGGCGAAGGCCTTCACCTTGTAGGCGGACAAGTTGATGCCCATGCTCTTGGCCGCCGTCTCGCTGTCGCGGATGGCGATGAAGGCGCGGCCAGTCGGCGACCGCATCAGGTTGAGCGCGCCGATCATGACCAACACAAGGACTCCAAGGCTCAGATAATAGAAGCCATTGCTGTTACGTGACAGTTCCGCGCCGAAAAAGCTCAACGTCTTGATCTTCATGCCCTCGTTGCCGTGTGTCACGCTTTGCCAGCGGGCAAGTATTTCCTCGACCACAAAAGCGAATGATATGGTGGCAATCAGCAAGTAAATCCCGTGCAGCCGGAGGGCCGGAAAGCCGACGATGGCGCCGATGATACCAGTCAAGAGCCCAGCAATGATAAAGTACTGCCAGAAAACAAAGCCCTTCGATTGCAGATATCCAGCCGTGTAGGCGCCGATCGCCAGGAACGCGGCGTGTCCGAGCGAGCCCTGGCCCGTGAAGCCTGTCAGGATCATGAGGGCAACACCGACGATGGCGTAGATGAAGACAAACACCAGCTGGCTCTGGAAATAGCTGGAGATGAAAAGCGGCGCGACGATCATCGCGACAAGCAGCGCAGCATAGGTCCCCCAGTGCCCAGCATGCTGAAACAGCCGAATGTCCTGATCATAGTTGGTCTTGAATAGAAAGCGCATGGCTGTGCCCTCACACTTTCTTCTTGCCGAGGGCGCCGAACAGCCCCTCGGGTTTCAACAGCAGCACGATCAGCAGCACCAGGTAAGGCGCCACGTCTTTCCAGCCCTGCGGCAGGTAAAAGCCAGCCATTACCTCGATAACACCGATGATGACACCGCCAACCAAGGCGCCGGGGATCGAGCCAAAGCCGCCCAAGACGGCAGCCGGAAACGCTTTCAAGCCGAGCGCCAGACCGACATTTGAATTGATGAACGTGATCGGCGCGAGGAGGACGCCAGCGCAACACGCGACCATGGCCGAGATGGCCCAGATCAGCGACACGACACGCTTGACCGGAATGCCCATGTAGTACGCGGCCAGCATGTTCTCGGACGTTGCCCGCATGGCCGTGCCGAGGCGCGTCTTGTTGAAGAAAACATAGAGGATCGAGATCAGGATCAGCGTTGCAACAATGACGGAAAGTTTGTCATAGGCGAGGACCAAGCCGGTTGTGCCGGACTGGGCCACGTTCGCGAACTCAATCATGCCGTTCTTGCCACCGACAATCAGGACGCCGCTGGAAAACGGCGTTTCAATGCGCAAGTCGTCGGTCCCCCAGATCATCCCAGCCAAGGACCGCAGCAGAAAGCCAAGACCGATTGTGGCCATCACGATCGCGAACTGCGGGAAACCGAGGATGGGCCGGACGACAACGCGCTCAATCACCATGCCAACGATACCGAGCGTCAGGACACTCAAGGCAAAGCCAGCCCAATAATTAAAGCCGAGCAATGAAATGTAGGTGTAAGCAAAGAAGCCGCCGAGCATCATAAGCTCGCCCTGGGCGAAGTTGACGACCTCCGTGGCCTTGTAAATGAGCACGAAGCCAAGCGCGATCAGGCCATAAACACAACCGAGTGCCAGCCCGCTGACGAGCTGCTGTGTAAAATCCAGCATACACCCTCCCGTAGCGCGACAGAGTGCCAGTGGAACTCCACGTGCCAGCGGAACTCCCCGGCGGTGGCTCTAGCGGCCACACACATCTTTCGCTCCCAAGTGTTGAAGCAAGAGTGCATTGGCGTGTCAATTGAACGCTGGTCTGCGGGCAAAAAAAATCGGACACGACGTCAGAGTGTCACTTTCAAGTGAGTCCGTTCATTCAGTTGTATTAGGGCGCTTCCTTTTACGGCGCGCCTTGGTAGGGTAAGTGACAGCCAAGCTGGGCAACCACACTTGATCTGTCACGGGCACGTTCGACTTTAAATTGCGATATTGGCCGGCGATGTCTGGCGGACTTGAAATGATTGCGGCCGCGACGGGCGCAATCGACGAACGGGGTCGGTGGTTCGCGGGCGGCTGAAAAAGACATGAACTTCTATGCTGCCAGTGCTCAAAAGGCGGGTCGATGATATCTCACGCTCGGACACGTCTGAGACGAAGACCTCTTGCTGCCGCTGTTTTGGCGTCGGCAATGATGTCTGCTCCCGCGCACGGGTTCCGCATTGAACTCAACGATGTTGCTCCAGACCGGATAGAGCGCCAGCGAGCGGCTGCGATGGGGCAAATTCCGTTGCCGAACACGCCCAACTCGGCGCAATTCGACGAGCGCCTGAAAAGCCAAGGTTTGGCCGCTGGCAACGCCTTATTCATCCGCGTCTTCAAGGCCGAAAGCGAACTCGAAATCTGGCTTCAAAAGGGCGAAAAATACGAACTCTTCGCCACTTACCCGATTTGCCATTGGTCCGGGACTTTGGGTCCGAAGGTCACCGAGGGTGACAAGCAGTCGCCCGAGGGCGTCTACACGGTGGCGCAGCGACAGCTCCACATGATCGGACGGCATCCGCGCTCACTCAATCTTGGTTTCCCGAATGTATTTGACCGGCAATTTCAGCGCACCGGTTCATACATCTTGATCCATGGCGGTTGCGGTTCGGTTGGCTGCTTTGCCATGACCAATCCGGTCATTGAAGAGATTTTCGTTTTGTCTCAAGCCGCCCTAAAGGCTGGGCAGGAACAGATCCACGTTCACGTCTTTCCGTTCCGCTTGTCCGAGCAGCGCCTGCAGGCGTACGCACGCAACGAATGGTATGATTTTTGGCGCAACTTAAAAGACGTCTATGACGCCTTCGAAAAGACCAAGCGCCCGCCAAATGTGTCTGTCTGTGAAGGACGCTACTGGATCGACACTGAGGTGGCCCGCGGCACAGCAAGTGGCACAGGGGAGGTGGCCTCTCAGGGCCCTTTAGCCGTATGCGGGGAGGCGGCAGCATCGCTGAACTCCCCAACGGAAAGTGCGAACCTCCTGACAAAATCGAGCTGGAGCCAGCGTCCCCTAACGCCACCGGCACAATTTCGAAGCAGCCCAGCAGCTCCGGAGGCAACGGGTCCAACAGCCAGCCCATTGGTCAACCTCGTGCAGCGATCGCAACCGGGAAATCGCGCGAGCGTGACAGACAGTCGGCGTCGCAACCTGCTGATGTCGAAAGTGCCACTTGGGTGCGAAATGACGCGCCCTAGTTGTCGCAAATGGTCGGCCTTGCAGAACCAGATTGTTGAAAAAAAGCTCGCTGATGCAGCCGCGCGCGGAGCGCAACGGCTGGCAAATGCGGGGCCGTCGTTTAGGGCGCAACGGCGGCGTTGATTGTCGGCCGTTGGCCCAGTGTCTGTTGTGGGCCCAGTGTGTGTTGTGGGCCCGTGTGTTGTGATTATCAAATCACGCCGTTCTGCCTCAGGGCTGCGATCTCGCTCTTGGTTAGGCCGAGCTCTTTGAGGATCTGGTCCGTATGCTCACCTCGTTCAGGCGGCGGCAACACCGTCTGGCTCGGCGTGCGGGATAAAGTGACGGGTTGGGCAATGACGTGCACTATCCCGCGCGCATCCTCGGTGTCGACGCTGTGAGCCAGCTTCAGGTGCTTGACCTGTGGGTCCTCGAAAACACCGCGCATGTCGTTGATCGGCCCGCACGGGACGCCCGCGGTGTTGAGCATGTCGACCCAATCACCCACCGTTTTGACCTGCATCCTCTTTTCGATCTCGGCATTAAGTGCGTCGCGGTTCTTGGACCGATCCTTGCCCGTTTTGTAGGCGGCTTGAGCAAGCCAGGCCTCGCCGCCAACCACGCGCGCAAAACGTTCCCAGATTGCCTGTCCGGACGCTGCGATGTTGATGAACCCGTCTTTACATTTGAAAACGCCGGTTGGAATCGACGTTGGATGATTATTGCCGGCCTGGCCGGGAACTTCGCCTTCATTGAGATAGCGGGCGCCCTGGAAATCGAGCATGAACACTTGTGCTTGAAGCAGGGACGTTTGCACCTGTTGGCCTTTGCCCGAAACTTCACGCTCCAGCAGCGCCGTCAGTATGCCCATAGCCGCGAACAGTCCCGCCGAGAGGTCCGCAATTGGAATGCCGGCACGCATCGGACCGCGTCCGGCTTCCCCTGTGACCGACATAATGCCACCCATGCCTTGGGCGATCTGGTCAAAGCCCGGGCGGTCACGATAGGGCCCATCCTGGCCGAAACCTGAAATTGACGCATAAACCAGGCGCGGATTGATTTTTGACAGCTGATCGTAGTCGATGCCGAGGCGCGATTTCACATCCGGGCGAAAGTTCTCGACAATCACGTCAGCCTTCGCCACCAGGCGCTTTAAAACGTCGACCCCAGCCGCAGACTTCAGGTCCAACGTCATGCCGCGCTTGTTACGATGCAAATTCTGAAAATCCGAGCCATGACGCGGCCCCCCCATCCCCTCATCCGTATCGAGGTGAGCGGGCAGTTCTATTTTGATGACATTGGCACCCCAATCAGCGAGCTGGCGGACGCACGTTGGACCCGAGCGGACGCGGGTCAGATCTAAGACGGTGAACCGATCTAGGGCTTTGGAGGCTCGGGGCATGGGTGTCGATTCCGTGATTGGCGCGTGAGCGGCGAATGAGTCCAATACCTATCCACGGCGCGCTGGTCCTGCCTAGCGACACTGGTGCAGTATTGGGATGTTGCTCATGCGCACCTGGAGCCACTGAACGACGTGGGAAAGAGCGTTTTGTGTTGTATCTCTCGTTAGCAATCGTCAATTCTGGCCGCCGTTCAGTTGCTCAAAACACGTGACGCAGGCAATAGATGTGATGCACCTTGGCTTAGCTGAATAGCGCTTGAATTCAGCGGGTTGCGAGCCACTTAATGGACTGTTAACCAGTCTGTCCGAAACGATAGGCTGGCTATGTGCCGGGCGATTCGCTGGTGTGCGCCGAACGAGCCGAAGACCACCTGCAAGTTGTGGGCGGTCGGACGTGGGTCGTAGGCAACGGGCCGTAAGACGTAAGACATGGGACACTTAAGCATGGCACTGCGTACGATGTCTCTGGTCGCGCTGGCGACGCTCGGCTCAGCTGTCTTCGCCCCCGTTTTGGCGCAGGACGGCAACAACACCAGTTGGATTCGGTGGCCGGGCCAGGCTTATCGGTCGACCGATCAGCCAAGCTTCGACCGACAACAGATGAAACAGTGGGAAAGCCAGCCGCCAAAGGGCTTCCCGACGCTGTCTTCCACGAACCTGAATGCCATGAAGGCGGCCATCACGCTCTATGCAGATGTGGTGGCGCAGGGCGGCTTTCCACGCATCCCTGAGAGCGAGGGCACCATGGCCATTGGTTTGCTTTCGCCAACAGTTGCGCTTGTCAAACAACGCCTCGCCATGTCCAGCGATCTGCGCCGTGAAGAGAATGATGGCTCGACCAACTTCGGTTACGAACTCGAAAAGGGCGTGAAGCGCTTTCAGGCGTCAAACGGCCTCACGCCGACGGGCGTGATCGACAAGCGCACAGTCGCCGCACTCAATGTGCCAGCCGCCGCGCGTCTGAAGCAACTGCAGATCAATGTTGCACGCTTGACGACGCTTTCGGTTGGTCTTCCGAAAAAGTATATTCTCGTCAACATTCCCGCCCAGCAAATCGAAGCTGTCGAGGGCAACGACGTTTATTCGCGACATTCGGGCGTGGTCGGCAAGCTTGACCGTCAGACGCCGATTTTGAAATCCAGCATCCAGCAGCTCAACTTCAACCCGGTCTGGCATCTACCACCGACCGTTGTCTCGCAAGACTTGATCCCCAAGGGGATCGAAATGCAGCGGCGCAATCAAGATGTGTTGGCAAAGCTCGGCATCGATGCCTACGGTGCCGATGGCCGCAAACTCGACAGTTCGAAAATCAAGTGGACGACGGCGTCCGGTCTGTCGTTCAAACAGCAACCGGGTCCGGAAAATCCTCTCGGCTTCGTCAAGCTGAACTTCCCGAACTCGCATTCGACCTACATGCACTCAACGCCGTCGGACAATCTATTCACCCGTAATTTCCGCGCAGCATCGTCCGGCTGCGTGCGTGTCTCGAGCATTGAGACTCTCGTCGACTGGGTTCTGCGCGACCAGGGCGGTTGGAGCCCGGAACGCATCGCTGGCATCAAGACAAGTGGCGAACGCCTGGACGTGACATTGAAAAAGCCAGTGCCTCTGTACTGGGCCTACATCACCGCATGGGCCACAGCGGACGGCGTCATCCAGTTCCGCCGCGACCTCTACGAGAAGGACGGCGTCGGTGCGGTGGCGGCGGCCTATTGAGATACTCGGCGCATGTGGCGTAACGATCTGTCGGAGCAACACGTCGGGAGGACTGGATGTCGGCAGACACTTCGCGCCCGTTTCAATGGGAAAAGAGTTACCCTGCAGGCGTCCGCTGGGATGCGCCGATCGTCGCGACAACCCTGACGGAGATGTTTGACGCATCGGTCATGCGCTTCGCCGACAAGCCCGCGCTGAGCTTCTTCGGCCACGCCATTTCATTCCGCCAGTTCGGCGAACATGTGGATTGCTTGGCAAGTGCCCTTGTCGATCAGGGCGTCGTCAAGGGAACGCCGGTGGCGCTCTTTTTGCCAAACACCCCCTGGCACCCGGTATTCTTCTTCGCGATCCTCAAAGCGGGCGGTCGGGTCGTGCACGTGTCGCCGCTCGATGGGGAACGTGAGATTGTTCACAAACTGAGGGACTCTGGCGCCCAGATCCTGGTGACCACGGACATTGTCCCGCAATTGGTCGAGGGGGCAAAGAAGATTGTTGCAGCTGGCCTCGTGCCGAAGCTTGTCATCGGTGAGAACGGCTTCTGGGTCGGTAAGCCGGATAAGGCCGCAACCGACGCAATGACGCTCTCGGGACGTCAAATGTTGGCGACCAAACCGAAGTCAGCAGATGCGTTTCCCAAGGCTTCACCAGACGACACGGCGGTTCTGCAATACACCGGCGGCACCACGGGTCTGCCAAAGGCTGCGATGTTAACGCACGCGAACTTGACGGCAACCTTGTCGATCCTACGCAATTGGTCAGAACCACAGGGCATGATCCGCTACGGCGATGATACGTCCGTGCTTGTCCTGCCGCTGTTTCATATCTTTGCCTTGATGACGCTGACGTCGGCCATTCAATACGGCAACCTGACGGTCCTACATCCGCGCTTTGACCCCGAGGCCGTGGTTGCCGACATTGAGCGCTACAAACCCTCTGGCTTTTCCGGCGTGCCGACTATGTGGATCGCGATCGCCAACATGCCGGGCATTGAGACGCGGGACCTGTCATCGTTGAAGTTCACGCGCTCCGGTGGTGCCGCTTGCCCGGTAGAGATCGAAAACCGCATCATGCAACTGACCAACACGCGCCTTGGCGGCGGCTGGGGCATGACTGAGACCTCGCCGGTCGGGACGACGGTGCCCGTCGAGGGCCCGATCCAGAAAGGCGGCACGATCGGCCTGCCGTTGCCCGGCATCATCATGGATATCGTCGCACTGGATGATCCGACAAAGCGCCTACCCACCGGCGAGATCGGCGAAATCCGCATCAAAGGCCCGAACGTCATCCAGGCCTATTTCAACCGCCCGGACGAAAACGCGAAGTCGTTCGTCGATGGCTATCTGCTGACCGGCGACATCGGCCGGATGGATGAGGACGGCTTTTTCTTCATCGTCGACCGCAAGAAGGACATGATCATTTCGGGCGGTTTCAACGTCTATCCGCGCTTTATCGAAGAGGCGATCTTTGAGCATCCGAACGTGAACGAAGTGATCGTTGTTGGGGTCCACGATGACTATCGCGGTGAAGCCGCCAAGGCTTTCGTGTCATTAAAGCCCGGCAAGCCCCCGTTCAGCCTCGACGATCTGCGCGTCTTCCTCGCCGATAAGCTTGGCCGCCACGAGATGCCAGCCGAACTTGAGTTCCGCGACGTGTTGCCAAAAACCGCAGTCGGCAAGTTGTCCAAAAAGGAGCTGGTGGCCGAGGAAAAAGCCAAGCGGGAGAAGACCTAGTGTTCCGGTTCCGACATTTGCTTCCCGTTAAAGTCAGGTTCCGAGCAAATGTCGAAACCATAAGAAACACTAGCAACAGCATGATTCTAGTGTATTTTTTGCATCTGACGTTTGGTTGAGAGGCCAACCGCGAGCGGGGACCAAACGTCAGATGCGCTACTCTAGGTTCTTCGGCGACACGCAGGGATTCGGACGGCCAGTACAAGTGCGGATGTGACAGTTCGGTAACCTTATCTATGTTGCGGTGCAACATAGCCTGGACGGCGTTGTCGTTTACGTATATGCGACGACGAAGGTTGCTCGAGGCGCGCTATTGAACTAGCAAGGCTTTTGGACAGATATCGGTCCAGACAGATGGAATTGGCCCGGATTGGTGAGCGGCGGTGAGCCGGGGTAGTCCAGGGCGGAAACCGCGCGCAGGCCAACATGCCGGCACCTGGACGCCGAATGGAGACGACTATGGACGACGTGGCGAATAAGATTGTCGACATCTTGAAAAAGCACATGAAGGAGCCGATTGACAACATCGCGCTCGCGACGCCTTTGACCGACCTCAAGATCGAGTCCCTCGACCTCGCGATGATCGTTTTCGATATCGAAGACACCTTTGGCATCGAAATTCCCTACAATGCCAACGAGGAGGCCGGCGACTTTAAGACGGTCGGTTCCGTTGTTGAAAAAGTTCGCGGGCTAATGGCCGCTGGGCCAAGCGCCTCTGAGGCGAAGGCCTGAAAGGCGGACGTCTGCTCGAGGTTTATTGCGCGTCTTCGTGCCAGTGTTGGTACCGCATCTTTGGCAGTTGGTAG
Source organism: Hyphomicrobiaceae bacterium (assembly GCA_031409695.1). Taxonomy (GTDB): domain Bacteria; phylum Pseudomonadota; class Alphaproteobacteria; order Rhizobiales; family Hyphomicrobiaceae; genus JABFRJ01. The sequence goes on from JANNXS010000452.1 coordinate 9,309, forward strand.
GTCCGAAGGCGGTCTTAGGCGGCTACCTTTTCTCATTGCACCCGGCGGGCATTTTCGTCGCACCCAGTCGGCTTCGCATGGCGGAGAGGGATGCGACCAGCACAAACGAGTTAATAGATGACGCAGGGTAGTGGACGCCGCGTGGTCGTCACAGGCATGGGCGTGGTTACACCCATCGGGCTCGACGTTGCGAGTTTCTGGGACGGCGTCAAAGCCAGCAAAAGCGGCGTCTCCGCCCTCGGCGGCTTTCCGCTCGACGACCTCAAGATTCTGATCGCCGCTCAAATCAAGGATTTTAATCACCGTGACCGCTTGAAGGGGTTCCGTCGCGACAAAATCATCATGCACTCGGACCGCTACGCATGGTTTGCCGCCGCAGCGGCCGATGAAGCGGTGAAACAGTCTGGATTGAAGGCACCCTTTGAAGCCGGCTACCGCTCCGCTTGTATTATAGGATCAGGCGCTGGTGGTTTGGTCACGACGGAAATCGCCTACCGCGACCTGTTCATTCACAACAAGCGCGCTACGCATCCCCTGACGTTGATCAGGATCATCGGCTCGTCGGCTGCAGCCCATGTCGGCATTGAATATGGCGTAAAGGGGCCGACGTTTGCTACCTGTTCCGCCTGTTCGACGGCCGCGCACGCCATTGGAATTGGCCGCGAC
>JANNXS010000453.1:0-22490 GCA_031409695.1 Hyphomicrobiaceae bacterium
ACCGGACGGTGGCCTTTCTTCTATCCGGTCGCGGTCTCTCAATACTTAGAGCGCTCAAGCAGATTGCCAGCAGGACGCATGGGCTTCGGCGGTTTCGGCTTTGAAGACGCCTTGATTTTGGCAACCGGCACTACTCTGCCCGCGGCAAGCTCAACCAGATGATTGACGAGTTCAGACTTCGACACCGGAGCCAGTGATCTATTGTTAGCGTCCACCCTTTTCGCAACCGCCCTCACCGCCGGTTCACCCGCGTTCTCAAGCAACGTTACCAACTCATTGTCCCCATGTGCACGGGCCATGAGCTTCAAGGTATCCAGAGACGTTGACTTGAGCTGCTTGTCGAGCCACTTCGCCAGGAGGGACTGGAGGTCCTGCTCAGTCTCTAGAACCTGGCTGAAGTCGGAAGTCGCGGCACACAAAGCCTTGAGTTTCATGGTTGTCTCCCAGTCAGTTTTGACCAGATTTCATTGGCAAGAGTTTCTAACTCGGGCTCTACACCGAGGTACCTTGCCGAAAACGAACGATGGCCCGCCTCCCGCTCCATTGCCTCGGCCCACGCCGTGGCATACCGCGTCGACGCTTTTAACACATAGTGTTCGGCGCTGAGTGCATCAATCTCTCTGCTCCAGTTATCCATGGCATTCGTTTGTCTCACCATCGTTTTCAAGATGGCGGCCCGTTGTCCTAAATGTGGCGAAATCTCGCTAAGGTAGCTCGCGTAAGCCTGCAGTCCCATGACCGACAGCGCTGTCGGTATGACGGGCATAAGGATCATGTCGGCGCGTGCGAGTGCGGCCTCGGCCATCAAAGACAGCCCCGGCGGACAATCGAAAACAACAACCTGATAAGTGACGCGAACATCGGACAAGAACTTGTCTATAGCGGATACGAACCACGATTGTTCCCGTTCCAGCGTCCCGGCGCTGGCTACCAGTTTGCGGCGCTCAAAGGTAAGCATCTTGGGGGAGCCAGAAACGTACGCGACACGCCCCGATCCCGCGGGCAGGGCTACAATCGAGGCAAATGTGTTTGCATTCGCAAAAGCTTGGCTCCGTTCGACACTTAGAAACTCAAGGATTGAATTTCCCGTACGCCACGGCGCGTGCTCCCTGGGTTGACTTCCCGCCAAGACGATACTTGCGTTGATCTGTGGATCGAGATCGACGACGAGAACAGACAATTTGTGAATCTGGGCGAGGGCCTCAGCTAAACTCACGGTGACGGTTGTTTTGCCGACGCCACCCTTGTTGTTAGCTACACAGATAAACTTCGTCATCGCCTCATCCCCAACCACCCCTGCAAAGCAAGTTGATTTGTCCTATGCAATCGCGCTCCGATGAACTCGTCGATGCGGGCTCGGGTTGGCTCACGACGCTGCGCCTCAAGAACGATCGAGAAGCCCGAGTCATTTCGCGGATCGGACACCGTTATCAAACCAACGCCGTGGAGTTGGGCCTGCAGCGTCACCTGCCGAAGTCCACCCTCCGGAGTGGCTCCGGACGGCAGATAGATCACCAGATACGAATAGTGGACGTGAGCCGTATGTGACAGCGCCTCGTGCACCGATTGGACCCGACATTCCCTGGGCATTTTGAGTTCGAAACCGATCAGTTCCAGCTCAGGTGCTGGGGCAAAATGATATCTTGAGACGACAGCTGCAGTGATATCTGGCCGCTTCCAAACACCGTCCGTCGGCCCGCCGCGAGCCGTGTTCTGTAGCAACACAGAGGCACCATCGTGCGATGCATGGGAAAACGCCGACTGAAAATTGCGCCACAGATAGGCTTCAACGTACGGCTCAAAATCAACCTCTCGATAAATCGGCCATGGCGGGGCGCTTGCAGTGTCGTTGCGAAGCGAAAGAAGCGTTCGACCACCGTCGTGACGTACCGAGATCTGGCTCGCTGTCTGCAGTCTGAGGACAGCAGCATCGAATCTTTCGCCCGTTATCGGTTGTTCCGCTTCGCGATTAAGCGCCGCGAGAATCGCGCTTTGGCCCGCGGGTCCGGATAGTCCGTCCAAGAGGCGGAGTATCAACTCTTCCATGCCGCTCGCCAATCCTACGTCCCCCACGCAACCTGGCGCCACGTCCGGCACCTGTCAACGTGCACACCGTGTCCAGCTCTCCGTTGCACCTCGGATGCTAGTCCACCGTCTCGCGCTCGTCGAAGACAAAGCACGTGCCATCGAATAGGCTGTCTCGCCGTGGCACCTGATCGAGGTAATTCAGGATGCCGCCCTCAAGGTGAAACACCTCGGGAAAACCCTGCGCGAGCATGTAAGCCGACGCCTTTTCACAGCGTATGCCGCCCGTGCAGAACATGGCCACCTTCGTGTGTGCAGTGGGGTCGAGGTTTGCTGCGATGTAGGCTGGCAAATCGCCAAAGCTGCGGGTCTTCGGGTCGATGGCGCGCCGAAACGTGCCGGCCTTCACCTCGTAGGCGTTGCGCGTGTCCAGCACGAGCACCGTCGGGTCTGAGATGAGGGCGTTCCAGTCCTGTGGCTTGACGTAGGTGCCAGCGCGCACGGTCGGGTCTGCACCCTCATGGCGAAACGCGATGATTTCGCGCTTCACTTTCACCTTTAGCCGCTTGAAGGGATGCTCGGCCGTCGTTGCAGTTTTGACGGCGAGTGTTGAAAAGCGTGTGTCGGTGCGCAAGTCCGTGAGAAACGTCGCCATCGCATTGGGCACAGCCGAAATCGTCCCGTTGATCCCCTCTTTCGCCAGCAAAATGGTGCCCCGCGCGTCACACGCACGCAGCGCCAAAAACAGCGCGTCCCGCAGCGCCTGCGGCTCAGCGATGTGGACGAACTGATAAAAAGCCGAGACGGAGACGGTCATGTGGCCGGCCGGACAAGGACTGTGTTCAGATGGGTGTCTGTGTTCAGATGGGACTTTTAAGAAACGGCGACAGTTGCGACACCGCGCCTACCCGCCTAGCATGATTTTCACGACGCTGTGTCTCATTGTTGTCACGAGTCCGCTATGACCGACGCCTTGATCACCGAAACGCCGACCACAGCAAACCCACGCTTTACTGCCACCCCGCAGGTCGTCGCGCCGGATGTCTTCATGTGCGGGCAATTCTCCAACAGCTATGCCATTTCGACGTCAGCTGGTCTTTTGATGATCGACAGCGGCATCGTTGGGGCTGCACCGAAGAACCATGCGGCCGTGCGCGCCTGGAACAATGCGCCGCTCCACACCGTCGTCTTCACGCACGGTCACATCGACCATGTCCTCGGCTTGAAGCCGTTTCTGCTAGCGGGCGATCGGCCCAACATCATCGCACAGGAGAACTGCCCGAAGCGTTTCCACCGCTATCACCTGACGCGAGGCTTGAACCAAGACATCAACCGCCGCCAGTTCGGCAGCGGGTCGAGTGTATTCCCAACCAACTTCGATTTTCCGACGACAACATTGCGTGATGCCCTGACGATGCGCATTGGCACGACCGAGGTGCGCATCACCGCTGCCAAGGGCGAGACCGACGACCATTGCTACACGTGGCTGCCGGAAAAGGGTTACTTGTTCTGTGGCGACTTGATCATTTGGCGCTCGCCTAATGCCGGCAATCCGCAAAAAGTGCAGCGCTATCCTGTCGAATGGGCTGAGGCGCTTGAGGCTATGGCAGCCCTCGATGCCATGTATCTGTTTCCGGGGCATGGCTTGGTGGTCAAGGGCCAAAGTGGCGTCCGCCAGGTGCTCACGGATACCGCCCAATATCTGCGCCACATCATTGATCAGGTGCTGCCGCGCCTGAATGCCGGTGAAGCACCCGACGACATTGCCGCCAGCGTCACCTCTCATCGAGATCTGGCAACGCGACCATACCTGCTGGAACTCTATGACCATCCGACATTCATTGTTCGCAATCTCATTCGCCATTGGGGCGGATGGTGGAACGGCAACGCGGCAGAGCTGCTGCCAGCAACAACTGCCTCGCAGGCCGTCGAAATCGTGGCCCTCGCCGGGGGCATCGCAACGCTGGTTGTCCGTGGCCGCGCGGTGCTGGCATCAGGCGACAGCCAGATGGCCGCCCACATTGCGGAATGGGCCACGCGCGCGCAGCCGATGGATCGCGCCGCGCAGGCGTTCAAGCGAGATGTCTACGAGCAGCGCCTTTTCGAGACCGACAACCTCATGATTGCAGGGATCTATAGAGATGCCATGAACACCGCACGACGGGCGCTCGGTGAAGACGCGCTGCATCGCAGTGGCGCCTTCGTAGCGCTCTAGAGTATTTTCAGACGAAGTGGACACCGGTTCGTCGTATAAAATGCGCCAAAACAAGGACTTCTAGAGCGCATTCCGATTCCATGAGATCGAAATGCGCTCTAGCGCGCCGACGCTAAGAAGACAGAATCTACGGTGTAGGCCGTCGCAACGATTGCAACTCCGCGCGTGAGGCCAACACGAGATCTGTGGTAGCTGGCGCGAGCAGTCGATCTGCCCATGCGGCCTCATCGAGCCGTGCTGCATCAGGTGCTACCAGCAGCACATTGGCTCGCGCCGCGAGAATGATCGTGTCGCGCACATCGAGGGCCTTGGCCCGCTCAAGTGTCGCAAGCGCGGCTATGGCAGCCGCCTTCGGAACCTGTGCAGTTTGCACGGCTGCTGTCGCAGCCCAGACCTGATTGGGACCCGTCTCTGACCCAAGCGACGCGAAGATCGCGTCGATGCTGCCGGCTGAGAAATGCTTTGACGCAAGTTCAAGCACTGGCTCAAGCGCACTGTCGCCGTCCATCAGGTGGCGCACATCAAGGACTGGATCGACCGGATCGGCATCGGCAAGCGCGGCAATGATGGCATCAAACTGTGCATCCGCGATGCAATGGGTGATAAACCCGAGGCCCAAGGCGTCTGCTGCGCCAACAATGCAGCCCGTCAACATCAGATAGGCGCCGATACCATCTGGCAGCCGCGAGAGGGCATGCACGACAATGCCTGGCGGCACGGCCCCGCGGCGGACATCTGTTATCTCACAGGCGAAGGCGTCACCCGCAACACGATGCGTACCAGCCAAGGCCAGCGCGAGCGCTGAACTCGACGGCGAACCCGAAAGCAGCGTGACAAGCGGCTTTGAAAAGCATTCGAGCTCCCACACACGTCGGTCGATGATAGCCCGCCGCTCACCGCGTCCGGCGTGAGATGCCATGGGCGAGCACCCCCTCGCAACAACGGCATACACGTCGGCATCACGAGCCAGCGCGAGCAAACGTCCGTCAAGGTCCTCAGCCAGCGCCGTGCACGCCTCTATGCTGCCGTCGCCGAGATCGAGCACCAGAGCTGCACCGTGCCGTCGGAGCAGCGACGACCGCGTGTCCAACGAACCCGCCGCATCGGCGGCCAAACGACCGTCCAAATCAGCCCCCGTGCGGTCAGCCAACGGGGCCTGATCCCGGGATTGATCCTGTCTTCGTTCGGTCATACTCAAGGTCACCCTGGCCCCCAGTCGTCTTATTGCCACATTTTTGGCAACTCTCGTGGCACATGCACCTTCATCAGTCTGAGCGCGCTGGCACGTCTGTGCTGTTAGGTCCAGCCACCCGGCAACCTGCCCCCATGTTGTGACCGATTTTCACCATGACGCCCGTTGCCGCATCAAGACAAACCATTTGGTTGTATACAACGTGTACGACAGTGTGAGTATGCCCCAGTTGCCAGAGCGATTCGGCAGTACCGAGTAGCGAAAGACAGACGAAGGACAGACGAACCGTGCAGGTGTTGATGTTGCGTTTTGTTTGGAAGGCCGCAAGGCTGACGGAGAAGCGCATGCACAACCTCCTGCAAGACATTAGAACACCGGCGCTTGTCGTGGGAACTCTGTGTTCTGTAATCGGTTCGGCCTCGGCACAGCAGTTTCAGCCGTGGACCACGACTGAAAAGCCATCCGCCAAGTCTTCCCCCGCTCAGTCGAAGGCGCAAAACCAGCAACCCGTTGCACAAGCAGTGAAACCGCCGCTGGCGCCAGCTGTGCAGACACCATCTTTTCAGATCCCGGTGTCCCGAGCACCTGCGGCGGCTCAAGATCTACCGGTGCAGGCCGCGCAGCCGGCGACCATACCGTCTCCGATTTCTGAATGGCCAAAACTCCTACCGAAGGCCGCTGGTAAAGCGCCGGAACGTTGGTCTGAAGCTGAGATTGCCGATGCGCAAAAAAGCTGCGTCGCTCTCCTGAAAGGTCTTGATTTGGTGGCCGTCGGTGCGCCGCCTATCCTTGAAGGCGCTGAGTGTGGCGCTGCAGCGCCGATTGAGTTGATCAGTGTTGGAACATCACCCCAGGTTACTTTCTCTCCGCCGGTCACTGTTACGTGTGACATGGCTGCCGCCCTGCATGGTTGGGTCACGAAGGATGTGCAGGCCAGCGCCAGAAAACACATCGGTACACCTATCGTGCGCATCGATACCATGAGTTCATACTCTTGCCGCACCGCCTACGGTCGAGCGGGTCATCGGCTGAGCGAGCATGGCAAAGCGAATGCGGTCGATATTCGCGCGTTTATGACGGCAAAAGCTGAAACTGCCGACGTCCTCGCAAGCTGGGGACCAACTGTGCGTGATGTCCAGGCCCAGGTTGCCGCAGTGAAGGCAGCTGAGGACAAGGCCCGCGCGCTTGCGGCGACCAAGCCCGCTGCCCCCGTTGGTGGACCGCCGACCGGAACTGCGTTGGCGCCGTCAGCACCGGCGGCCGTTGCCGACGGACCGCGCGGGCCGTCTGTCATCATCGGTACAGGCGGTACCATGATGCCATCGCAGCCGCCATCAATCGGGCTGTCCACGGGTTTCCCTCAGCCGAGCCGACTAGGTGGGCCAAAACCGCTCGAGAAGTTACGCGGGACAGACACGGGTAAAGTGGCTCCTAAGGCGGCCACCCCAGGAGCTGAAACCACTGTGTCGTCATCGACCGTCGCCGACAGATACACGCGGTTCCTGCGCGATATCCACGCCTCCGCCTGCAACAGGTTCGGTACCGTTCTCGGCCCCGAGGCAAACAACGCCCACCGCAACCATTTCCATGTCGATGCCGCGAAGCGCGCCCAGAAATCGTTCTGCGAATAAGGCCCGGCTGCGAATGGGCCTAAGACATAAGGTCATTTGATGGGGTTTGTCGCAGAGCTGGTTTCTGATACGCGCGGCCAACATGTGCCGCGCGTTTGCCGTTTGAGGAGCCTGCCTTATGTCCGTTGAGCCTGTATCCTCCCCGCGAATCAGCCGTGCTTTGATTTCTGTGTCGGACAAAGCGGGCCTTGTGGCTTTCGCCAGGAAGCTTGCCGGTCACGGTGTTGCACTTGTGTCCACGGGTGGAACGGCTGCGGCCTTGAAGGCTGCTGGTCTCACCGTGACGGATGTGTCCGAGCACACGGGTTTTCCCGAAATGATGGATGGCCGGCTGAAAACGCTGCACCCGAAAGTACACGGTGGTTTGCTCGCGCGCCGGGACACGCCGGAGCACATAAGTTCAGCCAACTTCCATGGCATCGGGATGATCGACCTGTTGGTGGTGAACCTGTACCCCTTCGAGGAGACAATCGCGCGCGGCGCTGACTACGACACATCCGTCGAGAACATCGACATCGGCGGCCCCGCCATGATCCGCGCCGCTGCCAAAAACCACGCCTCCGTCACCGTCATCGTTGATCCCGAGGACTATGCGACTGTCCTCGACGAGATGGAAAACGGCGGCGCAACAACGCTCGCCTTCCGCCAGCAGATGGCCGCCAAGGCCTACGCCCGTACAGCCGCCTATGACACGGCCATCGCGACCTGGTTTGCCCGTGTTCAGAGCGACACGACGCCGACCTGGCGTACGTTCGGTGGACAGTTGAAGCAGGAGTTGCGCTACGGCGAAAATCCGCATCAGTGGGCCGCATTCTATGGCACAGGCGACTTGCGATCAGGCATCGCAACCGCGACCCAACACCAGGGCAAGGAGCTGTCCTACAACAACCTCAATGACACCGATGCAGCGTTCGAAATGGTGGCCGAGTTCGACCCGACTAAGACACCTGCTGTTGCCATTATCAAGCACGCGAACCCCTGCGGCGTGGCGACCGGTGCGACCCTCAAAGACGCCTATCTTGCAGCCCTGCGCTGTGATCCCGTGTCGGCGTTCGGCGGCATTGTTGCCTTGAACCAGCCAATTGATGCGGACGCCGCTGAGGCCATCACCAAAACCTTCACCGAAGTCGTGATCGCGCCCGATGCAACCCCCGAGGCGAAGGCCATCTTTGCCACCAGGAAAAATCTGCGCCTGCTCACCACGGGCGGCCTACCCGATCCGCGCGCAAAAGGCGTGGTGGCGCGCACGGTCGCCGGTGGCTTGCTCGTTCAATCACGCGATCAAGGCGTCATCGATGACGTCGCGCTGCGCGTCGTCACCAAACGTCAGCCAACCGCCGAGGAACTCGAGGACCTGCGCTTTGCCTTCCGCGTTGCAAAGCACGTGAAATCGAACGCCATCGTCTATGCCAAGGGTGGCGCGACCGTTGGCATCGGTGCTGGCCAGATGAGCCGCATCGACAGCTCCCGCATCGCAGCGTCCAAGGCACTCGACGCCGCCAAGGCCGCAGGCTTAAGCGAGAGCCTCGCCAAGGGCTCGGTCGTCGCCTCGGACGCCTTCTTCCCCTTCGCGGATGGGCTGCTGGCGGCGGCTGACGCTGGCGCAACGGCCGTCATCCAACCTGGTGGTTCCATGCGTGACGATGAGGTGATTGCTGCCGCCGACGCCAAGGGGCTCGCGATGGTGTTCACAGGCATGCGCCATTTCAGGCACTGAAGGCGGGCCGCGTCGACGCCGTCCGTCGCGTTGACGCTTGTGCGTCAACGGGCGATAGGCGGAGGTACGATACTTCAGTGTTAACTTTCGCTCGGACCACCGATGACGACCATTCCCCGCCCGCGCGTCGGCCTGTTCGCGACGTGTCTCGTCGACCTCTATCGGCCCTCAATCGGCTTTGCCTCAGCCAAGCTCATTGAAGCCGCCGGCTGCGACGTGCATGTGCCCCTGCAAACCTGCTGCGGCCAGCCCGCGTACAATTCCGGCGATACGGAAAACAGCAAAGCGCTCGCCCGCCAAATGATCGCGGCCTTTGAGGGTTATGATTATGTCGTCATACCATCAGGTTCATGTGGCGGCATGATTAAGTCGCACTATCCAAAGCTTCTGGCACGCGATCCAGCGTGGGCCGATCGGGCGACGGCGCTGGCGGCAAAAAGCCACGAGCTGATCACCTTCCTTACAGATGTGCGCGGTATGACAACTGTCGACGCCGCATTCCAGGGACGCGTCACCTACCACGACAGTTGCTCGGGCCTGCGCGAACTCGGCATCAAAGAGCAGCCACGCCAATTGCTCGCCTCGGTCAAAGGGCTCGAACTCGTCGAGATGGAGGAAAACGAAGTTTGCTGCGGCTTTGGCGGCACGTTCTCGATCAAATACCCTGACATCTCAAATGCGATGGTGTCGAAAAAGATCGACCATGTGGCCATGGCAACCCCTGACCTGCTGCTTGCCGGCGATCTCGGCTGCCTCATGAATATGGCTGGCAAATTGAAGCGTGAGGGCTCCAGCATCACCGTCCGTCACGTCGCAGAAGTGCTCGCTGGCGAGACACACGACCCACCCATCGCCGAGCGGCGGTAAGGCTTGCCCATAAACCCCAAAATACCCGTGCCCGATAATCGCCCAAGTCCGAGACCCCAATGAAATTCTTCGTCGACACCGCTGACGTAGCCGAAATCAAAGACCTTGCATCGTCGGGCTTTCTCGATGGCGTGACGACCAACCCGTCGCTCGTTGCCAAGGCCAACCGCGACTTTAAGACCATCATCGCCGAGATCTGCGCGCTGGTGCCCGGCCCCGTGTCGGCTGAGGTGGCAAGCACCGAATATGCGCAGATGTTAAGAGAGGCGCATGTGCTGGCGAAGATTGCGAGCAACGTATGTGTGAAGTTACCGCTGACCTGGGACGGCCTCAAGGCCTGCAAGGCGCTTTCGAGCGAAGGCATCCAGACCAACGTGACACTGTGTTTTTCGGCTGGCCAAGCCCTGATGGCGGCGAAAGCTGGCGCAACGTTCGTATCGCCGTTTATCGGCCGCATCGACGACATCGGCTACGACGGGATGCAGTTGATCCGTGAGATGCGGCAGATCTACGACAACTACCCGGAACTAAAAACCGAGATCTTGGCAGCCTCCATCCGCACCGTCGGCCATGTGCGGGAGGCAGCCCTCATCGGCGCCGACGTGTCAACCGTGCCGCCATCGGTGTTGAAGGCGCTCGTGCAGCATCCGCTAACGGACAAAGGTCTCGCCCAGTTCGTCGCCGACTGGGCCAAGACCGGGCAGAAGATTGTCTAATCGAGGCTTCGTCATGCAGTTCACCACTCTCGGCACTACAGGTCTCACGGTTTCCGTCGCTGGCCTCGGCTGCGGTGGCAACAGCCGCCTTGGTCTCGGTGCTGGGTTGAGCGAGGCCGACGGTGTGCGGCTTGTGCGCGAGGCAGTGGATCTCGGTGTGACGTTCTTCGACACCGCTGAGGCCTATGGCACGGAAGGCATTCTCGGCGCGGCCATTCAGCCAAACCAACGGGCAAATGTCGTTATATCCACCAAAAGTCGGCTCCGCCGTGGCGATGACTTTTTATCGGCGGATGAGATCGTTGCCAATCTGGACGCGTCGCTGAAGCGGCTGCGTACGGACTACGTCGACGTGTTCATGCTGCATGGCGTGCCGCCATCCGCTTATGACAGAGCGCTAAGTATCTACGCACCGGCACTCGAGAGGGAGCAAGCAAAAGGCAAGATCCGCCATCTCGGCCTGAGCGAATCAGGTCCGCAGGATCCCAAACAGGAAATGCTGCAGCGCGCGCTGAAAGATGATGTGTGGCGCGTCTATATGCTGGCATTTCACATGATGAACCAGGGCGCGCGGCGCGATCTCTTACCCCACACACAGAGGCAAGGCGTTGGTACACTCGCAATGTTCGTTGTCCGCAACATCTTCTCCAGGCCCGACGCTCTTGCCAGTACCCTGCGTGCGCTAGCCAACGAGGGCCGCGTGCCGGCCGCGTTGGCCAACGCGGACCGTCCGCTCGATTTTCTCCTGAGCGAGGGCGGTGCGTCCAGCCTGCCAGATGCAGCCTATCGCTTTGCTCGCCACGAACCCGGCTGCGACGTTGTCTTGTTTGGCACAAGCAGCATCGCGCACCTGCGGGCCAATATCGCGTCGATCCTCGCGCCACCGTTGGCGCCGCCATCCGTACAGCGGCTTTATGAACTCTTTGGCGAGCTCCGCGGCGTTGGCCTGGACCTGCCGGATCGTCTGCAAAGCAAGAGCTAATCAGCAAGGGTTTTCCGTTTAGCGCTTAACCAACTGTCAGCAATCCCATTGGCTTATCGCTCGCGTTTTGATCAACGGGGTCTCGACCCGAACGAGGACCGACCATGATCAAGACCACAATGCTTGCCGTTGCCAGTGTCATGCTGCTCGCAACACCGGCTGCCGCCGACCGGGACAGCGGTGATTGGCTGAGCCGTGCGTTCGGCGGATCAACGTCCGGCAAGAACACGGGCAAAAGCTCTGCCTCATCGTATGGCGGCAGCAATGCTGGCAGCGGCATCGCCTCGTACTATTGGCAACCACAGAAGGTCGCGTCCGGCGGAACTTTCAATCCCAATGCGCTCACGGCGGCTCACAAAACACTGCCCTTCGGGACGCGTGTGCGCGTGACGAGTGTGTCGTCCGGACGCTCCGTTGATGTCGTCATCAACGACCGCGGCCCGTTCGTGAAAGGCCGCGTCATCGATCTCTCGCGCCGCGCAGCACAGGATATAGGCATGACCGGCGCTGGCCTCGCCAACGTGCGTCTGCAGGTGCTCTGATCATCCGCGAACACCGGAGCATTTAACACCAAAGTGGACACCGGTTTGGTGGAGAATATGCGACAAACTAAGGCACAAGCGCATTTAACACCAAAGTGGGCACCGGTTTGGTGGAGAAAATGCGACACAGGGCGCTTCAGCCGTTGCGATCACGACGCAATGTCGGCAGGCCGATGCCAGCGGCTTCAAAACCGCCATCAACCGACAACAATTGCCCTGTGATATAACTCGCCTTGTCGCTGCATAAGAAGAAAATCGCCTCGGCGATTTCGCTTTCGAGGCCATAGCGGTTGAGCGGCACCGTGTCGTGATAGTCGCGACGTATCTCGGGCGTGTGCACGGCCAGCGCCATGGCCGTGTCCACGGGTCCGGGCGCAACGGCATTCACACGAATGCCAAGCCCGGCAAGTTCGACGGCGAACTGCTTGGTCAAATGCGCAAGGCCGGCCTTGCTCGTGCCGTAGGCGACCCGCAGCGTTGAGGCACGCAACGACGAGATCGAGGTGATGTTGACGATTGCGCCGCCCTGCACCGACAGCAGCGGCGATGCGGCCAGCGTCATCTGAAAGGGACCGGTCAAGTTCACGGCCATGATCCGGTTCCAGTCGGCTAAACTGGTGTCGAGCGCGTTGCCGAAAACGGCAATGCCTGCGTTGTTCACGAGCGCGTCGAGCCGCCCGAATGCCTCGCGCACAGTGGCGATCCCCGCCTCGACCTGAACGTTGTCTGAGACATCGCAGGTGATCGCAACAGTCCGCGCTGCGGCACCCAGTCCAGCCAACGACTTTGCAAGGTTCGCTCCATCGATGTCGAGCATCGCCACGCGCCAGCCATCGAGCAGGAACCGTTTCGCCGCGGCCAAGCCAATGCCGCGCGCCGCTCCGGTCACGAGCGCAACCCGATGTTCAGTGCTGGTCATGGCGCTCATGTCTCTGCGTGAGGTTCAGTCTTTGGACAGACGGTGTTTGCCGATATGGGTTGTGAAAGATCAACAGTATCAAGCCATCAAGCCATCAGGCCCGGCAATGCCGCGCGCGAACAGCTCGTCCTTGACGAGACGCTTGGGGATCTTGCCGTAGCCGGATTTCGGCAACGCCTCGATGAAGACAAAGCGTCTTGGCATTTTGTAGCGCGGCACCTTGGAGACGAGAAAATCCATCAGCTCGGCTTCACTTATCTTTATGCCGGCGCGCGCGACGCACACCGCAACGCCAACCTCACCCCACGTCTTGTCGGGCACGCCGACGACAGCCACTTCTGCGATGCCTGGATGCGTGAGGATCTTTTCCTCGATCTCGCGCGGATAGATGTTTGAGCCACCGGAGATATACATGTCGGAGGCGCGACCGGTTATGAAGACGAAGCCCTGGTCGTCCTGATGACCGAGGTCGCCAGTGCGGAACCATCCGTTGCGAAACGCCTGCGCGTTGGCTTCGGGGTTGTCGTAGTAGCCCGCAAAAACGGCCGGTCCGATGACACAGATCTCGCCAGTGTTATTGGCCTCAAGCTCATTGCCGTTGTCGTCCTGGATCGACACTTGCATAGCCGTCCTCTCGACACCGCACGTGCCGAGCCGCGTCGTTGGAAGATCTTCTACATCGTGCATCGAGGGCTGTTGCACCGTGATGTTGCCGGTGACTTCGCCAAGGCCAAAGTATTGCACGATCACGGCCCCAAGCTTTTTGAGCGCCAACTTCTGATCCTCCCGATACATCGGCGCGCCCGCGTAGATGACCCGTTTCAGGCTCGAATGATCGCACACATCCGCAGCCGGATGTTCGACCAGCATTTTAAGGATCGTTGGCACCGTGAACATGTTGGTCACATGATAGCGTTCGATCAACCGCCAGACTTCCGGGATGTCAAACCGCTCCGTCGGCATCAGAACAGTCGGCGCACCGCGCGCCGCGATATTCAACTGGTGCACACCGGCGCCATGAGACAGCGGCGCAACGACAAGCGACGCATCCCTCTCATTTATACCAGGCAGCAGATCGGCGAGATGGTTGGTAATCACAAATCCCATTTGCCCATGCGTCAACACCGCGGCCTTGGAACGGCCTGTTGTGCCGGATGTAAAAAAGAACCAGCACGGGTCATGATGCGCAACCGCCGCTGTCGGTACCGTCCGGCCGAAGTGGCGCGAGAGCAGGTCGCTGACATCGGCCTCCCCGAAGGCGTTGGCTGTCGCCCGCTCATCCAGTCGCCAGACAAACTGCACATTCGGCGCTGCCTTTTTTACAGCCGCCGCATGCTCTGGAAAATCGCCATGGCACAGGAACGCCTTTGCGCCCGAGAATTGCGCGAGATAAATGACCTCATCCGGCATCAAGCGGAAATTGGTTGGCACCCAAATCGCGCCAAGCTTGAAACAGGCAAACATCGAGAAAAACATTTGCGCGGTGTTTTTTGCATGTACGAGCACGCGATCACCGCGGCCAATGCCGCGTGAGGCAAGCGCTGACGCAAATGCCGACACCTGGTCGTCAATTTGTGTCCAGGTCCAGGTGCGTGCTGGTCCGTTGGCGTTCGGCCAGATCAACCCAGGCTGGTCCGCAAACCGCCGTGCGTTCTGCGTGATCACGTGCGCGAGGTTCATCACGCGCTGGCTTTGCGGCAAGACGCCACCAAGGGGAGTTTTGTTTTGCATGCTGCCATGCTGCGCGATTTGGCCGACCTTAGGCAAGTGCGGCCTTGCACAAGTGCGGGCTTATGCAAGTGCGGGCTTGTACATGCTCAGCGGTGTTGAAACACGCAGCACGTTCCGCATCGACGTCCTGCACATATCAAACGGCATCAGCCTTTGCCGCGTTTGATGTTGGCCCCAAGACGCGCCAAAGCTTCGCCAAGCGGGTCGCTGGTGTCGATGTCATGGGCTTTGGCACTTTCACCAATCTCGGCAACCGATATCGCTGGCCGTGCCTTCGATGGTCGCGGCCGGATCACCGGTCCATCGACAGGCAGAATGTCGGTAATGGCGCGATAGCCAAAATAGGCATTGATGCGCGCCATGATTGGCCCCTTCAAGTAGGGGATTTCGTGCGCCCGGCCACCGGCCACCCAGATTTCCAAGGTGGTTTTCTGCATTGGCATGCCGCCCGTGCGCTTCTGCAAGCCGGAACCCGGCGCAAAGCTCGGGCGATCCGTCAGCCGATCCGGTGCCTTCGGCCAGCGGATGCGGCGCGGCGCCGTGTAAGCCGCCAAATCCGGCCCAACGATCGCTGGCCAGTTGATCACAATTTCGGCCGCATGCAGGCCATGTTTTTCGCGCGCCTTCGATGTCGCCTTGGCAACGAACGCCCCGACAACACGAAAGCTCCAGTTCTGGTCACGGCGGGCTGGGCTGTTTGACATGGTCTGACGGATAGCATTGCGAGGTCGGCCGCGCGATAGCCCGGCAGAACCGATTGGCGCAGCCGTTGGATTGCTCCGCTTCGATGTGTAGAAGGTCCTCGGGGATTCCACCGCGCAGGGCTGCACCGGATGTCAATCGATGGCTTGATGGAATTTTTGCGCGCCTATCCCGTAGTTGTGCCCTTGGTGCTGTTCGTCATCACGGTCGGCGAGGGGATCGTGTTCACGTCGCCGTTTGTGCCCGCGACCGCGCTCTGTCTCGGCATTGGCGCAATCCACAAAGCAGCAGATGGCGCTTTCCTGACGATTGTTGCTGCGGCGACAATCGGCACGGTTTTAGGCGATCTCATTTCGTATCTTCTCGGTCGGCGCTACCGGGACAGCATTGCCACGTGGTGGCCGTTGAACCGGCATCCAACGGTGTTGCCGCGGGCCGTTACCTTTATGCGGACCTGGGGCGTGCCCGGCCTCATCGCGTCAAAGTTTCTTGGCCCACTGCGCTGGTTTGGCCCGACAGTAACCGGCATCATGGTGATGCCGTTCTGGTATTTCATTAGCGTGACGGCATTCGCGTCCCTGCTTTGGGCGACTGTCGTCCTCAGTCCCGCCTATTATGGGGCAAAGGCCGCAGGCCTATGATCGGCTCACAGGTTGTGTCCGCCCCTCATCCTGGCGCTTCAATAGTGCCACCTCACAACCCCTTCAAAATCTGCGCAAAACGCCGGGTTGGTGTTCCATCCCGAATGAGGCTCATGGGGATGGTGAAGTGTCCGCGCTTTGAGATGAAAACGTTTTCCGGTGGCACCGCCCAGCGCCAGACAAGTGTCTCACCGCCTTCGAACGGCGTAATAACATCCCGAGAGCCAAGCACACTGACGATCCGCGCCGGTGCCATGACAGGTGGGCTGACCGGGTCAATCATCGACATCTGCCGCCGCGCCAGCTCCGGCGTCCATCCCTTGGCTAAGGCTATGGCTGGATCGGCAAACAGTGTCGAAACGGCGCCGGTCGACAGGGCCTCGGACATGGCGCCACTGTGGGTCATCAGATACAGCGCTTCAGGCTTCAATCGATCGGGCCAGCTATGGGCGACGGAGGCACAAAGCTGCGCCGTCAGCGCACCAAGACTTGTGCCGCCGATGCCAAGCGGCCCTGACGATGTGCGCCGCGCCCAATCCGCAATGACACCCCACTCTTGAATGGCCGCAATGAACAGATCGATCATCCCGGTCGGGAACGTGCCGATGGCCCGCTCACCGCCAAAATAGCCGAGCGGCGTGCGCCGACCGTGCCAGGGCGCTTCGGGACGAATGACGCGAATTCCTTGCGCAACGAGTGCCTGGGCTTCGTCAAGCAGGCCATGCCAATGGTCGAAGTCGACGCACACGCCGTGGCCAAAGATCACAGTTGGCGGGTTTGCGATGCCTTCGGGTGTATGCACGCGCGCCCAACAGGTGTCGCCCATGCGGGCCGAAGGGCTTGGAAATTTCAGCCAGCTGTCGATGCTCGCGATCCCCGGAACCGGATGTGAAACCTGTATCTCGGGCATCACCTCGGGCGGCGCAAACAGCAGATCCGTCTCGAGCCGCATATCATAAGTTGCAGCCACCACCGCAGGCGTAACGATGTCGAGCTTCACGCGCGGTGTCTGCCGCGAGACCAATGGCAAGAACAACCGGCGCTGCTTGTTCAGCGCATCACGGCGGTTGTGCCGTGCAGTTTCCACGGCAACGCGCGACGCGATGCTGGTCTCAGCGGCACCAAAAAACACGCGCGTCCAGGCGGCATCCGTCGCCATCGCGGTGACACTGACCTCATCGAAAGATGCCAGAATTTGTAGCACGCGCTCGCGATGCTCGTGTCGACGAGGCTGCCCCGATTGCGCCCAGAAGGTATCAGGTGACCCCTCAGCAATCGACGCCGCAGCCCACAATCTCGAAAGCGGAAAGAACACGTGCTTCAACGCGCGCAACGTCAAGCCATCCAGCCATGGACGCGCGACCAGCGAGCCGAGCGGGCTCGCCAGCAACTGGCGTGTGTGGCCGTGCGCCACCAACCGATGCCCGTTGAAAGCGTCAGCCTCGCCCAGCAAAATTTCAGTCGCCCCCATGGAGAATGTCCGCTGCGTACAATGACGTGCTTGTCGCTGTTGGCTGCGCAACTGGCAACCGACATCTCAAGAACCCGCATGACGTAACCCGATTTCGGTTAAATTGGCATCCGGCGTGTCGGCGATGTGGCGCGGTAGCGTGCGCTGGTACCGTTTCAATGTTGACAACGAAGTGTTCATACACTTGGGGCAGGCTAGAAGCTTGCCTCTCGCCGAGTGATGTCCATGAGTCGCGTGACCGATATCGTCGAAGAGAAATACCTCGACCGCCTGCCCCATATTTTGATGGCGACTGGTTTGTTCGCCTCGGCGCTTGCCTTGGCGGGATTGGTTTACCTGACCAAAGCGAAGCGGCCTGAAACGCCGCCGGTCGCCCGGACGGCAAGCGTCGTGGTGTTTGAAAGCGCCGAATGCGAGAAATGTGACGACTTCCGGAAGCTGATCGGAAAACCACATTCGGCGAGCAGCCTGAGCGCCAAAGTACCGCTCAGTTATTACGACGTTACCGACGGGCAGCCGCCCAAGCGCTTCAAGCTCACCGGCGAAATCGGCTACACGCCTGCAGCCGTTGTGTTCGATGTCTATGGTCGGGAAGTGGCGCGCATCACCGGCATGCCGAAAAGCTTTGACGCGTTCCAGGCCATTCTGACGCCGGCCGCCCGTCGCGCTGAGCGGGACCTAGCAGACGCCGCAAAGCCGCGTTGACCGACCCTTGCGATACCCATTGAAGCGTGCGCTGGCTGGCGTTAAAATGTGATGCCGCCTTTGACCTTCACCGCTGTATCCTGCGTGCCGGCCGTTAGGCCAAAGAGAACGCCGGTTTCAAATTTAAATTTAGGCCCGTCCGCGCCGCCCCCGCCGCTGCCAGCCAACGGCGCCGCCGGTTTCCGGGTGATATCGCGTTCAAAATAAACCACAGGTCCGACACGGTGTTCTTGTAACTCGGCACCCAAGCTATTGCCGAGATTAGCGATTTGACCATAGCCCTCGATTCCGACCGCAAATCCCTCGCGTAGTTCGTGCTTGAACTGCCAGCCGTAAGCCAGAGCGATGCCCTCTTCTTTATTTCGGCCGAAGGTTTGGGCAAGGAATGGGTTCAACGTCAGCGCGGTTTTGTCGGTGCCGAATTGGACGATGGGTCCAAACGTCAGCGTGTTGGTTTCATCGGACGCAACCGCTACATCCACACCCGTGTACCAGGCTAAACCAACCCCGCCCTCCAACTTGCGCAGCATGAACAGTGCTTCCGTCCCAACGGTCGAGGTCCGGAAACTCTCGCCAATGGGCTGGTCAAAATTGGCTTTCAGGCCTGCCGCCACCCAATTGGTCAGACCGCGGCTGATGCCAACGTCCCAGCTGTGACGCAGCAGTTCGGCATTTTCAGGGTAGCCGCGGAAAAAGCTGGAGTTGACCGCTACTTCGGTCTCGCCCTTCGTTACTTCTGGCGACTTCACATCGAAGGTGCCAGCCCGCCCAGACAAAGGCAGCAGTGGCACGGCCACCGCCATCGAGCAGCAGATCACGTGTTTCAAGCGCAGGTTGGGTTTGCAGAACATGTCGAGCCCCAAAGCATTCTGAGCCCGCGTAGCCCTGTTCGTTCAGGCCCGTCCATAGCCTCATGCAGACCACACTGTCGGCGTGTCTTATGCGCATCAGTGCTACTTATCAGCCATGTGCGCTGCAACCTAACGCGTGCGGCCCGGGATTTCAGCTTTGGTAGGGCGCACGTTCGAATTGCGCCGCGCAGAAAAACGATCTGGTTTCGGGCAAAAAAAGAGCCGCTCACGATCGTGAGCGGCCCAAGTCTAGGGAGGAAACGCCCAAGAAGGGCATATCGCCGAGCACGCGGAGCGCAACCGACGACTTCTCATAATTAGATGTGCACCGCACCAAATGCAAGCTCAATTTTGCAATGCAGCATAACCGAGATCGCATACGCATCTTCATCACCGTGTCTTGAAAAGGCGAACGCCTATGCTCAACGCGCCCCAATGTGACCCCGCCCATTATGTTTAATGCATAGCTGATAACCAGCAACCTGCCGCCTTGAACCACCAACGTTTTTATCGCAGTAACAAGCAAATGCGTGTCGCCTGAGGAGCCTATGCCAGCCATCGCCAATCCGAACCTATTAGGTGCCGGGATCCTGGTTTTACTGATCGGATTTTGGCTGTGGCGCTGGTCCTCCCGCCAAGTCATTGACGTCAAGGGCGCCGCCATCGGGGCGGCATGGCAGGGCGTCAGGCACGGCAAAGTGCCTGATGTTCCAGACGATGTGAAATCCAGGTTCCAGTCCGTCGCCGGACAATCAACGCACACGGGGAAGGCCGTCAAAGTTGCCAGCATCGGCGTCCGTCATTACATCGGACGGCTCGTCGGTGCGCTCAGCTTCGTCATGGTCTTGGCAGGCCTTGGCCTCGCGGCCGCCGGCATCTGGTGGAAATGAAGTCCCCACTTGTGAGCCTACTTGTGAGCCCACTTATGAGCGCACTTGTGAGTACGTCGTTAGGACTTTAAGGCTTTTCGACCCAGCCTTTGCCGAGATGTCGCGGATTTTTGGCGTCCCGCTGAAAACAGGACCACCATGACTCGCAAACGTGTTGCCGTTCTGATCTCCGGTCGCGGCTCAAACATGGCAGCGCTCATCGAGGCCGCGCGGGATGAGACGTATCCGGCTGAAATCGCGCTCGTCGTGTCAAATCGAGTTGAGGCCGGTGGCCTTTCGTTGGCCGATGCGGCTGGTATCAAAACTCTGACGATCGACCACAAGCAGTTCGGCAACCGCGTCGCCTTTGAAGCCCGGCTGCACCAAACCTTGCTCGACACCGGCATCGATCTGATCGCCAACGCCGGTTTTATGCGCATGTTGACCGGCGGCTTCGTCGACCGCTGGCGCGATCGGCATTTGAACATTCACCCGTCTTTGCTGCCCTCCTTTCCAGGGCTCAGCACCCACGAGCGCGCCCTCGATGAAGGCGTGCAGATCACCGGCTGTACTGTGCACTTCATCCGCCTTGAGATGGACGCGGGCCCCATTGTCGCGCAGGCCGCCGTCCCCGTGCGCTCTGACGATACGCCCGCGAGCCTCGGTGCCCGCGTCCTCGCCGCCGAGCACAAACTTTATCCCCATGCGTTGGCGTTGGTCGCCTCAGGCGCCGCACGCGTCGAGAATGAACGCGTCGTTTTTTTGAAACAGGCCCCGGCGGGCGCTCCGCTCATCTGGCCCCCCTTGGTGTGACGCGCTGGTGTGGCGCGCTGGTGTGGCGCGTCAGTCCAGCGCGGTGGTCTGCCGCGTTGCGCCCGCGTGCCGTGATCACGTATCAGCTCGGTTAGAATGGTTCTAATAGACAATTCAAACCCCGCTGTGGTGACGTCCGCATGAAACGTTTCGCCGACCTCACTGCGCCGGAAGTCCTGGCCCTCGCCATTGCGAACGAGGAGGAGGATGCGCGCATCTACCTCAATTTTGCCGCTAAGCTGCGGCCGCTGTATCCGGCATCGGCGTCGGTGTTTGAAGACATGGCGGTCGAGGAGCAGCAGCACCGACACCGGCTGCACGACCTGTTCGAAAAGAAGTATGGCAAACAATTGCCCTACATCACCCGGGCCGACGTGAAGGGCTTCCTCAAACGCAACCCGATCTGGCTCGCCGATGGCCTGCGCATCGACGCCGCCCGCCGCCAAGCGGAACTAATGGAATACGAGGCATCCGCGTTTTATGCCAAGGCCGCTGAACGTGCGACCGACAGCGACGTGCGCAAGTTGCTCGCCGACCTCTCCGAGATCGAGAAGAAGCACGAGAGCCTGGCCGCCAAACTCGGCGAAACCGCTGTCACCGCTGATGTAAAGGTCGAAGAGGAGGCAACCAAAAACCGTCTTTTTGTCTTACAAGTGGTTCAACCGGGTCTTGCCGGTCTGATCGACGGGTCGATTTCAACTTTAGCGCCGATTTTTGCTGCGGCCTTCGCCACCCAGAGGTCCTGGGATGCTTTCCTGGTCGGGCTAGCTGCTTCCATCGGCGCGGGCATCAGCATGGGCCTCACCGAGGCCATGTCAGACGACGGCGCGATCACGGGCCGCGGTGATCCCTGGTTGCGGGGCGTTGTGTGCGGCTTCATGACGATGCTCGGTGGCCTCGGTCACACATTGCCGTACCTGATCACGGATTTCTGGACCGCGACCATCGTCGCCATCATTGTTGTTGCCGTCGAACTCGTCGCCATCGCCTGGATCCGCTGGCGCTATATGGAAACGCCGTTCACGTCGGCCTTCGTCCAGGTCGTGCTCGGCGGCGCGCTGGTCCTGCTCACCGGAATTTACATTGGCAGCAGTTGATCACTCACTCGATGGTCGACGGACCTTTCGTAGTCTTTCGATCCTGATCGCTCTGTGAGGGTATCGAAAGTCGATACCGTCCAGCATACCGTCACTCGATTTCATGTACTCGGCACAAGCCACGGGTTGAGCAAAGCAACGCCCATGGGTTCGAAATCGGCAGTGTTGCGTGTGACAACGGTCAACCCATGCACCAGCGCGGTGGCTGCAATCAGCGCATCGCGTTCCGGGCGAGGATCAGGCACGTGAAGCTTCGCGCACGCGCACGCGATGTCAGTGCCGATCTCGAGAATACGCCCCGCCAACGGGTTTATGATTTCCTGCTCCAGCCAACGCCGCAGAATCGCTCCTTGCTTGGCATCGCGACGCTCCATGAGCAGCGTCCCCCGTTCCAGTTCCAAAACCGTCACGGCCGAAATTGCGTGAAGTTCCGCCGAAATGGTGGACGCCCAAGCGCGCACGTTGGCATCCATTCGCTCAGGTCGGCGAAGCTCAGATACGACATTCGTGTCCAATAGAAACATCAGTCGAAGTCCGCGGGACGCGAAATGTCGCCGCTCATGCGCGGAGGATCAAAATCGAAGTCGCCCTCCTCCTTTTGCGCCAAGGCCTCGAGCAGACTGGGTCCTTTTCCCAGCAGCTTGCGATAATCCTCAAAGCTCAGCAGGACGTGCGCCGGCTTACCGCGATCCGTGATAATCACAGGCCCTTTGTCTGCCGCCTTCTTAGCGCCGCCAGCGTCTTGATTGAACGCGCGGCTCGAAATGGTGGTGATCAAGTTGGAACTCCTCAACCTCATCAATA
>JANNXS010000454.1:0-27790 GCA_031409695.1 Hyphomicrobiaceae bacterium
TGAGCCCGTGGCGTACCCCGAAGCGCTGGCTCTGATGGAAGCGCGCGTCGCGGACATCTCCGCTGGGACGGCCCCGGAACTTGTCTGGCTGCTGGAGCATCCGTCGCTCTATACCAGTGGCACGAGTGCAAAGCCCGCAGATCTTTTGACACCGCTGCGCTTTCCCGTCTTCGAGGCGGGCCGCGGCGGTCAGTATACCTATCACGGCCCCGGCCAACGCATTGCCTATGTCATGCTCGATGTGCGGCGACGCGGCGGAGATGTCCGTCAGTTTGTCAGAAAACTGGAAACGTGGATCATTGCAACATTGGACGCGTTCAACGTCGTCGGCGAAACACGGGCCGGTCGTGTTGGCGTCTGGGTCGCGCGCCCGAACCTCGACCGTGGGCGTGAAGACAAGATTGCCGCCATTGGCATCCGCGTGCGCCGCGGCATCTCGCTCCATGGCTTGAGCCTCAATGTTGAACCGGACCTCGAGCATTTCTCCGGCATCGTACCCTGCGGCATCCGCGAGCACGGCGTGACGAGCCTGGTTGACCTTGGCCTACCCGTCACCATGGCGGATGCAGACGTTGCACTGCGAGCAGCCTTCGAACACCTCGTCGGCCCGACTCTGCGGGGGGCCGGTCGCGAAGCCCCTGCTATTTGATGTGTGGCGGCTTGATGTGTCCGCCTGGCGGCGGCCAGCTCTTGTCAGAAGTGTACAATTTAGGATTTACTCTTCCACCGTTGGTTGGTCTGAGCATTTTTTGAGGTAGCGATATGGCGCGGTTCAAGTTTGGAGGATTAATCCTCGTCGGAGTCCTTCTGGACATCACCATGATCAGTTGGCCTGTGCACGGCCAGCAAGCCAGCAGGCAGGTTCCAAGGACAGAACTCGCATGTCCGGAGCCAACATCAAACTCCTGCGTCATGCAGCGGGACTATTGCTTGTGCGTTTGCAGCGAAGGTACGGCTGGACAAAGCCGACGTCAATCAACTCGCATCCGGGCGTGCAAGGATGGTTGCCAAGTGCAGTACAAGCGATGCCTCGCTCCTAGTTGAATGCGCCAGCTCAGGTGTCCGCCTTGGGGACCGGCCTCAACCATGCTATACGTCGACAACGAGAAAGCGCTCAGCCCCCGGAAGGAGCGTCCCATGCCGGCCAACCGAAACACCGCCCGTTCCCACATCTCAGCCGTTGATCCAATCTGGGACGCCATTCGCGACGAGGCAGAAGCCGTCGTCCGCGCAGAACCGGCGCTTGGCGGTTTTGTGCATGCAAATGTATTGGCCCACCAAAGACTGGAGGAAGCCGTTGGGCACCGCCTCGCTCAGCGCCTCAACCATTCAGACGTAGACGCTGGATTGATCGCAAAAACGTTCGAACATGTGCTGGCGGCAAAACCTGAGATTGGCGATATCTTCCGTGCCGACCTGCAGGCTGTCTTTGATCGCGATCCCGCCGTCGACCGCTATCTGGAGCCGCTGTTATATTTCAAGGGCTTCCATGCCCTTGTGACGCATCGTTTTGCTCATGCGCTATGGTCCGATGGCCGCAGGGATTTTGCGTTTTATCTGCAAAGCCAATCGAGCCGCATCTTCGCCGTCGATATCCACCCGGCAGCCCGCATCGGCCGCGGCATTATGTTTGACCATGCAACCGGCATTGTGATCGGTGAGACGGCCGTTGTCGGAGACAACTGTTCGCTGCTGCACGGTGTGACGCTTGGCGGCAACGGCAAGGATTCAGGCGACCGGCATCCAAAAATTGGCAAAAACGTCCTGCTCGCGGCGGGCGCGAAAGTGCTTGGCAACATTTCAGTTGGCGATTGCTGCAAGGTTGCGGCAGGCTCCGTTGTGTTGCAGGCCGTACCGCCAAACAAGACGGTCGCGGGTGTTCCAGCCAAGATCGTTGGCGACAGCACCTGCCCTGAACCAGCACGCAGCATGGACCAGCGTCTGGAGCCTGGCGATTGCGGCTGCGGCCGGTAAATTTGGCCTATGAGCCTGGCCGGTCGTTCCGGGCAGTAGCCGTTTTCAAACTCCGTCTGTCCCTCGCGCCCGTCTGGCACGGCCCGTGCTTCCAGTGTCTCAAACTGGAACTGCGAGCCGTGAGTGGACAATAAACATGCGCAGTCTGCCCCGTATGAGCGGGCGATCAACGCTCGATATCAACGCGCGTCGTATTCGCGACATCAGCGCAAGTCGCATTCGCGACGGCGCGACACGTCTGGCGGCCACTGGCGTCACGACCGCGGCCGCACAGGCACGACAAGCCCGGCAGGTCACCTGGCTGGCGGACATGCTGACGCCGGACCGGAACAGTTTCGGCGTGCTTCGCTTGGCAATGGCGTTGCTGGTTCTCGTCTCGCACGCGGTTTTTCTGACCACGGGCAAAGTGGAGTTGGAACCGCTGACGCGCTGGACCGGATATTCGCTCGGCCAGCACGGGGTACAGGTGTTCTTTATACTTTCGGGTATTCTCGTCGCCCAGAGCCTGTTTCAAAGCCGCAGTGTGCAGGACTATGGCTTGGCGCGGGCACTGCGCATTTTTCCGGCCCTCGGCGTGTGCGTTTTGCTGACGGCGTTGATCCTTGGACCGATGGTCACCGCGCTGACTGCGCCGACGTACCTCGCCGACAAGCTTACCGCGTCCTACATCGTCAAGACGCTATCGTTGTCGACCGGCTCGGCTGAACTGCCGATGGTGTTTGCAAACAACCCGGTGTCGGGCGCGGTCAATACATCTGTGTGGACGCTGAAGTATGAGGTGTTGTGCTACGTCATTCTGGCGCTGGTCGGCCTGGTATTGCTGCGCCTGAAGGCGTGGCGTTCGACCGTTGCCGCGCTGGCTGGTATTTGGCTCTTGCTGGCGCTTGTGGTGCCGTCGGGTATTTCGGCCGCCGATGGCAATCGGTCGATGCTGCAGGTCTTGCACTATTTCAGCATCTTCTTTGGCACCGGTGTGCTCGCCTATGCAGCCCGACGGTGGATCCCTGTACATGCCGCCGTTTTGCTGCCGCTCGGTGCCCTGCTCTGGATGGCGATTGGCACACGCGTCGCCGTGCCAGTCATGGCGCTAAGCCTCGGCTATGCTGCAATCTGGCTCTCGACGTTTCGGTTCGGACCACTGCGGGCATACACTAACGCCAACGACTATTCGTATGCGACGTATCTCTATCACTACCCGGTGGCGCAAGCTGTCTTGAGTGTTGCACCCGCCATGCATGTTGTACCCCTGATCGGACTCACATCCGGGATCGTTCTGCCACTTGCGTTCGTGTCGTGGGAGCTGATCGAGCGGCCCGCATTGGCACTGCGAAAGCGCATCCGTCCTGGTGCATCGCAAATGACCCCTGAGGATGGAGCCTCGGCTGATGCGCCGACCGCAGACGCAGCGCCACCGACGCCGCCAAGCCAGTCTCCTGCGGCAGCCGTCCCTGATCCTCACCCCGCACGGGTCTGGCGACCCATGCCGACCCGCCGGACACTCTCTGTGATGCCGGACGCGCCGCTGATGTCTCGACCGGTTTCGGTTGGACTGACCGAAATCAATGATAAGCCGGTGACTGCTTCCGCCCTGGACGCACCTAAACATCAGCCCAAACCAATGCCGCGCGTCATAGCGGCGCGAAAACCTCTGACCCCGACCGACGCTCCCGAGCTGTTGCCGATCGCCGTCATCTCAAAGAGCCGCATGGCCATGGTGACGTCGCGTCCCGCAGCGCCCGTGTCAGCGCCACCTGAAGTGACGCCGCCGCCAGCCGAACCAAGCCGCGCCGTCGTCTCCATAGATGACGTTGGTCCGCTGTCACGCCGCGTGGCGCCACCGCGGCCAAATTGGCAGATTCCAACAGCGCAGCCGGGGTGACGACACGCCGCTGGACACGACGCTTGGCTGAACCTCATGTTCGCCCATGATAACGACAAGCGCACCTGGCGAGACGCGAGATCTGGCTCAGCTTGAGAGAGACATCCGGGCCTGCCGTCACTGCCGTGATGCGGGCCAGAGTCCGGGCAAGAGTCCGGCCAAAAATCCGGGCCTCGCGAAGCCGCTACCGCATGAACCGAGACCCGTCCTGCAGGTCTCGACAACGGCCCGCATCGCACTCTGCGGCCAAGCTCCAGGCACACGTGTTCACGCCTCAGGCCGCCCATTTACAGACCCCTCAGGTGATCGGTTACGAGCATGGACGGGCTTGGTGCCTGACGTATTCTATGATGCCTCGCGCGTTGCCATCATACCCATGGGCTTTTGCTTTCCGGGTCTCGATGCCAAAGGCGGCGACCTACCGCCGCGACGCGAATGTGCGCCGAAGTGGCACGCGGACCTGTTCGGCGCGTTGCCGCAGCTCGAACTGGTGCTGGTGATTGGCCAATATGCGCAGGCTTGGCATCTCGGCCAAGCGCGGCCCGCAACGCTAACGCAAACGGTGGCCGATTGGCGCCGTATTCTCTACCGGCCGGGGCCGCGCCGATATCTGCCTCTGCCACATCCCTCCTGGCGCAACTCAGGCTGGCTCAGGAAAAATCCTTGGTTCGAAGCCGAATTGCTCCCGGTTTTGCGCGCAGAAGTGGCGCGCTGCCTCGGACCATCCTTCTAGTGGCCCGCGGCTCTAGCCGCGTCACCCTAGCCGCGTCAGGCTAACGTCTGTGCTATGCAGCTCGCATCCTCGACAGAGAGAGCGCGTATGTCTGAAACGCCCGCACCAAACGCACAAGCACCCCACGCACCCCGCTCCCCCGACCGCGTTGCCGATGCTGCCGCGGCCAATTGGTTTGACCAGGTGGCACCCGATTGGGCGCGCCCCTACGGTCATCTGGCCCGCTTCGACCGGCCGTTCGGGGCTTGGCTCTTGCTGTTTCCCTGCTGGTGGTCGCAGGCGCTGGCGGAGGTGCAACTCGGGCACAGCTACCCCAATCCTTGGTATCTCGCCCTGTTCGCCGTCGGTGCGTTCGTCATGCGGGGTGTCGGCTGTACGCACAATGACATCATCGACCGCGAGTATGACAAGCGCGTCGCGCGGACGGCGAGCCGACCGATCCCGTCAGGTCGCGTCACGGTCTTGCAAGCCTTCCTGTTCGCCGTCGGCCTCGCGCTCGTCGGGTTCGTCGTGTTGCTGCAGTTCAACCGGTTCACGGTCCTGCTCGGGATTGCGTCGCTCGGCTTCGTCGCGGCCTACCCGTTTGCCAAACGCTATACCCATTGGGCGCAGTTGATGCTGGGGTTGACGTTCATGTGGGGCGCACTGGTCGGTTGGGCGGCCGTCATGGGGTCACTCTCGATGGCCCCCGTGCTGCTCTACGCCGGTTCGATTGCCTGGACGATCGGCTACGACACGATCTATGCGCACCAGGACAAAGAGGACGACGCCGTCATTGGCCTGAAATCGACGGCGCAACTGTTCGGGGCCCGCACGCGCGAAGCCGTCGGCGCGTTCTATGTCGGCGCCGTTGTGCTGTGGATGCTCGCCGCCTGGTTGGTTGGCGCGAGCTGGCTTGTCCTGTTCGCGCTCGCCTTGGTGGCGATCCATTTCATCTGGCAGGTGGCGACGCTCGAAATCTCAAACGCGGCCAACTGCCTCGAGCGGATCAAATCCAACCGTACCGTGGGTTGGTTGTTCTTTCTCGGCCTGGTCGCCGAAATGCTGATCGTCAACACGGCGAAGGCGCCCTGATAGACGGAGACCTTACCGCGTGGTCGCCAGTTGGATGGCCAAGCGGCAGGCATCCTGAAAGCGCGCGATGTCGATCCACTCATCAACCGTGTGGACATCGTTTTGACCAGCCCCAAACGTCACGGTCGGCACGCCGTGGCGCACCAGCCAGTTGGCATCAAGGCCGCCACTCGCCAGCTTGACGTTGGGTTTGAGCCCGATCTCGCTGACCGCTGCAATGGCACGCTGCACGACGGCTTCCTTCTCCTTCATCTCGAAAGGATAGTACCCGAGCGCGGAGGTAAACTTGACCTTGCCCGTCTTGCCGTCGCTGTTGGCGACCGTCTTGGCAGCCTCGGTGAAAGCGTCTTTGTAGGCCGCCGTGATTTCTTTGATGAAGGCCAGATCCTGGCTGCGGCTTTCGCCCTCAACATACACGTAGTCCGTCACGACGTTGGTTGCGTCTCCAGCTGGCCGGCTCATGCCGCCCGTGATCGGCCCACCGCTGACCGGTCCGACGTTGCTCGTGCCGACGCGCTTGCCTTTAACGACCTTGCCAAACCAGCCGCCCTTGCGTGCCTGAGCGAGGGCGAGCGCTAGGATCATGGTCGAGGAAATCCCACGCTCGGGAGCGACGCCGGCATGGGACGCACGACCGAAAATCTCAACTGACCATTTGTCCCCGCCAACGGCGCCGACCACCACGTCCGACGGCGCGCTGCCATCAAAGTTAAAGCCCATCGAGACAGGTCCGATGTCGGCCTTGTCGATGTGGCGCGCGCCCCACAAGCCACTCTCCTCGCGCACGCAGAACACCATAACCAGCGGTGCGTGATCGAGCTTCTGCTTGGTCAACTCAGCGGCCAGCGTGACCAGCACCGCAACGCTGGCGCGGTTGTCGCCGCCAAGCGCCGTGTTGGCCTCGTTGACGATCTTCTTGCCCTTCACCAGCGGCTTGGCGCCAGCACACAACGGCACAGTATCGAGGTGGCACATGAACAGCAGAGGTTCGGCATTGCCGAGCGCCCCGCGGCCCGGGAGATGCACAATCAGATTGCCCGTCTGCGTCGGCAGCGGAATGCGCGTGTGGGCATCGTCGAAGCCGATGGCCTTGGCCGGCACGCCCGCTTCTGTCAGCGCCTTGGCCACGTCGAGACCGATCAGCTCTTCTTCACCCGTGATACCGGGGACGGCTAAAAAGCGCATCAAGCGGGCGAGGGCTGCGTCGCTGTCGTGAGATATCATAGCATACGTCTCAAGGTGGGGGTGCTGCGGATGGATGCCATGCAGCGGCGGCGTGGGCAATGGCAGGTGTGTCGCTACCATCGGGGAGAGAACGCGGGTGGCGCACGCCCGCCCAAAGCCACCGGACGCAACGCCCCCAAAACCGACCGGTCTCAACGCAAGGCGATACCGTGCCGTTTGGGCCAGAAGCGCGCATCACGCGCTCTGCGCAATCGCCTTGGAAAGGTCGGCTATCTGGTAAGCCGCTGCCCGACTCTGACGGTCGCAACCATATAGTTTGGTGCCGAACTCAGCGGACAGAAGGCGGCGCGTGTCGCCTCGTCACGCCATCACCTTGTTTGCTTCGATGATGATCGGCGCTTTCTCGATCAGTCGAGGCTTCAGCGGACTGACCGGCATGATCTGCGGGTTATGCGACGGGCGTTGCTCGTCTTTGTGCAGTTTCCAACGCCAACCTTTGGGGCCTGGCACTCGGTCGAGCGCGATCGGGTAGATGGTGGCGCGCCCCGGTTCGAGCTTGATCCGGAGGAAGTTCTTGTAGTCTTTGATGCCGAGCGCGCCGAAGGCATCGCCCGTGTGCATGTTGAGCAGGGTGGAAGTCAGCGTCCAATAGAGGCCCATAACGAACCCGCCGAGCAGTCCGCCGAAAAACAGCGCAACCAACACGTTCCACGCGATGCGTAGGAGGTCGGGGGGGATCGGAAGCAACGCACCGAGCAGCGATGGCAAGAACGTCGTCGCGCTGGCCAGCCAGCTAACGAACAGCAGGGCTCCGATGTGTGCCGCAGCATGCCATGAGCCAATGATGAGCTTTACAAGTTTCGACTCGCTTTCGACGTAAGAAATGAGCCCGGCCCACAGCCCGATCAACATGAACGCGAACATGGGGCTGAGTTCGGCGGCATCGAAGATGGCTTTCGGGTCGAAAATGAAGCCGAGCGATCCGGTCAGCATCGCTCCTACAAATGCCATAAGTTTTCCGCCGAAGCCGAGTTTTTCATCATTGAAAGCGGCTGCTGCGCGGGTCGCGAGGTCAGTCTCGAATTTGGTTGCAGCTTCGCCTTGCACGGCCGCCCGCCGCTTCACCGTCGCGTTGATCTCAGACTGCTTTTCTGCCTTTGCGCTTTGCAGTTGCCGGAGTTCTCGGGCCTCCCGGTCGCTTTGTGCCTGTTGCAACACGCCAGTCGGGTCGGTGGGCGGAACCGGGCTTTTCATGGCGGCTTCAAGTTGCAGAATTCTCGTGTCGATCCTCTGCATCTCCGAGACCTTGCCGGAAAGCTCGAGGTTGACGCTCTCCACCATGTTCCTGGTGATCGGCGATTGACGCGGGTCCGCAACGGTAAAGACCCAGGCGAACATGAAGTAGATCAGACCGACGAGATACGTAAACGGACGGTTGCGGAAGGGCAGGGCGAGATTCTTCAAGCACAAAAGTCGGCTGGTCGATTTGGGGGGATAGATCGCCTCGGCGCGCAACGGGTGCGCCCTGCTCTCTCGAATGATGTCCTCCTTGCGGACGGCCTTAGCCCGCCTGCCCATGCCGCCGGGACCGGCGGGCGTATCAGTGATCGGCTTCGGCTCCGGAGCAACCGATGCAGAGGTTGCCGCGGGTGTCGCTGGCATATCAACCCGCGTCTGCGTGAAGTCCCGTCCACTCGGCCCCATCGTGGCGTGCTCCAAGCGGTTGAACGCGTCGGTATCCGACTGGCTCGCAACCCTACCGGCGGCAGTCGTCGGCGTTGCCCAAGTCAGGTCAATGCGGTTCTTCAAGCCGTGCGTTGCATGTGCGAACGCCCCGCCGCCGCCGGCAGTGATGAATTGGACGCCAAGCTTTTCATTGTAATAGCGGCTGTAGTGGTGCCAGTCGCCCGCGATGATCGCGCAAATCGTGGCGCCGTTCTTTCGCGCCAGCATGCTGATCTCGTGCATGTTGTCGTAATTCCGGTGCAGCCAGCTAGGCTCGGCGAGACACAGGATGATGTTGTCGCCCTTCTTCGTCTGATCGGCCATCATGTCGAAGTAGTCGCGCTGGCTGTCGTCGAGATTGTCGACGAGTTGAATGTCAGGCCCCCAGATCCACCAGTTGTGCGGCAGTTGGATCGCGAAATAGCTCCGATGCTGGTGGCAGCGCCAGCCGCCGATCTGCGCACCGAGCCCCTTCGAGATACGATCGCGCGCTGAGCAGAACAGCGCGCTGAAGGCCGACAAGCCATCGTACCAGTCGTGATTGCCGGGGATCGCGAACAGCTTGCGCGTTGGCGTGGGTGTCGAGAATGCCCAGTCGTAGGGATCGCGCAGGCGATTGCTGTATTCCTGCTTGGTCGCGTCCGGGTAGACTTGATCGCCACCCATGATCAGGAGCTTGCCGGCCGGAAGTCGCGCGCTTTCGCCCGCGACGTTCAGTTCGTCGGCAGCGAGCAAGTACGCCATGGCGTAGGTCGCCTCGAAACCGTCGCCGAGATCTGCGATGTAGTCGATCCAGACGGCGCCGTTCGCATCGGCGGCCAGCGCTTGTGAGGGCGTGGGGGTGTCTCCGGACGTGTTGATGCCGGTTCCGCTGTAGTTGTAGCGATGTGTGAGGCGTTCTTCAGAGGCGTTGTCGGTCGAGGCCTGGATCAACCGCTGGTCGGTGTACGACCCGAGCGTCGACGAGATTACCTCGCGCACGCCGACCTTGGCCAGAAGCCCCGGATCGAACCAGTCAACCATTTGCGGCAGCTCACCCCGCTGAAGTCGGGCGACAATCTGCTCGCCACGCCCAAGTGTCTCCGCTTCCGTTTTTTTGGCGTGCCCTAGAGCTTCGCCGTCGACCTCCCTGACGAAGAGCGGAGTCACAACAGTGTCGTTGGCCACGAATTCCTCCCCGGATACGCATCAATCTGGCGCGGGATCGATACACCTGAGGGCGCACGCCGCAGCTATCGAAGAGAAACAGCAATTTTCGACGTACACAAGGGCAGCTCGCGGCGAAACCGAGCTTGGGAAGCCCGTCTGCTTACTGTAGCATTGCTGCCGCATGCCGGGCATAGATGGAACTTCTGCAACGGAGCAATTTCAAGCATCCGATAACCTTGTCGACATCTGTCGGTAAATACCTGAAAGCGTCCGGCTGATGGGTAGGCCATGGTCGTCGGCGCGTGATCCGAGCGTGCCCACGGGCGTCGATGCAGGACGGGCACGCCTGCCCTCAAGGCCAGCTTTTCGCCTGACACGGCCGCCTTTGACGAAACCGATTTGACCCGGATCGTGCCCCAGTGCGGAATTGCGCGACCGTCTGGCATAGCTGTACATCGGCGTCACCGCCGTCTGTCGATCCAGGTGTTACCCATGCCACTCAAAGCCCTTGTTGGCGCCCATGTGTTCACCGGTACGGGCTGGCTGGATGGCGCTTCGGTGTTGCTGCGGGACGGGCGGATCGACAACGTGGTCGATGCGGCAGCGCTCGGCGGGCACAAGTACGGGGGGCGCAAAGACCTCTATATCGAGACACTTCCGGCCGGAACCGTGCTCGCACCAGGCTTCATTGATGTGCAGGTCAACGGCGGCGGCGGCGTACAGCTCAACGATACGCCAGATTTAGCTACCATCCGCGCAATTGCCGACGCGCATCGCCGCCATGGCGGCACGACCGGTATGCTGCCAACCTTGATCACGGATGCGCCTGAAAAAATGCAGGCGCTTGCAGCCGTTGGCGCCGACGCCATGACGATCCCCGGCGTGCTCGGGTTTCATCTGGAGGGACCGTTTCTCAGTGTCGCGCGGAAGGGCGTGCACCTCGAAAAATTCATCCGCACGCCAACGGCCGAAGACGTTCGGCTCATGCGAACGTTCGCTGGCTGTGGCAGCTCAGTGGTCACGCTGGCCCCGGAAACGTCTGGGCTCGCAACCATACGCGAACTCGCAGCCGCTGGTCTCCGCATCTGCGCTGGCCACTGCGAGCCGACCGACGACACTATGCGCGCGGCCGTAGACCACGGCCTGACCGGTGTGACCCATCTCTACAATGCCCTCGCCGCCCTCAGTGGCCGTGCACCCGGCGTGATCGGCGCCGCTTTCGACGACCGCCGCCTCTATTGCGGCCTGATTGCCGATGGCCATCATGTCACCGCCTCCAACTTGCGTCTGGCCTTCGCTGTCAAAGGCCGTGACCGGATCATGCTGGTGACGGACGCCATGGCAACTTCGGCTTCAGATGCGACGTCGTTTGAGTTGCAGGGGCGTCGGATCGACCTGATCGATGGGCGGCTGACCGCTGATGCCGCAACGCTGGCGGGCGCGCACCTCACGATGCTGGAAGCCGTGCGCCGGATGATTGCGGTGACGGGGTGCGATGTGGGCTGTGCGTTGGTGATGGCCTCGCGCACGCCCGCCGAGTTCCTCGGCCGAGGCCGAACGCATGGCCGCATCGAGCCCGGCTATGCCGCGGATATGGTCGCCTACGATCCTGTGCGCTGGAGGGTACTTGCAACCTGGATCGGAGGGGTACGTGGAGAGGGGGGCTGAGATGGGGTGCCGACCCGCGATTAGAGCATTTTCCGACGAAGTGGCTTCCCGGTTTGTCGTTGAAAATGCGACCAATCAAAGACATAGAGCATGTTTCGATTCCGAAGGATCGAAGCATGCTCGATCGCCCGCGACGCAATGGCGGTGGCGTGCCTGACGAAAATGCGCTAAGCGGCTGGCAGAATAGATCTTTGGCCGCAACGCTCGTGTCCCGTGGTGGGAATTGGCAACGCTGCCGGCGCTCAGCGTTCTCCGCCCCGCGCTCTTCGGTAAGAGCGCCTAGACACAAAGCTACCATAACCATGTCGTTTCCGTTGACTCATCCGGCGCTCGCCCGTGCGCTCGCCGCAAAAGACTATGCCGTCCCAACGGCCGTTCAATCCGCTGTCCTTGAGGAGCGCGCCAATGGCCGCGATCTCGTGGTGTCGGCCCAGACCGGCTCCGGCAAGACGGTCGCGTTCGGCCTCGCCTTCGCACCCACTCTGCTCGGTGACGCCGAGCGATTCGGCCGCGCCGGCGAACCGATGGCCCTGATAATCGCGCCGACGCGGGAACTTGCCATGCAGGTTCAACGCGAACTCGTCTGGCTTTACGCCGAGACAGACGCGCGGATCGTGACCTGCGTTGGTGGCATGGACCCCAAGTCCGAAGCCCGCCAGTTGCAACAGGGTGCGCACATTGTCGTCGGCACGCCCGGCCGCCTGCGCGACCATCTTGAGCGCCGCCGCCTGAACTTGAACAACCTGAAGGTCGCCGTGCTCGACGAAGCCGACGAAATGCTCGATCTCGGCTTTCGGGAAGATCTTGAGTTTATTCTGAAGGCGACCCCCGACACGCGCCGCACCTTACTGTTTTCGGCGACCGTGCCGCGCGAGATCGAGGCACTCGCCAGGACTTATCAAAATGATGCCTTGCGCATTGAAACCACCCGCCGCGACGAGCAACATGCCGACATTGAATATCAGGCCATGCGCGTGTCGCCAGGCGATATCGAGAATGCCATCGTTAACGTGTTGCGCTTTCACGAGGCGCGCGCGACCCTGGTCTTCTGTGGCACGCGTGAAGCCGTGAAACGTACACATGCGCGCCTGCAGGAGCGTGGCTTCTCGGCTGTCGCCTTGTCGGGTGAGCTGACACAGCATGAACGTACACAAGCGCTTGTGGCACTGCGTGACGGGCGCGCCCGCGTGCTGGTTGCGACCGATGTGGCGGCAAGAGGTCTCGATCTACCGGACCTGACGCTGGTCATCCATGCCGACCTGCCCAACGATCGCGAAACCCTGTTGCACCGCTCCGGTCGCACGGGTCGCGCGGGTCGCAAAGGCCATGCAGTCATGCTGGTACCGTTCAATCGTCGTCGCAAAGCCGACACGCTGATTGGCGGCGCGCGCCTCAAAGTGACTTGGACAAATGTGCCCGGTGCCAATGACATCCGCGCCAAGGATCAAGAGCGGTTCCTTGGTGACCCGATGTTTACCGAATCGGTGACGGAGGCTGAACAGGGTTTTGTGCATGCGCTCCAAGCCGGACGCACGCCCGAGGAAATCGCGCTGGCTCTGATCCGGATGCAACGCTCACGCCTTCCGGAACCGGAAGATATGGCGGCCGATAGCGGCCCACCGCGCCGTGACGACAGGCAAAATGCAAGTCGGGAAAATGCAGGCCAGGGAAGCGCAGGCCGGGGAACCGCGGGCCGGGGCCGTAGCGAACGTTTTGAACGCAATGACCGCCCCGAGCGCGTCGTGCGTTCTGAGCGGGCACCATCCGAACGGGCTCCCTCTGAAAGGGCGCCTTCCGCCCCTGCTTATTCCGACCGTGCTGCCGCAAACAGTTCCTCGTCGGACCGCACGCCCTCAGCAGACCGCCTAACAGACCGTGCTCCTGATCGCGACCGGACAAGCCCAGACCGGCTCAGCCGCGGACGCGTCGAGCGGTTCGACGCCACCCGCGACTATCGCAACGATCGCGGCTCAGAACGTGCGCCGCGCGCCACCCGCGACGATGGCCGCGCCATGGTCTGGTTCCGTCTAAACATTGGCCGTGAACGCAACGCTGATCCGCGCTGGATCCTGCCCTTGATCTGCAAAGCCGGCGGCATCACCAAAGCCGAAATTGGTGCCATCCGCATCCATGATCGCGACACGCGCTTCCAGGTGCTCGCGACGGAGGCCGACGCCTTCACCGAAACCGTGCGCACATCCAAGGACAAGGAGGGGCACATCTCGCGCGTCCGCGATGCGGGCGACGGCGGGTTGCCTGACCTGACGGCACCCCCGAGCGAAAACGACAACGTCGTTGCAGCGGCCCTCGCATCACTTCCCGATGGTGCGCCGCGTGAACGCAAGGCCAAATACGTGCCCAAAAACGCCAGCGCACCCAAGACCTCGTCGTACCGCCATGACGGCCCGCGCAACAGCCCGACTGGTCCATCCGGTTATGCCAAAAAGAAGAAGCAGCGTTCGACTGGGACTTAAAGCGGGCGTTCCGTGGCCAACAGCCATACGCCGTCCCACTGGCCTCCGGGCCAGTGAGACTGTATCAAGTCAGCCATGACCACGCCGCTCGATTCAGCGCTCCGCACCCTCGACATCGAACGCGAGGGGCTCGACGCCCTGCGCACTTCATTTGCAGGTGATTTGGGCACCGCCTTCGCCAAAGCCGTCGGCATGATCGCCGCGGCCAAAGGCCGGGTGATCGTCTCGGGCATCGGCAAGAGTGGCCATGTCGGCCAGAAAATTGCCGCCACCTTCGCCTCGACGGGAACACCCGCGTTCTTTGTCCATCCCTCGGAGGCCAGCCACGGTGACCTCGGCATGGTCGCGCGCGACGATGCCATCCTCGCACTGTCGTGGTCGGGCGAAACGGTCGAACTCGGCAACATCATCGCCTACTCGCGCCGCTTTGACGTGCCCCTGATCGCGATCACATCAAGCACAACGAGTGCGCTCGGCAAACAAGCCGACGTCGTCTTGCACTTGCCCAAGGTGAAAGAGGCCTGTCCCCACGGCCTCGCGCCAACAACATCAACCACCCTGCAACTCGTGATCGGCGATGCCCTCGCCGTCGCACTGTTGGAGGCCAAAGGCTTTTCCGCGCACGACTTCAAGGTCTTCCACCCCGGCGGCAAGCTCGGAGCTTCCCTCAAATACGTGGCAGATCTCATGCACACCGGTGACGCCATGCCACTCGTGCCGGAGGCGGCCCCCATGAGCGAGGTGATCCTCGCCATCTCAACCAAGAGCCTCGGCTGCGTTGGCGTCACCGATCCGGCAGGTCGGCTTGCCGGCATGATCACCGACGGCGACTTGCGACGTCATATGGGCCGCGACCTCATGCAGCTCTCGGCCGCCCAAATCATGACGCGCGGCCCCAATACGCTCAAGCGCGACACACTCGCCTCCAAGGCGCTGGAACAGTTCAATGCCCGCAAACGCACACAGATGTTCATCGTCGAAGGCGGCATGCCCGTCGGCATCCTGCATGTGCACGATCTGCTCCGTGCGGGGGTGGCGTAAAGCGCCGTTCGCAGCAACCGAAGGCATTGAGCCATGAGCACCGTTGCCCGCCTGTTTAAACGTAAACTTGTGACACCGCCGCGCTGGCTGCCGCACGAGGTGGCCTACGAGACCATTATGGGCTCGGTGGCCTACGGCGTCTCAGCCGACAACTCGGACATGGATATTTACGGCTTTTGCATTCCGCCGAAGGTGGATGTGTTCCCGCATCTCGCGGGCGAGATCCCGGGCTTTGGCCGACAACTGAAACGGTTTGAAGTCTGGCAGCAGCATCACGTCATTGACGCCTCGGAGAATGGCGGCAAGGGGCGCAGTTATGACTTCGCCATCTATTCCATCGTGAAGTTCTTCCATCTCGCCATGGAGAACAACCCGAACATGATCGACGCGTTGTTCACGCCGCGCCGCTGTGTGCTGCACTCGACGCCGATCGCTGAGCTCGTGCGTGAAAACCGTCGGCTGTTCCTGCACAAGGGCGCCTGGCACAAGTTTAAAGGCTACGCCTACGCCCAGATGCACAAGATGGACATCAAGAGCCCGGAACCAGGATCCAATCGCGCGGCTCTGGTCGAGAAATTCGGCTTCGACGTAAAGTTCGCCTATCACGTCGTGCGGCTGCTCGATGAGGTCGAGCAAATCATGACGCTTGGCGATATGGATTTGACGCGGGACGCTGAGCGTTTGAAGGCCATCCGTCGAGGCGAGTGGACGGCCACCCAGGTGAAGGAGTTTTTCACCCGCCGCGAAAAGGAACTTGAGACCGTGTATGCCGA
The DNA here is from genome assembly GCA_031409695.1 of Hyphomicrobiaceae bacterium. Classification (GTDB taxonomy): domain Bacteria; phylum Pseudomonadota; class Alphaproteobacteria; order Rhizobiales; family Hyphomicrobiaceae; genus JABFRJ01. The sequence continues at coordinate 15,676 of JANNXS010000454.1, forward strand.
GAGCAAGCTGCCCCACGGTCCCGATGAAGCGCGCATCAAAACGCTGCTACTCCAGTGCCTCGAGGTGCACTACGGCTCGGTGCAAGATGCGATCACGGTGCCCGGCCAGGAGCGGCTGCTACTCGCCGAGATCAAAGCCCTGTGTGAGCGCGCGGGTGTGTGATTGCAGCACAATTCGGATCGTCGTAATGGCCGTGCCAGGAGATCTGCCATGAGCTTGGATGCAAAATCTCGACTGTTCATCGCACTCGACGTGCCTGATGTCGCGCGCGCGGACGCACTGGTGGCGCGTATTGGGGACGCAGGCGCCTGCTACAAAATCGGCCTTGAATTACTGTTTGGCGACGGCATTGGATTAGCGCTGAAACTGAAAGCACAGGGCCGCCAAGTCTTCCTCGATATGAAACTGCTCGACATTCCAAATACGGTCGAAAAGGCGGCAGCGAATATCGCGGCGCTTGGTCTTGATTATCTCACCGTGCATGGCCTCGACCGCAAAACGCTTGACGCCGCCGTCAAGGGGCGCGGGGCATCAAAGTTGAAGCTGCTCGCGGTCACCGTGCTTACAAGCACGGACGCCATGGACCTCACCGAGCAAGGCATCAAAGGCGTCTCGCCCGTCGATCTCGTTGTGCACCGGGCCAAACTCGCACATGCGGCAGGGTTCGATGGCGTCATTTCGTCAGGGCTTGAGGCAGCCGCAATCCGCGCCGCAGTCGGACCGGAGTTTCTGATCGTCACGCCCGGCATACGCCTTTTCGACGGACCGGACGGCGATCAGGCGCGCGTTTTGACACCCGAAAAAGCCATCCGCGCCGGTGCGTCACATCTCGTTGTCGGCCGCCCGATCACAGCCGCAGCAGACCCCGCGGCGGCCACCCGAAAGTTCGCAGAGCATATCGCACGGGCAAATACGGTCAGTCAGTAAAATTAACCGCTAGCCATATCGGGCGTGACGGGGTGGGCATGATGGGGCGGGCGTGACGGGTCACTTCGCGGCAGCCAGCTCGGCCATCATGCGCGGCGTCGGGCGTTCACGGATCGGCCAATGGATCAAGGCCGCAAACACGCCGAGGCCAATGCAGATCCACCACATCAGGTCATAGCTCTTAGTCTGGTCATAAAGCTGACCCGCAATGTAGAGGCCAGCAAACGACCCTAACTGATGCGACAAGAACACGATGCCATACAGCATCGACATCCACTGGGTGCCAAAGAACGTCGCGACCAGGCCTGACGTCGGCGGCACCGTTGAGAGCCAGAACAGCCCGAGCACCGCGCTGAGCACAATCACCGTGACAGGCGTCAACGGCAGGAACAACAGCGCGAGAAACGGGAAACAGCGCATCAAGTAGATAAACGACAACGCCTGCCGCTTCTCGACAAAGCGGCCCGACTGCCCCGACAGATACGTTCCCAGAATATTGGCTATGGCGACGGCCATCAAGGCCCAAACACCAACCCACGGTGGTAATCCCTTATCGGCAACAAACGCTGGCAGGTGCACGCCATAAAACGCCAAGTGAAATCCGCACACGAAAAAGCCTGCCGTCAGCAGCCAGAACGATGGCAGACGGAACGCCTCGTCCAATGCCTCAAGCCAGGTCTGGTTTTTAACCTGCACAACAACAACTGGTTTGCCCGCTAGCAGAATACCGAGCGGCAACATCGTCACCGCGGTCGCAGCCAACAGCCACAAACTGCGCTGCCAACCGAGCATCTCAATTGCCAAGTGTGCGTAGGGAAAGGCAATCAGGGCGCCGATCCCACTCGCCATGCCCATGGAGGCGATGGCGGCCATGCGTTTCTCAGCCGGTACGGCGCGGCTGAGGGCGCCAACGATGCTGCTCATGCCGGTGCCGGCGACACCTATGCCAAGCAGGACGCCTGACAGCAACAACACACTGTTTGGCTGGCCGATGCTCATCAGGTACAGACCCGCCATGGTCGATAACGTCCCGATGACAATCACTCGCCCCGCGCCATACCGGTCCGAGACGAGGCCGAGACCGACACTGCCGATCCCCCACATGAGATTGGCCAGTGCCATCGCAGTCGAGAACGGTTCGCGGCCGATGCCAAGGTCGCGTGTCATGCCGGGCAAATAAAGCCCCATGACCTGGCGCAACCCCATGGCTGTGCCGACGATGGCGCCAGCCGCCAACAATACGACCCAGTAGGGGCGGAGAACGTTCGACATCGCTTGGGCTCGCATACGTTGCAGCGCAACGTTGCGCTCTCGTCTCCGATAGCAGTGGACTGAGCGCGTCTGCTAGGCCAATGACGCATGCTCGCCCTGCAATGCTATGTGCCACCAATCGGCGCCCCGATTCCGTGGGCCGACCGGCAGGCCGTCACTCGACGCGCGCGCAAATCCAACCCGGAGCATTTTCCACCGAAGTGGCTTCCCGGTTCGGTGTAGTAAATGCGACTGATCAGGGACCTAAAGCGCAAATTCGATTCCAAAGGGTCGGATTTCGCTTTAGAGGGCGGGCGTGACGTGACCACGGGGGCAGACGGATGCAGGCATGGCAAGTGGCACTCCTGGGTTTGATCGAGGGGCTGACGGAGTTTCTGCCCGTGTCCTCCACCGGACACCTGATCCTCGCGGACAAGTTCCTCGGCCTTAAATCCGATGGCACCTTCAAAATCCTTATCCAACTCGGCGCAATTCTCGCCATCCTCACCGTTTACGCAGCCAAGCTCTCGCGCATTCTCATTGACCTGCCGTCCGACCGGCGCACGCAACTATTCGTGCTCTCGATCCTCGTAGCCTTTTTACCGGCCGCCCTCATCGGCGCTGTTTTTCACAAATTTATCAAAGAGGTACTGCTCGAAAGCCCGCTGATCGTCTGCATATCGTTGATTGTCGGCGGCATCATCTTGCTGATCGTTGATAAATCCAAGACCGAACTCATCTACGACGACGTCATGGATATTCCGCCGCTGCTGGCACTCAAGATTGGTGCGTGTCAGTGCGTCGCGATGATCCCAGGTGTGTCTCGATCGGGCGCCACCATCGTCGGCGCCATGCTTATGGGGACAAGCAAACGTGCCGCCGCCGAGTTCTCTTTTTTCCTGGCCATGCCGACCATGGCAGGCGCCTTCGCGTATGATCTCTTCAAGAACTACAAGACCTTGGATGCGGCGATGCTGCAATCCATCGCGCTCGGGTTTGTGGTCGCCTTCATCGTCGGCGTGGTCGTGGTGCGGTACCTGCTCGCCTTTGTCTCAAAGCGCGGCTTCGCACCCTTCGCGTGGTGGCGGATCATCGTCGGCGGCATGGGCCTTGGTGCGCTTGTGATACTCGGCTAACGCGAAACCGGAAATGCACGGCGCAGGACGATCAATCGCGGATTATCCCGCTTTATGACCGTAATAGCTCACATACCAATCGACGAACTGTTTGACGCCATCTTCAATAGGGGTCGATGGTGAAAAGCCAACCGCTTTGACCAGGCTGTCGATATCGGCAAACGTGTCCGGCACGTCGCCTAGTTGAAGCGGCAGATAGTTTTTTATGGCTTTGCGACCGAGCGCCTGTTCGATGGCCTCGATGAAGCACATCAGCGGCACGGGCGCGTTGTTCCCAATGTTGTATAAGCTGTATGGCGCTGAAGAAGACGCCGTATCTGGCGTATCACCCGACCAAGTTGGAACAGCTGCTGGGACTTTATCAAGCACCCGCACGATGCCCTCGACGACGTCATCAATGAAGGTGAAATCGCGGGTGTGATTGCCGTTGTTAAAAACATCTATCGGTTCATCCGCCAGAATGTTTCTGGTGAACAAAAACAGCGACATGTCGGGGCGGCCCCAGGGGCCATAGACCGTGAAAAACCGCAGTCCGGTGACCGGCAGCCGATACAAATGCGCATAGGAGTGCGCCATCATTTCATTGGCTTTTTTCGTCGCCGCGTAAAAACTAACGGGATGATCCGTCCGGTCGTGGGTGCTGAACGGGACCTTTGTGTTGGCGCCGTAGACCGAGCTGGTCGACGCATAGACAAGATGCTCGATATCGTTGTGCCGACACCCCTCGAGGATGTTCAGAAAACCTAGCACGTTAGCATCGACATAAGAGTGCGGGTTCTGGAGACCATAGCGCACGCCCGCCTGTGCCGCGAGATTAATGACGCGGCTCGGCCTATAGCGCGCGAACACCTGCGCCATGGCCTCACGATCGGCGATATCGGCGCGAACCATCGTAAAGCCAGACTGATCGACCAGGCGTGCAAGGCGAGCTTCTTTCAACTGCACGTCATAGTACGAATTTAAGTTATCAACTCCGATCACTTCGACACCACGGCGCAACAGGGCCAGCGCCGTATGAAAGCCAATAAAGCCTGCCGCGCCGGTGATGAGGACCTTCATTTCTCTGCTTTCTGCAAATCAGCTATGCTTTGCCTTGATCATATCAGCCGCCTTTTCGCCGATCATAATCGACGGGGCGTTGGTGTTGCCGCCGATAAGCGTCGGCATGATCGACGCATCGACGACGCGTAAGCCGTCGATACCGCGCACGCGCAACTGAGGATCGACCACGGCGCCTGCGTCCGTGCCCATGCGAGCCGTGCCAACCGGATGATAGACCGTATCTGACCGATTGCGCAGGACCTCGCGGATATCGTCATCGGTCTTCACATGGGCCGTGTATTTGTCTTCAGTCCGCCATTTCGCCAGCGGCTCGGCATCGACGATCCGACGGGAGATCTTGTAGGCCTTGACCATCACTTCGAGGTCATCGGGATGATCGTAGAATTTTGGATCAATGCGAGGCGGCAAGTTTGCTTCCGGACCGTTGAGCGTTACCGTACCGCGGCTCTTGGGCCTGAGCAGGCAAGTCTTCAGACCGAAGCCGTGGCCGGTGGACCGTTTGCGGCCGTGGTCGTCCGCTTGCCCGATCGAGAAGTGCAGCTGGATGTCAGGAACGGCGAGATTCGGATCCGTTTTGAGAAAGCCGCCGGCCTCCGCCACGTTCGATGCCACCATGCCGCGGCCGTGACGCCGATACTTCGGTATTTCGCGGAACACCATGCGTGCGATGAAGCCCGGTGACATGCCGAACAGTTCCCTGTTGGCTGACTTGAAGGCGAAGCCGAAGTCGATGTGATCTTGCAGGTTCTGCCCGACGTTCGGACTGTCGTGGACAACGGTGATCCCATGCTGGGCAAGATACTTGCCATCGCCAACACCGGACAGCATGAGCAGTTGCGGTGACTGCAGTGCGCCGCTCGAGATGATGACTTCGGCACGGGCCTTCACCGTCTCAGTCCGGTCTCCTCGAACGATTTCGACGCCAACGGCGCGTTTGCCGTCGAACACGATCCGCCGCGCCATGGCGCCGGTGGTCACTGACAAATTCTTGCGCGTGGCCAGATGCGGCTCGACATAGGCGCGCGCGGCACTCCAGCGCTCGCCGTTCTTCTGCGTCACCTGATAGGGGCCAAGCCCTTCCTGATGCGCGCCGTTGAAATCGGCGGTGGCCGGCATCTGCAGCAGCTGGCCGGCATCGAGAAAATACTGCTGGAACGGATTGTCCGAACGGAGGTTGGCCACGTTTAGTGGTCCGCCTTGGCCGTGAAAACCATCGGTGTGCGTTTCGTTGTTTTCCGAGCGCTTGAAGTAGGGCAGTACGTCGTCAAAGCCCCAGCCCGTATTGCCGAGAGATGCCCAGTGGTCGTAGTCCCACCTGTGGCCACGGATGTAGACCATGGCGTTGATCGACGACGAGCCGCCGAGCGACTTGCCGCGCGGTTGGTAGCTCTTGCGGCCGTTGAGACCCGGCTGAGGCACGCTCTCGAAGGCCCAATTGTGGGTGCGGCCCGGCAACAGGACGGCGATGCCGATCGGTGCCTTGACGATCATCGTGTCGCCCGACGGCCCCGCCTCGAGCAGGCAGACGCTGATGTTGGGGTTCTCGGTCAGACGACCCGCGAGTGCGCACCCAGCCGAGCCGCCGCCGACGATGACGTAATCGAATTCCTGGTTCACGAGTGCGTTTCCCTTAACTTGTTTTTTGTGGACCCTACGACTGGTGCCGACGGATGAGAAGCTCGAAAGCTCAGGAGATTTTCCTGGCCCATTGTTCGGCCCCGACTTAGAACGACAACAAAAACAGCGTCGGAGGAAACGCCCATGTCCATCGCCCCCATCACAACAGGCGATCTTCTTTGGAAGGTTGAAGGCGGCATCGGCTATGCCACGCTCAATCGCCCGCAAGCGCGCAACGCCCTGACTTTCGAGATGTACGATGGACTTGCCAACATCTGCGACAGCGTTCCGCTCGACGGCTCAATCCGCTGCATCGTGATTTCGGGTGCAGGTGGCAAAGCCTTCGGCGCCGGCACCGACATCTCGCAGTTCAAAGCCTTCAAAGGGCCAGAGGACGGCCTCGAGTACGAGCGGAAGATGTCGATCCGCATCGGCAAGATCGAAGGCTGCAAACTGCCCGTCATCGCGGCGATTTCAGGCGCATGCACGGGCGGCGGCGCTGCCATCGCGGCCTGTGCCGACATCCGCATTGGCACCGCCGACATGCGCTTCGGGTTTCCGATCGCCAAGACACTTGGCAATTGCTTGTCGTCGGGCAGCCTACAAAAGATGGTATCGCTTGTCGGCGCAGCCAAAGTCACTGACATGATTTTCACCGCGCGCTTGATTGAAGCCGATGAAGCGAAAGCGATCGGACTGGTCTCCGAGATCGTGCCCGATTACGATGCCGTCATGACCCGCGCCAAAGCACTGGCAGACGCGATCAGTGAACTTGCCCCCATCACCTTGCGGGTCACCAAGGAAGCCCTCCGCCGCCTGCGCACGGCACATGGCAAGACGCCAGATGAAGATCTCGTCGCCGCGGCCTATGGCAGCCAAGATTTTCGCGAAGGGCTGACGGCATTTCTTGAGAAGCGCAAGCCCAAATGGCAGGGCAAGTGAACAGCTTTGGCCTTGACGGGTAATCCTAAATACTGGATGTTTTATCCAATTTATTGGATGAACCATGCCCCGCCCCGAAGCCATCCCTGACGCCACCATAGATATGCAGATCGCTGCACGCGTGCGCTCGTTGCGGGCTGAACGCGGTTTGTCGCTCGATGCCCTCGCCGCACGCAGTGATGTAAGCCGGTCCATGATCTCCCTCATTGAGAGGGGAGAAACGAGCCCGACGGCCGTCCTGTTAGAGAAACTCGCGACTGCCCTCGGCACGACGTTGGCTGGCCTCTTTTCAACTCCGGCCGCCGCGCCAAGATCAGTGTCTCGCCATGGGGAACAGACGGTCTGGCAAGACCCGGCGTCGGGCTATTTGCGCCGCAATGTGTCTCCAGCCGATGCACCAGTTCAGATCGTCGATGTAACGTTTCCGGCGGGCGCTCATGTTGCCTACGAAACTGGCCCGCGCGCGTCATTGATCCACCACCAAGTCTGGGTGCTGTCCGGCGCAATCGAGGTGACCGTTGGCGACACCATGCACGCGCTTGCGCGAGGCGACTGCCTCGCTTTCGTGCTCGATCGCCCAACGGCCTATCGCAACACCACCGGCAAACCGACACGCTATACCGTGGTCATTTTCGACGAGAAATCGGGCCGATGACCCACGTCATTCGCCAGTTGCCGCGGCTGTCTCTCCAAGACCTCGCGGCCCTCTCGGACGTTTTGATCGATTGTGTCGAGGGCGGCGCTTCGGTGAGCTTTATGCAGCCCATGACGCGCGAGAAGTCGATGATCTTCTGGCGGCGCGTGGCCGAAGATGTCGACTGCGGCGCGCGGATCGTCCTGGTCGTCGACGACGCTCAGGGGATCGTCGGCACGGTCCAAGTCGTGCTCGACATGCCGGAAAACCAACCCCATCGGGGTGACATCGCCAAGATGCTCGTACACCGGCGCGCGCGCGGCCAAGGCGTCGGTGCAGCGCTGCTGCATGCCGCCGAGGGTGCCGCACGGAGCGCCGGCCGCTCCCTGCTCGTCCTCGACACGGTTTCCGGCAGTGCTGGCGAACGGCTCTATCAGCGGCTCGGCTGGATAAAAGTCGGCGAGATCCCGGATTTTGCGCTTTGGCCTGACGGCGGCTTCTGCCCAACAACCTACTATTACCGTCGGCTGGTTTGATCACCCATGGAACTCTGGCATGGAACTCTGGCATGGAACTTTGGCACGTCGCGACCGCCTTGCTGAGCGCCGTCTTGCACGCCGGCTGGAATGCCGTTGTAAAGTCTGATGCGCGCCCCGCTGACCTGATGACGGCGCAGATGGTGATGGCGGCGCTGATCGTCGCGCCGGGTTTGCTTTGGACTGGTCTCCCACACAGTGCATCCTGGCCATGGATTGCGGCGTCCACGGCCCTCAATCTCGTCACCGTCACGTCTTTGCTCAACACCTACCGGGTGATCGGTTTCGGTGTTGGCTACCCCGTTATTCGCGCTGTGTCCGTGTTGCTTGTTGTGCCGTCCGCGGCCGTACTGGCTGGCGAAATGCTCTCGCCCTACGGTCTTGCAGGCGTCGCCCTCATGGCGGCAGCACTGGCTTTGCTTGGCCTTGGCAACGCCGCGCGCGGCGCAGCTGTGCCGCATGCTGCCTTCGGTTGGATCGCTTTGTCCGGCGTTGCAACCGCTGCCTGTGTCATGTGCGATGCGCAAGGTGTTCGCGCATCCGGGTCCCCATGGGCCTATGGCTTTGCCGTGTCGGTGGCCAACGCGGCCGTCATGCTCAGCAAACAGACATGGGGTGGCGCGAGGCCATGGCAGCTGATGGCACGGAACGGCACCAAGTCGCTTCCCATCGCGCTTGCATCAGTTACATCGTATCAATCGATTTTGCTCGTCTGGGCCAGCGCGCCAGTCGCCCCGGCATCAGCCATTCGCGACACAAGCGCTATCTTTGCCGTTTTGATTGCGGTGTTCTGGCTACGAGAACCGTTTACGACGTACCGTCTACTTGCAGTCGCGTGTGCTGCCGTGGCCGTGCCACTCCTGCGCTTTGCCTGATCGTTCGCCCCGACCACTCGCTCGAACCCTGGGACATATCCCGAGATCGCAACTCTTGGTCCGACTTAAACGTGCAACACGGCACAGTTTCAGGCGGTGGAGATAGCGTCCGATGGCATTGCAGTTGCTTGGTCGCGGCGGTGGCCACGGCCGAAACCGTCCGGACCCGGCAGCGGCCCGAATTGATTGGATCCCGTCGTGCCCGGCGTCACGTGCAGCCAGATAAAGCCGCCAAAAGCCGGTACAAAGACGAACGAGAAGACGACCCAGTACAACGCACTCTTTTCTTCAACAATCACCGTCATCCGGTCTGGACCAACAATCATAGTCAGTGCCAGCGTGGCAACAAAGGCTGCCAAAATCCACAGCGAGCAAGCGGCCGGGGCCCAGAGGGCAGAAATTCCAATATCGTGCAGCCGCTTCACAACAGCGACCAAGCCAAGAACCATGATTGGCGCGTTTACGATCCAGAAAATCGCGACACCGAGATCGCCGCCGATGGCGTTTGCCACGAGCATCGACAACACCTGGATCACGACAAAGGCAACCGTGAGAACGGTCATCGCCTGACGAGTGCAGCGACCACGTGGATCAACCATAAGTGATCCGATACGCATCACGTCTGCGCGGCGGACAGCGGACAGGACGTCATACAGCTTTGTCAGGCTCAGATGGGTCATGAAAGTCGGCGCCATGGCCGGTACTCCGGTCTCGATTGCGGAGACTATGCCTCAGCATCCTTGGGATTGTGTTGAGAGACGTGGTTAGAAACCAATCAGCATGCGTCTCGTTTTGAGGCAGGGCGCCCCACAGCCGCTGCTGGATGGTCTTGACCCACTGGGCAAAACCTCCGATGCCAAACAACGAACGTCTGGATGAAGCCATGGGGTCTTTACCTACAAGTTAAGGCGCAATGGCCAATGTAGGCAGCAGATGCCGACTGGTGGCAAAGATCCGCGGAGCGCGGCCAACGAACCTGCCCTGCGCATCATCATGCGCCGGTTGCGCGAAATCATGGGCGCGGAGGTCTCAGGCCAGCAGAAACTGGACAACATCGCGCGCACAATTTCCGGCATTATGGTCGCCGAGGTTTGTTCGATCTACCTGAAGCGCCTCGACGGCTCGCTTGAACTGTTTGCGACCGAAGGGCTGAATCCCTCCGCTGTTCACGTTACGTTTATGCGGCGAGGTGAGGGTCTCGTCGGCCGCTGCGCCGAAGTCGGCGAACCCGTGAACGAGCCAGACGCCCAGTCCCATCCGTCATTTTCCTATCGCCCGGAAACTGGCGAAGAGCCCTTCACGTCGCTCCTTGCGGTGCCAATTAAGCGACGCGGCGACGTTCTTGGCGTGCTGGTCACCCAGAATAAGACCCGGCGCGAATACTCGGCGGAAGACGCCGAAGTGCTTGAGACCACAGCCATGGTCCTGGCTGAGCATTTCGTGTCCGGCGATGTCGCGGGTGTTAATACGGCCGCTGAGTTCAGCCGTGCCGTCAGCCACGTCGTGAAGGGCGCGCCCATCGCCGACGGCATCGCGCTTGGCCATGTGGTGCTCCACGAAAGCCGGATGGTGGTTACAACGCTCAGGAGCGACGCCCCGGAGGCTGAAACAAAGCGGCTGGAGGCAGCGGTCGAAGAACTTCGTGCGACCCTCGACGAGTTGCTCGATCAAGGCGATCTGGCGGCCACCGGCGAACATCGCGACGTTTTTGATGCCTACCGCATGTTCGCCCACGACCGCGGCTGGTTGCGCCGCATGAAGGAGGCGATTGCAAAGCAAGGCCTGACCGCTGAAGCCGCTGTCGAACGTGTGCAGAACGATCAGCGCGCCAAACTCCTTGCCCAGCCAGACCCCTATCTGCGCGATCGCATGAAGGATTTCGACGAATTGTCGGACCGGCTGCTGCGTGTGCTGATGGGGCGTGCAGGCGTCCGCGGCAGCGCGGGCAACCTACCGCCCGACACGATCCTGGTCGCCCGTACTATGGGACCGGCCGATCTGCTTGACTACGACCGGGCGCGGCTTAAGGGCTTAATCATCGAGGACTCCTCGGGCTCAAGCCACGTCGCAATTGTTGCCAAAGCACTCGGTATCGCAGCTATTGGCCAGGCGCGTGGGGTCGTCGAGCGCGTCGATGCGGGCAACCCCGTCATCGTTGATGCTTTGACCGGCGAAGTCTACATTCGTCCTTCAAGCGAGGTCATTGCGGTCTACGCCGACAAGGCCCGTTTTCGGGCGCGCACACAGCGCAAATATCGGGCGATGAAAGACATCGTGCCGGTCACTCGCGACGGTCAGCGTGTGCAATTGAACATCAACGCCGGGCTACTTGTGGATATGCCGCAACTCGCCGCCTCTGGCGCCGATGGTGTCGGCCTGTTCCGCACTGAACTGCAGTTCATGATCAGCCGCGCCATGCCGCGCATTGACCGGCAGGCGCAGATGTATGGCGACGTTTTGCGTGAAGCCCGCGGCAAGCCTGTGACGTTCCGCACGCTCGACATTGGTGGTGACAAAACCCTGCCCTATCTGCGCCAGCCGGTGGAGGAGAACCCGGCGCTTGGATGGCGCGCAATCCGTATGTCGCTCGACCGGACCGGTTTACTGCGCACACAGGTGCGGGCGTTGTTGCGGGCGGGCGCCGGGCAGCATTTGCGCTTTATGTTGCCGATGGTCGCTGTGGTATCGGAGATTGATGCCGCCCGTGGTCATATTGAACGCGAGTGGGATCTCGTGCGAAGGCGCGGTCAAGAACCGCCGCTCTCGCTCGCGGTCGGTGTTATGATCGAAGTCCCATCGCTGTTGTATGATCTCGATGCCGTCTTCAAACGGGTTGATTTCGTGTCTGTCGGCTCAAACGATTTGCTGCAATACCTATTCGCGGCAGACCGCAACAACCCCAAAGTCTCACAGCGGTATGACCCCTTGTCGGTACCGGCCCTGCGGGCGCTCGGTGTGATCGCCCAAGTTGCGCGTCGGCACGAGAAACCTGTCACCCTGTGCGGCGAGATGGCGAGCAAACCATTGGAAGCCTTGGCACTGATCGCGCTCGGCTATCGGTCGCTCTCCATGGCGCCGTCCGCGATAGGCCCCGTCAAGGCCATGCTCCTGAAGCTCGATGCCGTGAAGGCCGT
>JANNXS010000455.1:0-2249 GCA_031409695.1 Hyphomicrobiaceae bacterium
CGATTGAAGCACTGCCCGTCAAACGGCTGATTTTGCTTGAGGGCCTAGGCGGCGTTGATGTTGAACCAGCAGTGAGACAAGCAGATGACAAAGGCGAACCAGCGCGCCAAGGATTACGAGGCGCACCTGCGCTCGGCTGGCGTCCGGATGACAAAGCAACGTCTCGCCATTCTCCAGGTTCTGGCCGACACCGACAGCCACCCCGACGCAAATGAGATCTTCCACGCAGCGTTTGCGACGGATTCGTCTATCTCGCTGTCGACCGTCTATCGCACGATGCGTATCCTCGAGGAGCGCGGGGCGATTCAACGCCACGCCTTCGACGATGGTCGCGCACGCTTTGAACATGCCGACAGCGAGCATCACGACCACCTGATCGATGTCGAGACGGGCAAAGTCATTGAGTTCCGCTCCGAGAAGATCGAGCGGCTTCAAGCCGAGATCGCGGCAGAACTCGGCTACGACATCGTGCGTCACAAGCTCGAACTCTATGGGCGGGCGAAACCCGAAAAAGTTGAGGCCCCGCGAGGCAAACGTCGCGCGTCATGACACGATCACCGACCCAGCGCCGTGGTCGGGTGCGCGGCTGAACTGCCGTCCGGCAAGTGGTGCTTCAGGCTTTGGCATCGTGCCAGAGCGCAGCCTGGGTCGTTAACCAATTAACACTGGTAAGTCTCGTTAAGGCGGCGGACCTGGCCTAAGGCGGCCATGAGCGCGCTCGGTGTGCTCATGCAACTGGGGCTCACCATGTCGTTTTTTCTACGCACGTTCTTGATCGCATGGCTGATCGCCTTGCCGTTCACCGTCTCGACGCCCGCGGCCGCTGCGAGCGAAGGCTGCCTGCCCGGTGTCTTGAAACAACGCCTGTCGCAAATCCGCAGTCGTTTCGGCTCGATCTCCGTGGTTTCGACACATCGCCCGGGTGCCAAGATCCGCGGCTCCGGCAAGGCGAGCTACCATGGCAGCTGCCGGGCCGCTGATTTCGTGCCGCCGCGTGGCAAGTATGGCGAAGTCACCCGCTGGCTCTATGCCAATCACGAAGGCGGCGTCGGCACTTACACGTGCATGAACCACATCCACATCGACAACGGCCCGAGCGTGCGCTGGTCCAAGTGCCGGTGATGGGCCGCTGGGGTCGGGAGCGGGGGGCGGACGAACCTTCGCTGAGATGAGATGAGATGAGATGAGTTGGGCCGAGACGAATTGGCCCAACATTAACTGGCCCAAGATTGACTGGTAATGCAACGCTTGATGGTGCACGCCCACGATGACATGAACCACGGGCTGGCCAGAGACTATGTATGACCAAAGCTCCTGATGTTACGCCGCCGCGTAAGGTGATTGGGCGCGTCGAGACCGTGTTATCGACGGCCGCCAAAGGTCGGCTCGGGTTTCAAAGTGAGCCGGTGGTTGAACTGACACTCGACCTCGAGGGCATTGTCGGCAATCGCCACCGCGGGTGGACGCGCGGCGCCGATGGACGCGTCCCCTACCTGCCGCGCGGCACAACCATGCGCAATGAGCGACACCTGTCGATCGTCTCGGTCGAGGACCTTGCGGCCATCGCTGAAAAACTCGACATCGAACACCTCGACCCACGGTGGATCGGCGCCAACGTGGTTGTATCCGGCATTGCGCATTTTTCTTATCTGCCGCGCGGCACGCATTTGATGCTGGCGGGGAAGGTGATCCTTATTGTAACCGATCAGAATGCGCCCTGCATGCTCGCGGGGGAGGCGATTGCCAAACATATCGCTGACCGTCCTGAAATAAAATTGCAGTTCCCGGCGCTCGCGCAGGGCCTGCGCGGGGTCGTGGCCTCGGTCGAGCATGGCGGCGTCATGTCGGCCGGTATGAAAATCGAGGCACGGGTGCCAACACAGTGGCTGTACCCGGCCTAGGCCGCAACTTGCGTCGATGCAGCCGCGCCGCTATGCGGGGTCCAACGGCAGCTCAGACACATGCACGAGGACGAGGCTCATGGCCGTCGACGAGGCAACGGTACGCCGCATTGCGCGGCTGGCGCGGATCAAGGTGACCGACGGCGAGGCCGCAGGGCTGGTCGGCGAACTGAACGGCATTCTCGACTGGGTCAAGCAGCTAGATGAAGTCAAGACCGACGGCGTCGCGCCCATGACCAGCGTCATGCCCATGACGCTGCGCCAGCGCGAGGATCGGATTACGGACGGTGAAAAAGCCGCCGAAGTGACGCAAAACGCACCTATGAGCGAAGATCATTTCTTCGTCGT
>JANNXS010000456.1:0-3874 GCA_031409695.1 Hyphomicrobiaceae bacterium
GAACCCTGGCCGCCTGACGCCGTGCACTCTGTCGCATCATGGGGAAGCCGTGTCCGCGGACGATCGATCAAGACCACGAGATGCGTTGCGCTTGGCTCTGGCGGCCAGCCAGATCGGCTGTTGGGTGTGGGACGCGACCACCGATCGCTTTACCGACGACACATGCACCATCGCGAGTATTGGCGTCTGGCCTGCGCCGCGCACGGCGAGCTCCTTTGCCGCGCAGGTGCATCCTGACGATCGCGCCGCATGGTGCCGCCTTTGGGACACGGCACTGACGTCCGGCGGCGATGGACTGTTTCAATTTGAGTATCGCCTGGTTCGACCACACGACGGGGCTGTCCGGTGGATCTCTGATTCTGGCGGCGTCGAATTCTGCAACGGTAAGGCCGCTCGGATGCTTGGCGTCATGCGCGACGTCACCGACCGGCGGGAGGCGGTAACAGCGCTTGAGGAAACATCCTCACGATTGGCTGGCATTGTTTCAATTGCCGCGGATGCGATCATTTCGATCGATGAGCAGCAAACCATTACAATGTTCAATGACGGTGCCGAAGTTATCTTCGGCTACGCGCGAGACGAGATCATTGGTCAGTCGCTGTCAACCTTGTTGCCGGAGCGCTATCGCGCCGTCCACGTCGATCATATACGTACTTTTGGCGGCTCGGACGTGCTGGCCCGACGCATGGGTGAGCGACGCGAGATTTTTGCACAACGCAAAAGTGGCGATGTGTTTCCGGCTGAAGCCTCGATCTCGAAGCTCGATGTCGGCGGCAAGCGCATCTACACGGCCGTCCTGCGTGATGTGACCGAACGCAAGCACGTCGAGCACTTGCTCGAACAACGTATCGAGGCCGCAACGATCGGACTGCGTCTCGAAATGCGTCGCCGCGAAGAGTCGCAAGCTCAGCTTGTACGCACACAGCGTCTGGAAGCTTTTGGTCAACTCACCGGCGGCATTGCCCACGACTTCAACAATCTGCTGACCGTCATCACCGGCAACCTCGAACTCGCCCAGATGTGCCACCCAGATGAAAAGGCCAAGGCATTTGTCCAGCGCGCACATGATGCCGCTGAGATGGGTGCGCGTCTGACAAACCGCCTATTGACGTTTGCGCGTCGGCGCCGGTTTGAGGCGGTGGCGCTCGATCCCAACGACCTCGTCTCTGGTATGGTTGAACTCTTAGAACGCACTCTTGGTGAGCAGATTACCCTCGCGACCAGCCTCACGGCAGCACCTTGGACGATCCTCGCTGACCCGAGCGAGATGGAGAACGCGATTCTCAACCTTGCCATCAACGCCCGCGATGCCATGCCGAACGGTGGTCAGTTGATCATCGAGACGGCTAACGTGGCCCTGGATGGCATCGACGCCAAGATCGGGCTGAAGATCGACGCGGGTGACTACGTGCGTGTCTCCGTTTCGGACACAGGCGTCGGCATGCCGATCCACGTGCTGCGCCATGCCTTCGAGCCGTTCTTCACGACCAAGGAACCAGGCAAGGGCACCGGTCTCGGCCTCAGCACGATCTACGGTTTCGTTAGCCACGCGAAAGGCACGGTGACGATCCACAGCGAGGTCGGTCGTGGCACAATCGTCAGCCTCTATCTCCCTTGCGCAAGCGCCGGCCAGGATGCTGAAAACCGGCAGCGAGACGCCACTGAGATACCGATGGCCTCAGGCGAACGCGTGCTCCTTGTCGAGGACAATGCCGATGTTCGCACGGTTACGAAAACCCACCTTGAGACCCTTGGTTATGAGGTCACAGCAACAGCAAGTGGCCCAGAGGCGGTGCAATTTCTGGGCGATTTCGGGCGCTTCGATCTCGTCTTCAGCGACGTCGTCATGGCCGGTGGTATGTCTGGTTTTGATGTCGCGCGGTGGGTTCGAGCCAACACGCCCGGTGTGTGCGTCTTGCTCACCTCTGGCTATCCGGACGGCGTGCTCAGCGATGAAACCGGAGCCACGCCGCGCCCCATCATCCTCAGGAAGCCATTCAGCCGGGGTGAGTTGGCACGCGCCCTCCGCGCCGCTTTTGGAGACAATCACAGCCCACCGTCAGACTGAGAGCTTTCGGACATCGGATGAGAAAACGTAGCCGACGCCCCGCACGGTTTTGATCATCCGCGGCGTTTCCGGTGTCGGCTCGATCTTGCGGCGCAACCGCACGATCAAGGCATCGATCGAGCGATCGAAGGGGGACCAGTCATGTCCCTTTAACAGGTCCATGATGTTGTCACGCGACAGCACGCGGCTCGGTCGGCGAACGAACATCTCAAGCATATTGTACTCAGCCGTGGTGAGATCCTGCACGACCCCGGCTGCCGACTGCAGCTGACGCCGCGAGAGGTCGAGTATCCAGGTCTCGAAGGCGTAACGCTCATCAGCGGCGGACGTGCTGTCAGCCGCCGTCGCCGTCGTCGGCCCTTGAATGCGGCGCAACACAGCGCGGATGCGCGCTGAGACTTCCCGCACGTGAAACGGCTTGCCGATGTAGTCGTCAGCACCGAGTTCAAGCCCGACGACCCGGTCAATGGTATCGCTCCGTCCTGTGATCATGACGATCGGAACATTCCGTTCAGCACGCACCTGACGAACCAGTTCAAGTCCATTCTCGCGACCGAGGCCTAAATCCAGTGTGATCAGATCCGGGGCGTCGGCGCGCAGCGCGGCCATCATTTCATTGCCATTTTTTGCCTCGCTGACCCGGAAACCATCCATCTCGAGGCATGCGCGCAGCAGAGTGCGGACGGCTTCTTCGTCGTCGACGATCAGGATGTGCCTTGCGACCTCGGCTTTGGGCATCTTGGGTTCCTTCGGCACCGCTTGTTACACAGTCTTACAAACCATTACCAACCCGTCGCACGGGTAGACCTTTGAAGTGTTTTTCTGTGGCCACTGGAGACCAGACGCCACGACTTGAGGAAAACGATCATGCTTGCGACCGCTTACACGACGGGTGAAGGCTTGGCCTCAAACGGAGGCTTCTCTGTGATCGGCCTGACAGGTGAAGCCGAATCCTTTGCGGGCAGCCTTATGAGCGGCACTAGTCGCACCATCGCCGCGAAGGATCACGTCTTCTGCGAAGGTGATCCAGCCACCCACGTCTACCGGGTTGAGTTTGGCCACGTTTGTATTTATCGCATGCTTGCAGACGGCCGACGGCAGGTTATCGACTTTGCCTACCCTGGCGACCTCATTGGCCTCGGCGACCTCGGTGAACACGCGGCAAGTGCGCAGGCAACCGAGCATACGCGTCTGAGCTGTTACACGCTCGCCTCCGTCTGGGAGTATGCACGCCACGACATCTCGCTCGGCTTGAAACTGTACCGAGCCATGGCCGACGAACTGACTGCCGCCCGCGATCTTTTGTTGACGGTCAGCCAGCGTTCCGCTTGCGAACGCGTCGCTGGCTTCCTGCTCGCACTCTCGCGCCGCAACCAGCGCCTCGGCCAGGACGCCAACGAAATCGTTTTGCCGATGACCCGCACAGATATCGCCGACTTCCTCGGCTTGACCATTGAAACCGTCAGCCGCACCTTCACGAAATTTCGCGTCGAGGGCCTCATTGATCTTGAGCAATGCATCCTTGTGACCATCCGCGATCATAGGCGCCTCCGGCGTGTCGCGACGGGTGGGTGCAGCACCGAGACCAAGTTGGCCGTATGACGTGCACGCGCACAGACCACCGGTAGACATTGCGATTTCACACACGCGTCCCGATGCAAACGAGGAGTATCACCGTTATGGCATGCAAAACCATCCTCCTTCACCTCCATGACACAAGCCGCGCCGAGCGCCTGTTACGCGCCGCCCTCCCGCTCGCCCGCGCGCAGGGTGCCCACCTGACCGCGCTCGCGGTTTTGCCTCCAT
>JANNXS010000457.1:0-6576 GCA_031409695.1 Hyphomicrobiaceae bacterium
GCCACGGCCGAGGGCGCCCATTAAAATGCGGTTGTGACCCGGAATCACGGCGTCGACAAAGGCGCGATCCGTCTGCGGCATCTGGCCAAAGCGGAACACGTTTTTGAGCATCGCCTCGCGCGTGATCGGTAGCGATCGGGCGAACCATGCGCCATGTTCCGAGACTGTCTCGTCGTGGACAATGTCGAGTTCCTTGCGCGGGTAGGGCATGTGACGTTCCTCTGCTTAGCCTTTGACGGAGCCTGCGGTCAGACCGGCGATGATCTGGCGCGCCGCAACGAAAGTGAAGATCAGCGGTGGAATGGCGACCAGCACACCAGCGGCCATCAACTCGCCCCAGTCAATGCCGGTGTCTTTGATGAACAGGAACACCGCGTAGGGCAACGTGCGCGTGGTGCGGTTGGTCAGGATCGAGGCCAGGACCAACTCATTCCAGGCGATGCGGAATGTGAAAATGCCGGCCGCGGCGAGCCCTGGCTTCAGCAGCGGAAGGATCAACACGAAAAAGCTGCGGAACGGCCCGCAGCCGTCGACGGCGGCCGATTCTTCAAGTTCACGCGGCACCTGCTCAATGAAGCCGTACAACAGCCAGATCGTGAACGGCAAATTCAGCGCGACGTAGACGACAATCAAGCCGTTAAGGCCGCTGAGCCCGATCGAGTTCCAGATAAAGTAAATTGGGACGGCAAGCACCGCTGGCGGGATCGTTCGCAGCAACAGCGTGCCCATCGCGAGCGTGCCGCGGCCGACGAATTTAAAGCGCGATAGCGCGTAGGCGCACATGGTGCCCAGCGTCAGCGTCAGCACTGTTGCAACCACGCCGACAACGATCGAGTTCCCGATGTAGCCGAGGAAGCGGCTTTCAAGGATGGTGCGGTAGTTCTCAAGCGTTGGTGTGAAAAAGAATGAGAACCCACCATCGAAAATCTGCCGCTGCGTTTTAAGCGACGTCGCGAGCATCACGGCGAGCGGAACGATCACTGCGGCCGCTAACAACCAAGCGATCAGCAATTGAAGAATGCGCGCCGCGCCGCCGCCCACCCGTGCATCTCCCGGTGAAAAACCTGATGCCCCGCTCATGACGTGCTCCGCTTCATGGGATTGTTAACGGCGAGCAGGGCCGCCGAGAGCACGGTCGTGACCACCAGCAGGCACACTGACAGCGCCGCCGAATGCCCCATGCGCTGCGTGACGAACGCGCTCTTGTAGATGTGCAGCGAGAACAGTTCGGTCGACAGGCCAGGGCCGCCATTGGTCATGGCGTAGACGACCTCGAGGCCGCGCAAGGCGTCGATCAAACGCATCAGCAAGGTGATCATTAGAATGGGCATCAGCAGTGGTAATTTGATGTACCAGATGATTTGCCAGAGGCGCGCGCCATCAATGCGAGCCGCCTCGACCAATGAGCTATCGAGGCCCTGCAAGCCGGCCAGCGCCATAATAAACACGAACGGCGTGAACTGCCAGATGTCCGTGACGCACACGGCGAAGAACGCAAGGTCGGCATCGGCAAGCCAAGCTGGTTGCCAGCCGGTGCCTGACAGCCAGGCGTTGATCGGCCCGGCATTGGCGTCGAACATATACCGCCAGATGAGGCCGACACAGACGGGCGCGATCATCATCGGCAGCACGAAGATCGTGCGCAGGATGCTCATGCCAGGGATCTTACCCTCCAACATCAGCGCAAGCCCAACGCCAATCAGCAGTTCGATGGCAACAACGATGACGGCAAATTTCAACGTTACGGCCATGGATTGGCGAACGGAGGGATCAGAAAGCACTTCGGCGAATAGCTTCAGGCCGCGGAAGCTGGCTGCGGTTGGCGCTTCCCCGAGGCGCACTTCGTATGTTGCCAGCCGCAGCGTCTCTACAACCGGGTAGAACAACCCAACCAGCATCACCAGCAGCGCCGGCAAAGCAAACAGATACGGCACGCGTCGGCTTTGGCCGGATTGGGTCATGGGTGATCAAACCGATTGAACGCTAATGAAGCACCCACTTACTCGCTGTCGCGGGTGGCGCTGTCGTGGCCAGCCTCGTGCCGCCATCCCCATGGGGTACAGAAATCAAGGGTCGCAGGGTTTCTGGGATAATTGAAACGCTGCAAACGCCTTGAGTCTCTTGACCGACGGGTGGTCGGCACCTCGCCCGCCCGAGCAGCTGCGAGCCGCGAACGCGTTCAGGTTTTGTAGTAGCCTGCCCGTTCGCAGATGACTTTGATCTTTGCGGCAGCATCCGTCATGGCCGGCTGGATCTGCGCTTTGCCAGTGATGATCTCCGAGAGCGTGACGCCAAGGACTTTTTCGGAAATCTCGGTCCACTCATTGATGATCGGGCGCCAATCCGGGTTCGCGATTTTCAAGTTCTCTTTGTAGATCTCCACCGGGTAGATCTTTTTAACGTCGTCATGATCTAGCGTTGACATGCGCATCGGCTGACCGCCCATGCTCGCCGCTTTCACATCCTGCGCCTTTGACGACATCCACTGCATAAATGCGAATGCAGCCTCTTTCTTGGCCGAGTTCTGTGGGATCGCCATGCCGAAGCCGCCGAGTTCGCCTGAGTGTTTCGCGGCTTTCGGATGCAGAGCATAGCCAACCGTATCGACGACCTTCGACCGCGCGGGATCGCGGGCTGGACCGAACACCGCGATGGAGTCGAGATACATGGCCGACTGGCCCTGCAGGAAGGCGTTCATCATCTGGCCGAAGTCGAAGGCTGCGCCGCCAACCGGCCCCGTGTCGATGATTTCCTTGAACACCTCGGTCGCCTTGATTGCGGCTGGCTTGTCGACCATTGGCATATACTTGTCGTCGATGACGAGCCCGTCATAGGGCGTCAGGTGCAGCAGCCAGCCGGCTGTGACTTGGTGGCCTGCTTGCGCGCGGGATGATAGACCGCCCATGCCGGGCTCTTTGTCTTTGATGACGCGTGCGGCCTTCAACATGTCGTCGTAGGTGACTGGCACGGGGATGTTGTGCTTGGCAAAGATATCCTTGCGATAGGCAAGGACCGAACACTCAGCGCCATAGGGAATGCCGTAAAGCTTTGCGCCTGGACCCGGCAGGTAGCCACGAGGACCGCCGACAAGCCCGAGACCTTCATAGTAGGCCTTGATGATGTCGCCGCGATCATAGCCTGGCATGGCCAGCTCAGCATTTTGAAACATCGGCTCCAGTTCGGTCAGGAACTTGCGCTGCACATATTCCGTCTTCCACATAATGACGTAGACGGCGACGTCGTAGTCGCCCTGCGGTTTCGACATTTGCAAGACCTGCGCATCTTTCAAACGCAGGTAAGGCATTTCATCAAGTTCGACTTTGATGCCAGTTTCAGCGGTGAAGTCGGGGAGTAATTTCTTGGCGACGGCATAGTGAGGGTGCGATGGCCAGTTTACGACAATCGACTGGCCTTTAAGCTTGGCCCATCCTGTGCCTTGCGCGCGCGCGTAGTAGGGCAACGATACGGCCGTTGCCGCGGCAGCGGTGGCCTTCAGTGCGTCGCGGCGTGTGATCGTCATGAACAGACCCTCTTGCGCAGCAGCGGCGATAGCATGACGCAATCGGCTGCGGTTTCCTCGGTCGAACGGTTGACAGCTTCAGCTGCTCCATTCTGTGTTATCGGTAACATAACGTTAGCATCACGCGCTTTCAGTTGTCATCAGGATTCGCTTCAGGTCGACCAGCGCGGGTGTAGGCGGCCGATGTGAGCTTTGTCACCGGGCCAAAAATGGGGATCGCAATGCAACGCGTGAAGATGGCCGATATCGCCCGCGCCGCAGGTGTTTCGACCATGACGGTGTCGCGAGCCCTGCGCCAAGACGGTCGGATTGCACCGGAGACGCGCCGCAAAATTTTGCGCGTGGTCCGTGAGCTTGGTTATGTTCCGGACCGGATTGCCGCCGGCTTTTCATCGCGGCGATCGGGCTTCGTTGGCGTGCTCGTGCCGTCACTCAACAACACGCACTTTGCCGAGACAGCGGCCGGTCTGCAGAACGGCCTGCATCCCGCGGGGCTGCAGATGTTGCTCGGCTACACGAACTATCAAAAGACGCAGGCAGAGCAATTGATCGAGACCATGCTCTCGCGCCGTCCTGAGGCCATGGTCGTGACCTATGACGACCATACACCGCGGGCTCGCCGCATGCTGGTCGATGCAGGCGTTCCAGTGATCGAAATCTGGGAAACACCGCCGCGGCCGATTGGCCACGTGGTTGGCTTCTCAAACCGGCAAGCGGCGGCCGCCATGACCCAACATCTGATTGACATTGGCCGTACCAGGATCGGTTTTATCGGCGAAGCCAACGATGCCGGTACGCGCGGGGCCCAGCGACGCCTTGGCTTCCTCGATGCGTTGCGCGCGGCAAAACTTGACGCCAGCCGAATGCTGGCAACTGCCGCGCCACCCATTGGCATGATGCAGGGGCGGGAGGCGATGATGGCCCTTTTGCAGCAGTGGCCCGACACGGACGCGGTCCTTTGCGTTTCCGATCCCTGTGCATATGGTGCCGTCAGCGCCTGCCAGCTTGCGGGCATTCCTTTACCCGACCGCATGGCCATTGCAGGTTTCGGCAATTTTGAAATCTCACTCTGCTCTGTACCGGCGATTTCGACGGTGACGGTGAGTGGTCTCGCGATCGGCGCCGCCGCCGCCAGCCTTATCCAGAGACTTCTGGGCGGCGATCTCGCGGCGCGCGATGTGCCACCTCAAGCCGTGTTTGTCGATGTCGGCATTGAGATCCGCGGCAGCACTTTGGACACTTCAGCGCTGACCGATAAACGTGGGCCAACCAGGGCTCGCCTTCGCGATCGCTAAAACCCGCTTGGCGCAAGCACGCACGTCCTGTTGCAGCCGCACTAGACCGTGCGTCCTAGGACATTGCCGAGATCGTTGTAAATCGGATGGATGTGCTGGGCGTCACCGTCGATGCAACCAAGTTCTATCACAAAGGCGTCGCCTATAATGCGGTAGCCGAAAGACTTGCCGTCAACATTCGGGCCATACCAAGCGAAATGCACGGCGGCTGCATCGCCCGATCGGACTCGCGTTTTTTGAGCCATTGCAATCGCACCGGCGTACGGTTCAACCGCGTAGGTCTCGACCAGTTGCCAGACCAAGTCTTGCTGCGCAGTTGCCATCTCGGCTAAAGCCAACCCGACCTTCTTGGCGTTGCTGCGCTCACGGCCAGCGTCTGACAGGATATTGGACAAGTGACGCGATTGCACCGATGCCCGCGCTTGTAGCTTTGGGCTAAGGTCCGCAAACACGCGGCGGGCGAGCAATTCCTCACCTGTCAGCGTCTTGAGGCCGGCGTGCTTTCCAGTCGTCACCCGATTGGGGCGCACGGCAAACGCGGCTGGCGTCACCGATATTAGCACGCCATCACGCACTGCAAACGAGAGCGAGAGGTGATGACCTTCAAGACGCAGACCCCAAGGCCCGGTTTCCTCTGGTTTGCCGAAAACGGTCACCGAAAAACGCTCACGCGACCGCTGGCCTACGCCGTCGCCACTTTCCGCCAGCACGTCTTGAAGGATCATGACGTTGTTGGCCTTTAGCAGGCCCGCTGGCGATAGCACCTCGGCGAAAATCAACCAGGCTTGGTCTTTCTGTGCAGCCGTCATCTGCTCCAGACGTAGGCCCGGCTTGGTATAGCCGCCAACGCCGTAGTAACTCCAGCTCTGCCAACCCGAACTGTCCCAGTCAGATGACGCCGCTTTGCGTTGGTTGGCATCAAGCCCCGACAGGAACGCCGCGGTGCGCTTGGCCAGCCCTGCGGCGGACCCTAAGCCGACGGACCCTAAGCCGACGGGCCCTAAGCCGACAGGCCCCAACCCGACGGGACCCGAGGCAGCTGGCGTTTGGGCGATGCTGTCAGATCGGCCCAGGACTGCGGGGCCAAGGACTACGGGGCCAAGGATTGCGGCACCCAGCAACGTGGATGCGCCCGTCACGACCTGACGACGGCTGGTTTTGTCCGGCATGGGTGTCTCCTGGGTTGCAACCGCTGCGGTGACGACCGTATCGCGCGACGACGTGGCTAAAAGATGCGAAAGGGGGCAAAGTATGAGCCTTGCCCCCTCGAAACCAAATCAAGTCGAGACGTTGTCTCGGTCAGGCCAACGCAGGTGCGATGGCCTTGCAGGTGTTGCAAAGGCCACGCACACTCTCAACCGACTTCATGAACATGACGCGTTCGGCGTCGTTGAGTTCGAGTTCAATGATCTTCTCGACGCCGGCGGCCCCGATGACCACGGGCACGCCGACGTACATGTCCTTGACGCCGTAGTGGCCTGAGAGATGGACCGCACACGGCAGCATGCGCTTCTGGTCTTTCAAGTAGCTCTCGGCCATGGCGACGACATGGTGCCCATGGTGCGTTATTCGACCATTGGCGGCATCCCGCTTCCCGATTGCATCACGCTCGGCATGTTCAGCCAGGAGCAGCTCGACGCCATGGTCAAGCGCTGTCGCGGCGGCGGCGGCGAAATCGTGGCCCTTCTTGGCAACGGCTCAGCGTTCTATGCGCCCGCCGCATCCGCGATCGCCATGGCCGAGAGCTACTTGAAAGACCAG
>JANNXS010000458.1:0-3814 GCA_031409695.1 Hyphomicrobiaceae bacterium
CTGCTGCTCGACGAACCCATGGCTGGCATGAACCTCGAAGAAAAACAGGACATGTGCCGCTTCATTTTGACGGTCAATGACACCTTTGGCACCACCATCGCGCTGATCGAACATGACATGGGCGTGGTCATGGATATTTCAGACCGCGTGGTCGTGCTCGACTACGGCCAGAAGATTGCCGACGGCACACCGGATGTGGTCCAGGCTGACCCCAAGGTCATCGCGGCCTATCTGGGCGTATCGCATGAGTGAAAATGCGACGTGCATCGCAAATCGTAGTTCCCTAATCGCAACCTGCAATTCGCAATTCGCACGCTGACTGAAAGTAAGCGCATGGCCTCTCTCGGAAACTTCCTCGAAGTGCTGATCGGCGGACTGCTCTCGGGCGTCCTCTACAGCCTCGTCGCGCTGGGCTTCGTGCTGATCTACAAGGCCTCTGGCGTGTTTAACTTCGCGCAGGGCGCAATGGTGTTGGTCGCCGGACTTGCGCTGGTGCGATCGCTCGACTGGATGGCGGCGCGCGGCATGCCCAATTGGGCCGCCATTATGCTAGCACTCGTGTTTGCGGGCATGATCATGGCGCTGTGCGCCTGGTTCATAGAGCGCTATCTGATCGGCCCGTTGCTCAATCAGGACGGCCTTACACTTTTTATGTCGACGATCGGTGCTGCGTTCATCCTCGAAGGCTTGGGCCAGATGGTGTTTGGCTCCGACGTTTACCCGCTGAAGCTTTACCCAACTGACGCGTGGTTCGTACTCGATGGGTTGTTCCCGGGCGGTGTCTTGATCAACAAGCTCGACGTTTGGGGCGGCCTGATCGCCGGCATTCTGGTGGCAGGTCTCGCGACGTTCTTCCAATACACCAAGACCGGCCGCGCACTACGCGCTGTCGCCGACGACCACGCCGCCGCGCAATCCGTGGGCATTCCGATTTCGTGGATTTGGTTCGTCGTCTGGCTGGTCGCCGGTCTCGTCGCCCTCGTCGCCGCGACCGTCTGGGGCACAAAGCTTGGCGTCCAGTTCTCGATCACCTTCCTCGCCTTGAAGGCACTGCCCGTGTTGATCATCGGCGGCTTCACGTCGGTGCCAGGCGCGATCATCGGTGGACTCATCATCGGTGCTGGCGAAAAACTGGCCGAGGCCTACCTCGGCCCGTTCATGGGCGGGGGCATCGAATACTGGTTCGCTTACGTGGTCGCGCTCGCCGTCTTGATGGTTCGGCCGCAAGGGCTGTTTGGCGAGCGGATCATCGAGCGGATTTGAAATCGAGTGCAGAGTACTTGGTGCTTAGTCCTAAGACTCTAAGCACCAAATACTAAGTACCAAGCACGACGGACCACACATGCTCTACCGAGAAACCGGTCAGTTCAAGACCACCTACCAGACCGACATGCAGATGTTTCCGATCCGACAGGACCGGATCGCCTACTATGCATTGCTAGCGTTCGCCTTCATCGGCGTGCCATTGCTAGCGTACTTCCAGGTCGGCATGTTCGGACGTGACTACATTTTTAAAGCGATCCTGATCCCGTTTCTGATTCTTGCCTTGGCGGCCATTGGCCTAAAC
Organism: Hyphomicrobiaceae bacterium; assembly: GCA_031409695.1. GTDB lineage: Bacteria > Pseudomonadota > Alphaproteobacteria > Rhizobiales > Hyphomicrobiaceae > JABFRJ01. The sequence goes on from JANNXS010000458.1 coordinate 1,568, forward strand.
ATCCTGACCGGCTACTGCGGGCAGATCTCGCTTGGGGCCGGAGCGTTCATGGCGATTGGCGCCTATTTCGGCTACAAGTTTGCGACCGGCTTCGGGCCGATAATGGGACTGCCGGTGTTGGCGTCAATCCTACTCGGGGGGCTGTCGTCGGCGGTGATCGGCATCCTGTTCGGGATACCGTCGCTGCGGATCAAAGGACTTTATCTCGCGGTCGCGACTTTGGCCGCGCAGTTTTTCTTTGACTGGCTGTTCTTGCGCGTGAAGTGGTTTACCAACTACGAGCCGTCGGGCTCTGTCTCCGCGCCGCAGCTCAACTTCTTCGGATTGATCGTCAATTCTCCGGTCGAGCGTTACCTGCTCGCCCTCTCGTTCGTCACCGCCTTCGCCCTGCTCGCCAAGAACCTCGTGCGTGGCAACCTCGGCCGTCAGTGGATGGCGATCCGTGATATGGATATTGCCGCCGAGATCATGGGCATCAAGCCGCTCTATGCCAAGCTGTCAGCCTTTGCCGTGTCGTCGTTCTTTTGCGGGGTTGCCGGTGCCTTGTGGGCCTTCGTGCATCTCGGCAGCTGGGAGCCGCTGGCGTTCAACATCGACCGCTCGAACCAATTGCTGTTCATGATCATCATCGGCGGTCTCGGCTCGATCCTTGGCTCGTTCCTGGGCGCGGCCTTCATCCTGTTGTTGCCGATCTTCCTCAATCAAGCGCCGGCCGCGCTCGGTCTGAGGATGTCGGTCGAGACGGTGACGCACCTTGAGTTCATCATTTTCGGTGGCTTGATCTGCTTCATGCTCATCAAAGAGCCACACGGCTTCGCAAAGCTTTGGTCACTTGCAAAGGAAAAGCTAAGGCTCTGGCCATTCCCGCACTAACGGGTCATCATTGAACCGGGCCACCGGTTCATTTTGTGCGAGCCGAGCGGCGTGGCGGCAGGCGCAACTTGAGGATTTCACCACCCACCGAGCGCTCGTCCACTGGGCGTTGGATCAATAAACGGAGGAACTACACGATGAAACGCCTTATCCTCGGTGCGGCTGTCGCACTGACCAGCATCACAGCAATGAATGCGGCAACCAGCACGACCAGCTTCGCGCAGGCCAACGAACAGTTTATCCCGGCCCTGGTTTATCGCACCGGCGCCTACGCCCCGAACGGCATCCCCTGGGCCAACGGGACCGCTGACTATTACAGCATGCTCAATGCGCGCGATGGCGGCATCAACGGCGTCAAGATCATCTATGAAGAGTGCGAAACCGGCTACGCCACCGACAAGGGCGTCGAGTGCTATGAGCGCCTCAAAGGCAAAGGCCCGACTGGCGCTGCCTTCGTCGCTCCGCTTTCGACCGGCATCACCTTCGCGCTGACCGAAAAAGCCCCAGGCGACAAGATCCCACTACTGACACTTGGTTACGGCCGCTCGGATAGCCGCGATGGCAGCGTGTTCGGTTGGAACTTCATTGCCATGGGAAGCTACTGGACCGCAGCCGACGTCGCCATCCAGCATATTGCCAAGGAAATGGGCGGGATGGACAAGCTGAAGGGCAAGAAAATCAGCCTCGTGTTTCATGACAGCCCGTACGGCAAAGAGCCGATCCCTGCTCTCGAAGCCCGTGCCAAGAAGGAAGGCTTCGAGCTGAAGCTCATCCCGGTCACGCATCCAGGCGTTGAGCAGAAGTCGCAGTGGCTCTCGATTCGCCAGGACAAGCCGGACTATGTGCTGCTCTGGGGTTGGGGCGTGATGAATTCGACCTCGGTTAAGGAAGCCGCGTCCGTCAACTTCCCGCGCGACAAGATGCTTGGCGTGTGGTGGTCAGGCGCTGAACCGGATGTGATTCCCGCCGGCGATCAAGCTGTTGGCTACAAGGCGCTGATGCTCCAGCACGGCGCTGGCCGTTCGAAGGTGCACGAGGATATCGAGAAGCACGTCTACGCCAAGGGAGGCGGTGCCGCTAAAGGTGACGACGCGGCCCAGATCAAAGACGGTCACGTGCTCTACAACCGGTCACTCGTGAACGCATTGATTGGTACGGAAGCGATCCGCACGGCGCAGAAAAAGTTCGGCAACAAGCCGATGACGGGTGAACAAGTGCGTTGGGGCTTCGAAAACCTCGACATCACGGCCGCCCGCCTCAAGGAAGCTGGTTTTGAAGGCATGATCAACCCGATCAAGCTTAGCTGCGCAGACCACCAGGGCGCCGACCAGGCCCGCGTTCACCAATGGGACGGCAAGAAGTGGAACGTGATCT
>JANNXS010000459.1:0-5667 GCA_031409695.1 Hyphomicrobiaceae bacterium
GGGGACACGGACATCGACGGCGGCATGATTTTTCCCCACGATGATGCGCCGGACTACTGGGATTTTTTCTACTTTACGACCTCGATCGGCGCGACGTCGCAGACATCAGACGTCGCCATCACATCGAAGTCCGTGCGTCGGATGGTGGCATTTCAGTCGATCCTGGCGTTCGTGTTCAATACCGCCATCGTTGCTCTCGCAATCAATCTTGCGTCTGGGCTTGTGTAACCGGCAGACGATCACGCCGAAACACTCAAGCGATTTTGTTGGCCGCATTGTTTGGACCATACCGCCGTCGACTTTGTTGGGACTGCTCTACAACACGTCAAACGACTTTCGAGACAACAAGCCATGACCCAAATCCTCCGCCGTATCTGCATCGTTGGCTCGGTGCGCATTCCGTTCTGCCGGTCGAACACGCTTTACGCCGACGCGACCAACCTCGACATGATGACGGCGGTCATCCAGGGGCTGGTCGACAAACACAAGCTTGCCGGCACGCACATTGACGAGGTCATCGGCGGGGCGGTTGTCTCGCACTCCAAGGATTGGAACCTTGCGCGGGAGGCGGTACTTGGCACGAAGCTAGCGCCCTCGACGCCGGGCATCACGCTGCAGCAGGCCTGCGGGACATCGCTGCAGGCGGCCATGATCCTCGGTGCTAAGATCGCCAGCGGCCAAATTGACAGCGGCATCGCTTGCGGTGCGGATACGACGTCGGACCCACCAATCGTCATCAAGCGCTCGGTCGCCCAGGCGTTGATGAAGGGGCAGGAGGCCGCCAAGCGGTCGTTCGGCGGCAAGTTGCAGCTGTTGCGCACAGCCATGACGCCCGCGGGCAGCGCAGCGCAGCCGCCCTCGACCGGCGAGCCGCGCACGGGCCTCGCCATGGGCGGCCATTGTGAGTTGATGGCACAGGAGTGGCACATCCCGCGTGCGGACCAGGATCAGTTGGCGTTCGACAGCCACAGGAAGGCCAGCGCCGCCTATGCGTCGGGCTATATGGACGATCTCGTGATCCCGTTTGCCGGTGTCTATCGCGACAACAATATGCGCTCAGATATGGCGCTCGACAAACTCGCAACGTTGAAAACCGCCTTTGACAAAACCGAGCGCGGCACGTTGACGGCAGCCAACTCGACGCCGCTGACCGATGGTGCGGCGGCGGTGCTGCTCGCGAGCGAGGACTGGGCTGCGGCGCGCGGACTGCCTGTGCTTGCCTACCTGACCTATTCGGCCACCTCGGCGAATGACTTTGTTCACGGCGAGGGGCTGCTGATGGCGCCGACGATCGCTGTGTCAAAGATGCTCGATCGCGCCGGATTGAAGTTGCAGGACTTCGATTACTACGAAATCCACGAGGCATTCGCGGCGCAGGTGTTGTCGACGTTGAAGGCGTGGGAAGATCCGGCCTATTGTAAACGCTATCTCGGCAAAGACGCGCCGCTTGGGGCGATCGATCGCGCGAAACTCAACGTGATGGGGTCGTCGCTGGCCTTTGGGCATCCGTTCGCCGCGACTGGGGCACGGATCGTTGGCAACCTCGCGAAGCTTTTGAGCCAGAATGGTGGCCGCGGTTTGATCTCCGTCTGCACGGCGGGCGGAATGGGCGTCGCCGCGATCCTCGAAAGCGCCAAGAGTGGCCGTAAAGCGCTGCCGCAGGCGGCAGAGTGAGGGTTCGGCGGCAACGGAGGGAGATTTTCGACGTAGCCAGCCTTGTCACACACCGACCGCGGCCGTAGGTCCATCGGGCGACAAAAGCCTCAAGTTTGGTGTGTTCAATGCGGCAGCGACTGTGCGTGGCTCTCGTGGCGGTGTGTGTGTTGGCCGCGGTAGGTCGCGATCCCGCTGGAGCTCAAAATCGAACTGCGCTGCAGAAGGCACGCACCACCGAGGCACCGCCGGCGCGTGTGTCGCGCGATATCATCGGCATCTATCATAGCGCTGAGGAAGCGACGCCGGCCACAGCGCGCTTGCATCGCCTTCTTGAGTTGCCGCTCAATCACCTTGGATATCGAATTGTCTACTGGGATCTAGCCCAGGGCATGCCCCCCGCTGATATGACCGCTGCCAGCATCGGGTTCGCGACATGGTTTCATCAGCCGGTCAACAACGCCAACGCCTATTTTGGCTGGGCGGCGGCCGCGGTTCGGCGCGGCAAGCGCGCGATTGTCATCGAACAACCGGGCCTGCTCGGGGAGAGTGCGGAGCTCCCGGCGATAAACGGTTTTCTGCGCACGATCGGGGTCGAGTACGCCGACTACCATGTCAGCGATGTCTCCAAAACGACTATCGGCATCGCCGCCCCCGACATGATCGGCTTTGAGCAGGCGCTGGGACGGCAACTGAGCCATCAAGTCGTCCGCGCGCGGTCAGGCGATGTGCACCGTCATCTCGTGCTGGCCGACCCCGCGCACGTTTGGGCGAAGGCCCCCAACGCGGTGCTGGTTGCGACAAGCCCGCGCGGCGGGTTTATCGCCCCGGGCTTTGCAATTCGCGTCGACCCGACGGACCAGCGACAGCGATGGCTCGTCAATCCGTTTGCGTTTCTCACAGCGGCCCTTGGTCCAACGGCATTTCCAATTCCCGACACCACGACGGTCTCGGGGCGGCGTGTTTTCTTCAGCCACATCGACGGCGACGGCTGGAATGGTCGCGCGAACCTGCCCGGGCACCCGCTCGACGGACAGTCCGCGGGCGAAGTAATCCTCCGCGATTTAGTCGAACCATACGCCGATTTACCGGTTTCGGTCGGCCTCATCAGCAGTGACATCGATCCAGAGCACGGCGGTGATGGTCAGGCGGCCGCGACGGCGCGGCAGTACTACGAGTTGCCGCACGTCGAAGTGGCAAGCCATACCCACACGCATCCCTTCGACTGGGGCTTCTTTAGCGCCTACAACCGCACGACTGAATTGCAGCGCTTGCTGGCCTTTGCCGACAAGCAGCCGCAGTCCAAATTGCTGGATCGCAGCCTCACAGCCGTCGTGCGTGCAGCGCGCGATCAGAGGCTTCAATCCGCGCTGTCGGGTGCGCAGCCGTCTGCCTACGATCTGCCGAGGGGCAAACTGCACCAACCGTTTTCAATTGAATCGGAGGTCAAGGGTGCGCTCGACACCTCAACGCAACTTGCGCCATCCGGTAAACCAGCGCGCCTGTATCTGTGGAGCGGCGACACCTCACCCGGTGAGGCCTTTATTCGGGCCACACGGGCAGCCGGGGTGCGCAATATGAATGGCGGCGATCCGCGCTTAGATCGGACCTACCCCTCGATCAGTTACCTGCCGGCAATCGGCAAGCCTGTTGGTGCCGAGCGCCAGATATACGCGGCTGGCAGCAACGATTTCACCTATACCAACGATTGGAAGGGGCCCTACGATGGGTTTGCGCAACTTGCCGAGACCGTTTCAAACACGGAGCTTCCGCGCCGCCTAAAGCCTTTTAACATTTACTATCACATGTATTCTGCGTCACGCCCTGAAGCACTCGCGGCCGCGAAGCAGAACTTGGCGCTCGCCCGCGCCAGTTCGATCACGCCGATTACGGCTGCCACCTATGCCGCCATCGCAGACGCGTTCTACGACGTGTCATTTGTAGCATTGGGCCCGCGGACTTGGCGGGTCGACAATCGCGGCGCTTTGCAAACCTTGCGGTTTGATCAAGCGGGGGATGGTGTTCCCGACTATGGCGCAAGTGTTGGCGTCATTGGTCATAGACGACATGCGGGCTCACTGTACGTGGCGCTCGATGCCGCCATACCTACTGTGCGCGTGAAAATCGCCCAGGAAAATCGTGTTGCGGTGGATCGTCCGTGGTTGCTTGAAAGCCGTTGGCTGATCTCTGGCGTGGCGGCCGACAACTGCGGTTTCAGCGCACGCGCGCAAGGCTTTGGCGCGGGCGAGCTTGTACTCGGCGGCGCGAAGTCGGGGGCATGGCGTTTCCAAATTGTTGGAACGGCTGGCGTCGTTGACGCCAGCGCCGCGGCTGACGGCGTGCTGCGCCTGACACTGCCGGGCAGCGCAATTGAGCCAGTTCATTTTACGGCCCGTTACACAGGCCCCTGTAGGTGAGGCCTACTCGGCGCTGCCCATACGAAAAAAGCCCGATCCGCACTGGCAGCGGACCGGGCCTGAGGCACCGATGGAGAGAAGCAACTGACCCTGCCCGGGAGAGACGCGCGGCGAAAGTTTTGGGGGCCGTTCCCCGCGACATTGGGTTCGGGCCGGACCAGCTGCTTACCGGATGATGTATGCCTATGCTTTGCGGCGGGGTGTTGGACTGATCGTGGCGAGATCAAGAAATGTTGCGCGCTGTTACAACTGGGGTCCACGCTCGCGTTCGTCGGCTTGCACGACAACCGCGTTCGTCTATAGGGGTGGCAAAGGGCGCTCCGTTTCCGCGGGGTGCCTTTTTTTGCGACGCATGGCGACCCCGCTGCGCGAAGGAACAGGCCGATGGCGAACGTAGTCGTGATGGGTGCCCAGTGGGGCGACGAGGGCAAGGGCAAGATTGTTGACTGGCTCTCCGAGCGCGCCGATATCGTTGTGCGCTTCCAGGGCGGGCACAATGCCGGCCACACACTTGTCATTGCCGGTAAGACCTACAAACTGGCTTTGCTGCCGTCCGGTGTCGTGCGCGGCGGAAAGGTCTCGATCATCGGGAATGGCGTCGTGGTCGACCCCTGGCACCTCGCCATGGAAATCGAGAACATTCAAAAGCAGGGTGTCTCTATCACGCCTGACAACTTGAAACTTGCCGAGAACGCGACACTGATTCTGCCGCTGCATCGCGAGCTTGACCAGTATCGCGAAGCAAATGCCGTTGGCCAGAAGATCGGCACGACGGGTCGTGGTATCGGGCCGGCCTATGAGGATAAAGTCGGTCGTCGCTCCGTGCGTGTGCAAGATCTGCGCAACCTGCAGAACCTCGGTCCGAAAGTGGATCGTCTACTGGTGCATCACAACGCGCTGCGAAAAGGGCTCGGCCAGCCGCTGATCGACAAGGATCAACTGATCGCCGAACTGACCGCTATCGCGCCGAAGGTGCTGCCGTACGTGGATACAGTTTGGGACACGCTCGATCGGGCGCGCCGCGCTGGCAAACGCATTTTGTTTGAAGGCGCGCAAGGCGCACTACTCGACGTCGACCACGGTACTTATCCGTTTGTGACATCTTCAAACACCATCGGGGCCCAGGCCGCCGCTGGTTCGGGCATCGGTCCCCGTCATATCGGCAACATTCTCGGCCTCGCCAAGGCGTACACAACCCGGGTCGGCTCGGGCCCGTTTCCAAGTGAGCTGCTCGGGCCGGATGGCCGACCAGATGCAACGCACGACCTGATTGGCACACGTGGAAAAGAATTCGGCACCAACACGGGCCGCGCGCGGCGCTGCGGCTGGTTCGACGCTGTGCTTGTCCGCCAAGTGTGTAAGATCGCTGGGATAGACGGCATCGCGCTAACCAAGCTCGACATCCTCGATCCCCTGGCGGAGCTGAAGATCTGCGTCGCCTATGAACTCGACGGCCAGCGTATGGAACGCTAGCCGGCTTGCATGAACCAGCAGGCCCGCGTGAAGCCCAACAACGAGACGGCTCAGGGATGGCAATCGTCAAAGGCTGGCAAACGCAGCTTGGCGGAGCTGACAGCTGAGGCAATTAAATACGTCA
>JANNXS010000460.1:0-6657 GCA_031409695.1 Hyphomicrobiaceae bacterium
TGGCGACGGCGGCGCCACGGTCAAGCAGCTATCCATGTCGGCCCGCAAGGAACTGTGCGATATCACCGAACGCGAGGTGCATCTGTTCCTGCACGTGAAGGTACAAGAGAGCTGGGCCGACGATCCGCAGCGCTATCGTGACATCGGGCTAGAGTATCCGACGGATTGACCGCCCTGGTGCCTGAGGAAATAAGACCTGAACGAGCACTCAGGCTCCGTGGGCGCCGACTGGTATCGGACTGCCCAGCGACATGCCCAGGTGCATACCCTGGCGAAAGCACGCGGGTCATACTATTTACCTGTCAGGCGGCCCTTTTTCGACCTGCGCCTGGTCCCGACCGCGATCCCCATGACAACTTTCTCGCCCCGTGAAATCGTCTCCGAACTTGACCGTTACATCGTTGGCCAGAACGATGCCAAACGGGCGGTCGCCATTGCCTTGCGGAACCGTTGGCGGCGCCAGCAATTGCCGGCTGACATCAAGGATGAGGTGCTGCCGAAGAACATCCTCATGATCGGGCCGACGGGGTGCGGCAAAACCGAAATCGCCCGGCGGCTGGCACGCCTTGCAAACGCCCCGTTTCTTAAGATCGAGGCGACCAAATTTACCGAGGTTGGCTATGTTGGCCGCGATGTTGACAGTATCGTTCGCGACTTGGTCGAGGTTGGAATTGGTTTGGTGCGCGAGACCAAGCGCAAGGAGGTGACTGCGCGCGCTGAAAAGAACGCCGAAGAACGCGTCATTGATGCCCTCTTGAACGGCACCGAGGCCAGGCCGGAAACGCGCGACAACATGCGCCGCCGCCTTCGTGCAGGTGAGTTCAATGACAAAGAGATCGAGGTGCAAGTGTCCGATAGCGGTGGCGGGCTGCCGATGTTTGATATTCCTGGCGGGCAGATGGGCATGATCAACCTGCAGGATATGCTGGGCAAAGCCATGGGTGGGCGTACAAAATCCCGCAAGGTCACAGTCAAAGACAGCTATGAGTTGCTGATCTCTGAGGAAAGCGACAAGCTGCTTGATGGCGATCAGGTGACGGCGGAGGCCGTCAAGGCCGTGCAGGACAACGGCATCGTGTTCCTCGACGAGATCGACAAGATTTGTGCCCGTTCGGACGCCATGAAGGGCGGTGGGGATGTCTCACGCGAGGGCGTGCAGCGCGATTTGCTCCCGCTCATTGAGGGCACGACCGTCTCAACCAAATACGGTCCGATCAAAACCGACCACATCCTGTTTATTGCCTCGGGCGCCTTCCATGTCGCGAAGCCCTCGGATCTTCTGCCCGAGTTGCAAGGTCGGCTGCCGATCCGCGTTGAGCTCAAGGGGCTTACCCGCGAAGACCTGCGACGCATCCTGACCGAGCCAGAGGCGTCGCTCATCAAACAGTACATCGCGTTGCTGGCGACAGAGAAGGTTAAGCTCGTTTTTACGGAAGACGCGATCGATGCGCTCGCAGACGTTGCGGTACGTGTTAATGCTACCGTTGAAAACATCGGCGCGCGCCGGCTGCAGACCATCATGGAGCGGGTGTTGGACGAGATTTCTTTCGATGCCACGGACAAGCCGGATCAAACGGTGATTGTCGATGCCGCCTACGTCGCGGCCAAAGTCGGTGAACTCGCGAAGAACACGGATCTATCGAAGTTCATTTTATAGCCCTGATGTAAGACCATACGCGTGCCTCCCGGTCTTCCGTTTGGGTAGAGCGAGTCGCGGTGCGCTTGGTCAAGGGCATAAAAGCCACACTGCAACCCGTCTCCACAGGTGCCACGTTGGTCATCTTGCACCGCGTGTAATCTGGATAAGTTGTTGCATCAGAGCACCATGGCCGAATGACAACAGCGAACCGACGAAACGTTCACTCGGGCTTAACTGCTGTCGAAACATTCTTGCGTCAGCTGAAGGACTAGACCACATCTAAGCCAAGAAACCCGACTCTGAAACGTCGTCTGGCGTTGTCGAGACACACGGGGATGAGACCGATGAAACCCGCTACGTTATTCACACTTGGGCTTCTGGTTGGCTTCTCCAGCCAGGCAGCTATGGCGTTCCAAGAGCAGGGCAGCAAGGCTGCTGGTTCAGGCGATCCGACTGCCACTGTCGCACCGTCAAGCGGTGCGCCCGCGGCGAATGCATTGCCGCGCGCTGGAACTGAGATCCGCATTCCCGGCCTCGGGCCTGTCGGAACGCTGCCAAAGTTCGACTTTGGGCTTGAGCTACTCTACGGTGCTGGCGAGCAACGTGCAGTTGTGCCGCCGGGCAAGTCCGAGCCGAGCGAAGTGCAAATCCGCGGCACGATAAAGTACAAGTTCAACAATTGAGGCATCGGGTCGCCGATTCAATAGTTGTCCAGTTTCGCGTTTGTCCAGCCTGTAGTTTGTCATCTGTTGAGCAGCTTGATAAGGAGTGCCCAGCGCGCTCCTTTTTTGCGTCCGGCCAGATGGAAATGCGGCGCTGGTTTGGAACGTTCTACATGCAAGCCATCGTTGCTGCCGCGGCTGCTCATATGTTCACCGGGCTTGGCATTGTGTGCGCCCTGATGTGCGCCCGCGCTACGATTTCATCTAACTTCGAGTTGGCCTTCCTGTGGCTGGGCGTGGCGTTCTTCATCGACGGTGTGGATGGTATGTTTGCCCGCAAGGCGCGCGTCAAAGAAGTGTTGCCGATGATATCAGGTGAAACGCTCGACCTCGTCATCGACTACGTCACGTATGTGTTCCTGCCAGCACTCATGTTGCTGCAGGCGGGCTTCATCAGCGGCTGGTTTGGCATTGTGCTGGCAAGTCTGATCTGCATGTCATCGCTGTATCACTTCTCCGACGAAGGCTCGAAGGCTGAAGACAATTGCTTTGTCGGCTTTCCCGCCATCTGGAACGTTGTCGCGTTCTACATCTTCGCCTTTGCCACATCGCGCGTCGTCACGGCCGCAATCATCGGTGTCTGCGTTGTCCTCACCTTCGTGCCGTTGAAATGGGTCCATCCAATGCGCGTCGTTGCGCTGCGGCCGCTCAACCTGCTCGCCTGCTTTATCGGCGCGATCGCCGCGTCAATGACCGTCTATGGTCAATTCCCCGCGGGCGGCTGGTCACAACTGCTGCTCTTACTCGTGGCGGTCTATGGCATCGGGTTAACGCTCTGGTTCGGTCGGGATAAAAACCGGGGTAAGGTGGGGTAGGCGAGCTTCAATCGTGCCTCCAGCTGGGCGATTGCCGTTTTCTGCGCCATCTTCGAACCTTGTCGGCTTTCAGCCCGGGTCCTATGACGTAAGGCCTTTTATGCAGTGGGTGCACATGCCTGACGATCGTCTTGCGACCGCCAATGTAAGTCCCGCCAACACTTTGCGCGGAGACGTGGTTGTTTCAATCCGGAAAGTCTCAAAGAAGTTCTCCAACGGCACGTTGGCGGTTCGCGATGTGGACCTTGATTTGTACGGAGGTGAATTTCTGTCGCTACTCGGTCCGTCCGGATGCGGAAAGTCTACGTTGCTGCGTATGATTGCGGGCCTTGGTGAGACGAGTGCGGGCGCGATCACGTGGCCACAAACGCCGGTTGCTCAAGCGTCGAACATCGCTCGGAACGGCCGTCGGGCAGAGCACGGCCGCGAACTCGGTTTTGTGTTTCAGGAACCAACTTTGATGCCTTGGGCGACGGCGCTTGCCAATGTCATGATGCCCTTGAAGCTCAATGGGGTTGGCAAAGCTGAGGCCGAGGACCGTGCTCAAGCGATGCTCGACAGCGTCGGCCTTGGGAGTTTTTTAAAGTCCTACCCGCGTGAACTTTCGGGGGGCATGAAAATGCGCGTCTCTATTGCCCGCGCGCTGGTCACACAGCCGCGTTTGCTGCTCATGGATGAACCGTTCGCGGCGCTGGACGAGATCACTCGGCATAAGCTCAACGACGATCTGCTGCGGCTATGGGAGGCGCAGCGCTTTACGGCGGTGTTCGTCACGCATTCGGTGTTTGAGAGCGTATATTTGTCCGAGCGCATCGTGGTCATGGCGGCCCGACCAGGCCGGATCATGGCCGATCTCAAGGTTGACGCAGCCTATCCGCGTGACGAGACCTTTCGCACGTCGCCCGAGTACGGCGCCCTTTGCCGGGTCGCGTCTGAAACGCTCAGGCAGGCGATTGCGGCCTAGAGCAGGTTGGTGGTCTTGACCAGTTATGGCCCAAGCAGTTCTGGCCCAATTGCATGCGCCGTTGACAACGTACCTGCCCCGGGGGACGATAGATAGCACACTTATGATTTTCGGGGATTTGGCCGATGCATCGTCCCGGAGCGCGCCATGAAGATGAGGCAACGGCTCAAGCCGCCGCGGCCGCCTTTGACATCCGGCAACTACCGGCCACTTTCTACGACAATCCGTACCCAACTTATCATGCCCTGCGCGAGCACAGCCCAATACATCGGCTCGGCCCTGATAGTTGGCTGCTGACGCGCCACGCCGACATCATGACGGTTTACAAAGATGCAAAAACGTTCTCGTCCGATAAAAAGGCCGAGTTCAAACCAAAATTCGGCGATGGCCTGCTTTACGAGCATCACACTACCAGCCTGATCTTCAACGACCCGCCACTCCACACGCGGGTGCGCAAGATCATTGCCGGCGCACTCAATCCGCGGGCGGTCGCGGATCTCGAGGCGCCCATGGTCGCAATGGTTGATGGCCTGCTGGATGCCATGGAAAAGAGGGCTCAGTCCGACATCATCGGTGATCTGGCCGCGGCGGTGCCGATCGAAGTGATTGGCAATCTGCTTGCGATCCCACACGGGGAGCGGGCCCCACTTCGCGACTGGTCGCTGGCGATCCTGGGTGCGCTTGAGCCGGCGCCTGATGCGGCCCTACTCGCGGTCGGCGAGACGGCCGTCGAGGAGTTTCTGGACTATCTGCGCCAGCTGGTGATCGATCGGCGCATGAAACCCGGCAACCCCGAGCGCGATGTGCTGACGCGGCTTATCCAAGGGGAACAGGGCGGGGAAAAGCTGTCGGAAGCGGAGCTGTTGCAGAACTGTATTTTCATTCTCAACGCTGGCCACGAGACGACCACAAACCTGATCGGCAACGGCCTTTTTGCGCTGCAGGAGTGGCCAGAAGAGCGCGCGCGGCTGGTCGCTCAACCGCTGCTCATTCACTCGGCCGTCGAGGAGTTTTTGCGCTTCGACAGCCCGGTCCAGTTGGGGAATCGGCAGACCACAGCTGACGTGACTGTTGCCGGTCAAATCATACCTGCGGGGCATTTCATCACTCTTGGGATCGGCGCGGCCAATCGAGACCCTGATGTTTTCCCTGATCCGGATCGGCTTGACGTTGGGCGCACCGGCAATCGCCATCTTGCCTTTGCCTCGGGTGTCCACGTCTGCGTTGGACTTGCGATTGCCCGTATGGAAGGGCGCGTGACGGTGCAGCGGTTCCTGGAGCGTTTTCCGAACTACAAACTCTCGCGTGCGCCGATCCGCGGCGGCCGGGCACGCTTTCGTGGGTTCCTGGAGCTGCCGGTGACACTGACTGATAGCAGCGGGCAAAAGGCTTGATCGGACGACATCAGCTTGTCGGCTTGCGCGCAACCGACCAAGCACCCAGCTGATGATTTGCTCAGATGATCATGTCCCCGTCCAATTCGGTTTGCGCTTCTCGCGGAACGCCGCCTGGCCTTCCTTGGCGTCATCCGTTTGGGCCGTAAGCGCGATCTGACTTTCGGTAAATGCGGCTGCTTCCTCAAACGGCATCGCCTCGATCCGCTTAAGTGTGTAGAGCGCGCGCCGGATGGCAGTTGGCGATTTGTCGAGAATGCGGGCGAGCAGCCAATCAACTTTGTCATCAAGATCATCCGTCACATGATTGATGAGGCCAATTGCCTGTGCTGCCGCCGCATCGATCGGTTCGCCGGTAATCACGAGTTCGTTTAAGCTGCGCCGCGGCACGATATCCTTCAGCATTGCAAGAACCTGGGCGGGAAACACGCCGACTTTCACTTCGGGCAACCCAAAGATCGCGCGTTTATGGGCAACCGCCAGATCGGCAATCGCGAGCAACCCCATGCCGCCAGCCATGCAGGCGCCGTTCACGCGCGCAATGACGGGCACATTGAGACGGCGTGATTGGCGCATCAAGTCGGCGAGCCTGCCATAGGGCTCGGACGGGTCGATCTTGAACGCATCGCCCGTCAGGTCAGCGCCGGCGCAGAAGGCCTTGTCGCCGGCCCCTGTGATGACGATGGCGCGCACCGCGCGGTCCTGCTCAGCGCGCTTGAAGAGGTTTGTGAGGCCGGCGAGCACATCGTTTGAGATCGCGTTTCGGCGTGCCTCGCGCGTGATTGTGAGTCTGAGAACCGGCGGCGCGTCTGAAATGGTGACGTCGGTTGATGTGTGGAGGGTGGGCGTGGACATCGGCGACTCCGGACCGAAAGCTGACGCGGCGATGATGTCATGACACAGTCCCAAGCGCCAATGGCGGGTCCGTTTTAAGATGAGCCGTCAATGGTGATGCGTTCCGCTTTCAAAACCGCGTCGCCAACCCGCGCAACTCTTCGATGATGCCGACAAGGCGCCCAAGCGTGTCGGATTTCAGGGCCTGAATTGGGCCTGTTGCGACGTGTGGCTTGGCGGCACAGTAGTGCCCCGTAATACCAGCCCAGAGAAGTTTTGACTCAGGCCC
>JANNXS010000461.1:0-47953 GCA_031409695.1 Hyphomicrobiaceae bacterium
GACCCGTTCTGGCGCGATCAGCCGGGTCGCTATCGCCAGGAGTTGCATGATCGGTTTGCGAGTGTCTTGTACTTGTTTACCTACGTCTTTTTAGGCCTTGCCTTCATCGGTCATCCGCAAACAACGCGGCAGAACCGGACACTTGCCTTGGTGCTCGCTATCTGTGCTGGTTTTGGCATCCGGCTGCTTGGGGTGAACTTCACCAACCAGGCTGTGAAGGACCCGGGTGCGGTGAAATTTATTTATGCTGTTCCTGTGCTTGGATTGCTGCTCGCCATGGCGGCGATCACGCTAAACATGCGGCCACAATTTTTCGTGCGTCGGCCCAAGGTCGTCACAGCCCGCGCGGGAGGCGGCTAAAGATGTTTCGTGCTCGGACCCTCCGCTATTACATCGGCAAGCGCTTTTTGCTCATGATGGTGAGTGCGTTCGGTGTCTGTTGTGCCCTTATCCTGTTGATTGATCTGATCGAACTTCTGCGACAAGCGTCAAAGTACAAGATTGCCTCGACCATGTCGGTGGTTCAGATCGGTTTGCTGCGCCTGCCGTCGTTCGCCGAGCTGCTGATGCCTTTCGCGGTGCTGGTCGGTGCCATCGGCGCCTTGTTGAGTCTTAGCCGAAAGTCTGAGCTGACCGTCATGCGTGCCGGCGGCATGTCTGCGTGGCAGTTCGTTCGGCCGGGTCTCACGGTTGCTTTCGTGATCGGCGTGTTGGCGGTGACTGTCTATAACCCCCTGGCCGCCAAGGCGCGTGCCCAATCTGACCGGCTTATGAGCGAAGTCCTCGGCCAGGACGTCAGTTTGTTAACCTCCACCAGCGGTGGCGCCTGGTTGCGCCAGGATGGGGCTGACGGTCCATCCGTGATGTCCGCCAAAGCTGTTGCCGATCAAGGGCTTGTCTTAACTGGTGTGACCGTATTTCAATACGATCGTGAAGGCCGCTTCGTTGAACGTATTGATGCCGAGAAAGCCACGCTTGGCGACGGTGTATGGACGCTTCAGAAGGCTGCGGTTGCCCGGCCGGGACGAGAGGCCGAAGATTTTGCCACCTATTCGTTGAGCACGGCACTTGATCGGGGCCGCGTTCAAGACGCCTTGGGCTCGGTCGAGTCGGTGTCGATTTGGGATTTGCCCGGCGTCATCGACATGTCTGAGCGGGCCAAGTTGCCGGCGGCACGGTTTCGGGTGCAGTATCAAATGCTACTCAGTCGTCCGCTGATGCTCATGGCCATGGTGCTTTTGGCTGCTACTGTGTCTTTGCGGTCCTTCCGACAGGGTGGCATCCAGACTATGGTTATTACCGGGATGGTTGGGGGAATAGGCTTCTTCTTGCTCACCGAGGTTTCACGTCAGTTGGGGCTCGCTAGCGTTGTGCCGGCGCACGTCGCAGTTTGGCTGCCAATCCTGGTGTCCTGTATGGCGACCGTGACGGTGCTCTTGCACCAGGAGGACGGCTGAAGTGATGCGTTGGGCGCGGGAGCCGCATGTCGTGTGCGGACCGAAGCGTGGAGGTTCTAATGCCCGGATGGGTGTTATGGGCCATCTTAATGCTGTGCGTGCTCTATGCGTGATCGGTGTGGTCGTGTTGTCCGCGTCGAGTGTCGCACCTGTCTTTGTCTCTTCCGCCTCGGCCCAGGATCCGAGCCTGCTGTCTCAACCCCTCGCGGCCGGCAAATCTTTTGCGTCCCCGCCAGGTGGCATATTTGGCAACGCTCCGAAGGTGAACTCGGCTCTGCCACTCAATCTCTCTGCTGATGAATTGATTTATGATACCAAAGGGCAGCGTATTGTTGCCCGCGGAAATGTTGAAATCTTCTATAATAGCAACGTCTTGACCGCAGACCGCATCACATACGACCAGTCGGCTAACCTACTGATGGCCGAAGGTAACGTTACGTTGCGCGACAGCAATAACAACGTCACACGCGCCGAACGACTGCGCATCACCGACGATTTCAGGGACGCGTTTGTTGAAACAATCTCGGTCGTGTCTCGGGATGAGACACGGATTTCTGGTGTGCGTGCCATCCGCCGAGACGGCAACGTAACAGAGTTTGAGCAGGCCAAGTTCACGCCGTGCCGCAACGAGCCCGGTCAATCTCCGCTCTGGTGCATCAGTGCCGCGCGGATCGTGCACGATCAAAAGGCTGCGACGATCCAATACCAGGACGCCAAATTTGAACTTTTTGGCGTGCCGGTTTTCTCGATGCCCTACTTTGAGCACGCGGATCCGTCGGTAAAACGCAAGTCGGGTTTTCTGGCGCCGCGGGTTGGGTCATCGACCTCGCTGGGTTTGATCGTCGAGTTGCCTTACTATTTCGCACTGTCGCAATCCTACGACTTTACCTTCAGCCCAGAGTATCTGTCGAAGCAGGGTGTCCTTTGGAAGGGCGAGTGGCGCCAACGGCTTGCCAATGGTTCGTACACCGTCAAAGGTGCGTTTATTGACCAGGATGCACGCAAGCTCCCGGGTGAAACCGATACGCAGCTCGACGGTTGGCGCGGCACTGTGCAAACCAGCGGTGTGTTCTCGCTTGGATCGTGGTGGAAGGCCGGCTGGGACGTGACCTTGGAAAGCGACAAATCGTTTCGCCGCTTCTACGGCTTTGACTCTCTGCTACAGACTGACCGAGTCAATACATTGTACCTGACCGGCCATAGCGACCGGAACTACTTCAATGCGCAGATGTTCCACTTTGGCGGCTTGCTGACCAACGATACCAGCGCCTCAACCGCGCGCGTCCATCCTGTCATCGACTCGAACTATATTTTTTCCGACACTGTACTTGGCGGCGAGTTGAGTTTTAACGGGCATGCTCGCAGTATGTCGCGGCCAAACCAGGGTGAGCTTGGGACGTCAACAATCGGCAAAACAGCGTTCGTTGGCACCGATACCACGCACCTTGTGACGGAGCTGTCCTGGCGTCGCAAGATCATCGATAAGATCGGCCAGACCTTCACGCCGTTCTTTAGTGTGCGCGGCGATGCCTACAGCTTTCGCGACACGCGCGATCCGGTGACCGGCGACACTGCGTCGAACGAGTCGTTGCTGTATGGCGTTGGCTCGGCCGGGCTGACTTACGCTTACCCGTTCGTCGCTCATACGCAGACGGCCTCGCATGTTTTCGAGCCGGTGGTGCAGGTCGTGTCGCGGCACATGAACCGGCCCGATCAACGCTTTCTGCCGAACGAAGATGCCAAGAGTTTGAACTTTAACGAAGGGCTTTTGTTCGATGTCTCGAAGACGTCTGGTTACGACCGGGTCGACACAGGCACGCGCGTAAACACCGGCATCCAGTATTCGTTCCAAGCCAACAATGGCTTCCACGCCCGGGCGGTGTTTGGGCAAAGCTTCCATCTGTCGGGCGCCAATGTGTTTGCCGACCCGGGCCGAGATGTTACGTCGACTGCTGCACCAGGGGCATTCCCGTCATCGTTCAACCCAAACAGTGGGCTTGAAAATAACCGGTCTGACTATGTGGCCGGGGTCTATGTTTCGCCGTTGCGCAACTTCTCGCTTGTGTCGCAGGCACGCTTTGATGACCGTGACTGGACCTTGCGTCGTGTCGATACGCTTCTGTCTGGCACAGTTGGGGCGGTCTCTGGCCAGGCCATTCACAGCTATACCAGCGCGGATCCGCTGGCCGGATTTACGACCGCGCAGCAGGAACTGCAGCTTTTGGTGGGTCTGAAGCTCACGGACTACTGGAGCCTGATTGGATCTGTGCGCTACGATATCGACGCAAAGCGCGCCATCCAGGATTCGCTCGGCCTGAAGTATCAGGACGAGTGCTTTGTGCTGACTGCCACTTACGCCGACACACGCATCACAAACACCGATCAAGGCATCAAGCCTGACCAATCCTTTGTGTTGCGCTTTGAATTCAAGCACCTCGGCGAATTCAATTATCGGACCGATGTGAACAGCTTCCTGTCGCGTGGCGACAACCAGCCAGCGACACCATAACCCGCCCGCGCCCTACGACCTCGCGGCGCTTCTAACCACTCCTATGTTGTTACTCGGTCTTGTGTTGTTGCCCTTTGAGGCTTTCAATGGTCCAGCCCCCGGCGTGGTTAGGGGGGGGGCGCTACCCGTCCTTGCCTGCCCGTCCTTGCCTGCCCGTCGTCGGACCACCAACGCCATGCTCTTGAATTCCAAGCCCCTCACATCGGCTGAAATGGCCAAGCGACTTGCGCTCGACATCCCAAATGGCTGGGCTGTAAATCTTGGCATTGGCCAACCGACCATCGTCGCAGATCATGTGCCTGAAGATCGCGAAGTGCTGTTTCAATCCGAGAACGGCATCCTCGGCATGGGGCCAGCACCCGCTAAGGAGAACGTTGACCCGTGGCTCGTCAATGCTGGCAAGCAGCACATCACGTTGAACCCCGGCGCGTCGCTGTTTCACCACGCCGATAGCTTTGCCATGATCCGCGGTCAGCACTTGGACTTGTGCGTGCTTGGCGCCTATCAGGTGGCTGAAAATGGCGACCTTGCCAATTGGACCGTACCCGAGGGAGATGTGATCCCGGGCATCGGTGGGGCCATGGACTTGGCAGCTGGTGCCAAGCAGATCTGGATCATGATGGATCACACGACCAAGTCTGGTGAAGCCAAGTTGGTGAAGCGTTGTTCTTATCCACTCACGGCGCCGGGATGCGTTACGCGGGTTTACACGAACATCGCCATCCTTGACGTTACGCCGCGAGGCTTTGCCCTGGTGGAATGCTTTGGCGGGTTTTCGCCGGCCGATGTGCAGGCGCGCACGGCCGCAACGATCATCAATATCATCTGACGTTGCGAGGATCTTTTTCTGCACGCGGCCGCCGGCCAACACCGCACGCAGAGACTCTCGGTTATTGCTTGAAACCTCTGCGTTCATTTGGTGCGCGTGTGATAGCGGCCTAAAATGTGAAAACCGAACTTGGTGTACAGCGCTTGGGCGGCAAGATTATCGCTGCCGGTCTGCAGGTAGAGGTGGGACGCCCCGCCTTGCTGTGCGAGCGCTTCAATGGCCGAGAGCACGTGCCACGCCCCAGCCTGCCGGCGATATTCGGGCTGCGTTGCCATGCACTGCACCGAGGCAAGTCGACCGTCTAGGATCGTCACGCCCGTTGAAGTCGTTTGGCCGGTCGATGACGTCAGCGGCTGTGGGTCACGCTCCAGGGCAACCGGGGTGACTGAAACAAACAGGGCCTGCGCGGGTAGGTTTGCAATCAGCCGGCGCGCGACGCCACGTCGGTCTTCCGATAGGCCTGAGAGGTAGGTCGCGAACCACGCGTCTGTTGGCGTTGTCGATGTATGGGCGTTAGCTGGCAAAAGTGGGCCTGACAAAACTGGCCTCGACACTGCCATCGGCAGTGCCTTGGCCATTGTTACGTGGTCGTCGCCGCGCGCATAGCCGCGTGCCGCCAGCCGGGCATCAAGATCGCTTGGCATCGACACGTCTGAAATAGTGAATACACACGGTGCTTCGCGTGCGCGGTACAAGACCTCACAGGTCTCTATGGTCTGCGCAATATCGGTGCCATGCCACGTTACGGTTGCCGCCGAATTGGCACGGATCGAGCCGCCGGATGTGGATCGCCAGATCCAGCCGTCAATGTCGGCTGATTCGAGCGCTGGCCAGCCGCGCACAGCTGCATGTTCAATTGCACGCAACAGATCAGCCGACATCGCGCCACCTGTAGTGATACCGGCCAACCTCGGCATAGGCACGCCGCTCATACAGGGTGCGGGCTGGGGTGTTGCCCGCTACCACCTGCAGGGCAGACGTGTGTGCGCCTTGTTGTGTGGCCCAGGCTTCCAGTGCGTCCATGACGATCTGCGCCCCACCCGAACGCCGTGCCTGAACACGTGTCGCAACACATTCGACCAGGACAATGCGATCGGGTGACAGGACGGCAAGCGCGGACGCCAACGGTTTCCCCTGGCGCATCACGAGAAGAAATGCACGCTGGTCTGGCACGGCATCGAGCACAGACGGGGCTGCGTCGCGGCGTGCCGCATCGAGTGTTTCCGTATAGATCGATAGCCACGCAGGCGTTGCCTTATCGGTTACGACGACGTCGGCCGGCATGGCTGAGGGGCCAAGTCGTTTCGCCATCAACAGGCACGGTTCCTCATAGGTATAACCCCGTGCCTCGAGAGTCGCATCAAGGTTTTCGGGCGCTGACACGGATGAGACCTGGAAATAACTCCGCGTCTTCTGGGCACGATAGTGTGCTTCCACGGACGAGATCGCCGTTTCTAGATCGGTTCCGGAAAAACGTAGTGAAAGGACCGAATTCGCGCGCCGCGTGCCGCCGCCCGAGAGCCGCACGCGCCAACCGGCAACATCGACGCTGTTCGACGCGGGCCATGCACGCGCCGCGGCCAGTTCCAGGGCAAGCACGTTTGCGTCTGTAAAGGCTTCACTCATAGCGGTTTCACCGAGCCACGGAATTCGTCGATGACCTTCACATACACGTCGCGCTTGAACGCGACGATCAGGCCTGGAAGTTCGTCAAGCGGCGCCCAACGCCAGATGTCGAACTCCTGGTCATGGTCGGGTGGTTGAATGTTCACCTCGCTATCCTCGCCCGTAAAGCGCAACAAAAACCACTTCTGCGTCTGTCCGCGATAGCGCCCGCCGAGCGCACGGCCCATCAGGTCCTGGGGCAGATCATAGGAGTACCATTGCGCGCTTTCGCCGATCACTTCGGCTGAACGCATACCCGTCTCCTCTTGGAGTTCGCGTAGAGCTGCGGTGCGCGGATCTTCGCCATCATCGATGCCGCCTTGTGGCATCTGCCACCAGCCGCCGGTGACCGGGCGCGTGGTCGACGCCTGACGGTTGCCATGGCGCACGACGTCCGTCGCAACGCGACGGCCAAGCCAGACGAGACCCGCTGGGTTGATGACCATCAGTCCGACATTGCGGCGATAGGGGAGCGTGGTCACGGCGGCCTCACAGGGAACTTCAATAGACGGGGGCTTGAACGAACGGCAGATTTTTCGACCGGCTCGGATGGTCACCGGTCCGCGCGGTTTCCTTCCGGCTTAGAACGGCCAGTGGGGACTAAACAAGCCTGGGTGATCGTGTTGCAGTTCTCATCATCAGCGGGCAAACCCTGCCGGCCTTCCGGTCGTCACGTGTGGAGCCTCACGGTCCCTAAATTGACCGCTGGAACAAGCCGGTTAGGTCCCACAGTCCTGCGACTGCCGCTGTATCATGCGCCGCTCGACAGAACCTCGCGAATGTTCGACGTTGGGGCGCAGGTGCCTGCTGCCTGACGCCCAGACACTGTGCTCGGCAGAGCAAGTGCCAGCCAGACTACGTGCTATACCGGGGATCCGCCATGACGACACTCGACGATCTCAAGCAAAACGTCGCTCGCGAATTTGGCACGCCCGCCCTGGTGATCGATCTCGACAAGGTCGAGCGCAACATCCGGCGGGTACAGGCGATCTGCGATCAAGCCGGAGTTGGAAATCGGCCCCACATCAAGACGCACAAGGTGCCAAAGCTCGCCCACATGCAAATCGCCGCCGGTGCGCGCGGCATCACGTGTCAAAAACTGGGTGAAGCCGAAATCTTTGCTGATGCTGGCATCGGCGACATCGTCGTCAGTTACAACCTGATTGGCGAGGCACGTGCGGGACGGCTTGCAGCCTTGGTCCGCCGGGCGCCGGACGTGAAGGTTTGCGCCGACAATCCCGTGACGTTGGAAACCTACGCGTCTGCGGCACTGCAGGCTGGTTGCGACATCGGTGTTCTGGTTGAGTGCGATACGGGCCGCAAACGCGCGGGTGTTGAAACCGTGCGCGAGGCCGTTCAGTTGGCTGAGACGATTGTGCAAACGCCGGGGCTGCATTTCAAAGGTTTCCTGTTCTACCCAACAGAAGGGAGCTGGCCCGAAACACAGCGCTTCTTTGACGAGGCACATGCGGGCATCAGAGTGCTTGGCCTTGCGGCCGATGTCGTGTCGACCGGTGGCTCGCCCAATCTTGTCAACGTCGGCAAATTGACGGGCGCTACCGAGCATCGCGCCGGCACCTATATCTTCAATGATCGCATGCAAGTGGCGGCTGGCGTTGCGACGTGGGACGACTGTGCGTTGACGGTGTTCTCGACCGTTGTTTCGCGCGCTGGAGCAGACCGTGGCATTCTCGACGCCGGCTCGAAGACGCTGACCAGTGACGCTGGCGGGCAGGACGGCTACGGTTTGGTGCTTGAGCATCCGGAAGCGAAGATCAAAGGCTTCGCCGAAGAGCATGGGTTCCTTGATCTCTCGCGCTGTAACATCCGCCCGAAGATCGGTGATGTTGTGCGGATCGTGCCAAATCATGTCTGCGTGGTCGTCAATATGGTTGACCAGTTGATTGCGGTGCGCGGCAACCAGATCGTTGAAGTCCTGCCCGTGGCGGCTCGCGGAAAATTGGTTTGATCGCTTTGCAAGTGAGACGCCGTGAAACCTTAGGTTAACCCTCTCGCCCTATGCCTCTACCGATCACAGTTTCGACGTAAACCACCTTTAGCGGCGCTAAGTGTGGCACAAGTTTCGTTGTCCGTCTTTGCGTTGGGGAGCATTTCGCTCATGACATCAGCTGCTCGTTTTGTGCTTGCCAGAGCTGTGATCGCAAGTGTGGCGCTGTCGTGCGTCGTGGCGCCGGGCGCTCGAGCAAATGATGCTTGGCCGACGAAGTTTAGTGCAACGTTTGACGTCGAGTTTTCTGGTGTCACGATTGGCGCGTTTGACTTCAACTCCGCGACCAATGGTCAGACCTACACTCTCAACGGCGGGGGCAAACTTTCGCTCCTGTTCGGTGCCTTCAAGTGGTCTGGAAATGCCGAGTCGACTGGCAAGCTCGCAGCAGATGGCGCTCGCCCGCAATCGTTCGGTTTCGGTTTCAAGAGCTCAAATAAAGCCAGTTCCAGTCGTATGATCTTCACGGGCAACACCGTGACCAGCGTCGTCAATGAGCCCAACAAGCCACCCAAAGAGGGCACCATCCCGGTTCAACCGCAGCATCTCGTTAACGTTTTCGATCCGATGTCGGCGATGCTTGCGCTTTCGAAAGGCACTACCGGGAATCCGTGCTCGCGTCGCATCCCGATCTATGATGGCAAGGCGCGCTATGAACTGATCCTTTCGCCCAAGGGCACCGTGCCGCTATCGGAGCAACGCGCGTCCGGCCAACCGGTCACCGGTTATGTGTGCCGCATCAAATATGTGCCGATTGCTGGCCACAAGCCGGACGAAGAAAACAGTGCCATGGCAAAATCGAATGACATCGAAATCGTGCTGCGGCCGATCCCGAGCGCCAACATCTTTGTGCCCTATCGTATCACCGTGCCGACGATGGCAGGTAACGCCGTGTTGAGAGCAAAGCGGGTCGATATCACCACCAGCGGACAGCAGATCGCGCTCTCGCATTAAAGTGAGCGCATTAAAGTCGGCGTGTTGATGCGTAACCGGCGGAGCATTTACGGTCGGCGCGCCACGAGGTCGATCTCAACCAGCGCGTTTATCGCGAGACCCGAAACTCCGATGCATGTCCGGGCCGGCAGTTTGTCGGGTGCGAAGTAGCTGCGATAGATTTGGTTCATGGCTGCGAAGTCGCGGTCAAAGTGCGTGAGGTAAACGCGGGCTTGCAGCGTGTGCTCTAGACCCATGCCGATGCCTGCGAGCACGATTTTCAGATTGTCCATCACCTGCCGCGTCTGTGCTTCGATGCCGTCGGGTAGGGCCGCGTCAGGCGCGTTCGGGTCGGTCGGCATCTGTCCGGTCACAAATACCCAACCGTCCGCTTCAGTGGCGTGGGAAAACGGTGCGACCGGTCGTGGGCCCGCGGCGATCATGTGAAACAGCGGCGCTGACATGCGTGGTCCTGTGGGTGTTATAACGGCGGCGCCGTATTATCGCGCGGGGCTCACGCGAATGCGATCTGGACAAAGCCGAGCACTGCGTGGCTGGCGACCATCCCCCAGATGGTGGCAGTTCCCCGTGGCGTTGGCATCTTGGGACCGACGACCATCATCAGCGCCAAGGCGACGGCAACCGTCAAATTGAGGGCGACACAGCCACCGAGACCAAATCCGGTTTTGGTCCAGCCTTGGTCTTGGGCGATCACCGCAATGAGAATGCCGAGTGCACCCGCGCCGAGCATGCGCGGCCAGAACGTTGTCGGATCTTCGGCGAGACCGAAAATTTTCATCGTCAGCTTCGGGATGAGCAGGAGGAACAGGACATACGACCCGAGGATCATAACCTCCCCGTTAAAGGCATCTCTGGCGGTGATCATGGCGTCCTCGCGTTTCACGCCCCACTACTTGAGCGCGCGGTGCGGCCGGGGCAAGATCTGATCCGCCAACAGGCTTAAGTGCTGTGCCCGACCCCGGCACCGTTACCATCGGTCAATGCATCCAACCGCTGATACTCCGGGTTGTCACGATGATCTGGATACGCGCGGCGCCGTCGACGCTCAGGCTTCGGCTTTATCCAATGGCTCGAACATCCACGAACCGACCGGCGATGGCCGCGGCCGCTGCCATCTGCGGCGACACGAGGTGCGTCCGGCCACGATAGCCTTGGCGGCCCTCGAAGTTGCGGTTCGACGTTGAAGCACAGCGCTGTCCAGGTTTCAGTTGGTCCGGGTTCATGCCGAGACACATGGAGCACCCGGGCTCGCGCCACTCAAAGCCAGACGCCAGAAAAATTTTGTCCAGACCTTCGGCTTCGGCTTGCTCCTTCACGAGGCCTGAGCCGGGTACGATCATCGCGTAGGCGAGGCTTTTTGCGACCTTTTTACCGTCGACGATCCTGGCCACTGCACGCAGATCTTCGATCCGCCCGTTGGTACATGACCCGATCCAAATGACATCCAAGGGGATGTCCGTGATCTTGGTATTGCCCTTCAGCCCCATGTATTCGAGCGCGCGGACAGCCGCGGCGGCCTTGCCCGGATCAGCGATCTTGTCGGGGTCGGGGGTCATACTGTCGATGGTTGCCACTTGCTCGGGGCTGGTGCCCCAGGTGACGATCGGGGGCAGGTTGCCGGCGTCGAGATGGATGGTGGCATCGAAGTGGGCGCCCGGGTCAGTTTGCAAGGTCCCCCAATATTTGATTGCGGCGTCCCAAGCGGCGCCCTTTGGGGCCATGGGACGTCCCTTCAAATAGTCGAATGTCGTCTGGTCCGGCGCGATCATGCCTGCGCGTGCGCCGCCCTCAATTGACATGTTGCAGACGGTCATGCGGCCTTCCATCGTCAACCGTCGGATCGCGTCGCCCGCGTATTCGATGACGTGGCCCGTGCCTCCTCCGGTGCCGATCTTGCCGATGATGGCGAGGATGATGTCTTTGGATGTCACGCCGTGGCCGAGCTTGCCGTCCACCTGGACCAGCATGTTCTTGGCCTTTTTCTGCGTCAGCGTTTGGGTTGCCAGCACGTGCTCCACTTCGGAGGTGCCGATGCCGTGGGCGAGGGCGCCGAAGGCACCGTGCGTTGACGTGTGGCTATCGCCGCACACGATCGTCGTGCCTGGTAGCGTGAAACCCTGCTCGGGGCCGATGACGTGGACGATACCTTGGCGTTTGTCCCGCTCATGGAAGTATTCGATGCCAAAATCCTTGGCGTTCTTGGCCAATGTCTCAACCTGGATGCGGCTCTCGTCATCGGCGATGCCCTTCGACCGATCCGTGGTTGGCACATTATGATCGACGACGGCGAGCGTCTTTTCCGGTGCGCGGACACGTCGGTTGGCCAGACGTAGGCCTTCAAAGGCCTGGGGGCTGGTCACTTCGTGGACAAGATGCCGGTCGACATAGAGCGTGCACGTGCCATCCGCGGCCTGTTCGACGATATGGTCGTCAAAGATTTTGTCGTAGAGGGTTTTAGGGGTGGCATTGGCCATGGCGTCACGATCCCGGATACGTTTCGACACGGTTGATAGCGCCTGACGGCAAGCGGTGCAAATGTCAGCTGTCAATGAAGCCGTTAAAGGTGAAACGTCACTCGCGGTCTGCTGCCGGTGGCCTACGGTTTTACAGCAGCCAATCGGATCGCCTCAAGTTTTGCACGCACGGCTTTGCCGCCGCGCATTTGCGGGTTTGAATGCTCGAATTTTTGGGCTGTTTCGCGTTCGAGCACGCGCGCCTTGGCGATCTTGAAGGCCTCGTCCAGCGTGCGGCCAACTTTCAGCCCGTCGACGAAGAACGCGCGGCCGAAATAGGTCCAATCATCCTTGACGTCGGCGCCACACCCAAATGACGGCTGTTCCGCATCGGCGGCTGTGATCAACAAGGTTGTGTCATCTGCCAATGCGTTGGCGAAAACGCCTGAATAGCAGGCCGAGATGATGACGATTTTGTGCCGGATGGGCGTATCCTTGAGCAGGCGTCCGAGTCGGCGCGGGGACAGCAGCGCCGCCCCGCGGTTCGATGGCGTGACGATGCCAACGCCTTCCTTGCTGCCGTGTGAGGTAAGGAACAGGACCAGCACATCCTCGTCGCGGCTGGCCTCAGTTGCGATGCTTTTCAGGTGTTCGCGGATGTCTGACAGACGCGCCTCGGCGAGCGTGCTTGTGTTTGCGCGGACGATGACTTTGCCAACGACATTTGGTCCGGAGGTCGCAAAATAGTCCTGGGCGGCGCGGGCCGCCCCCAATGTCTCGCGTTTGAAGATGGTCTCATCACCCCACAAACCGAACGCCGCAATATGAATGCGCGGCGCCCGCTCGCTTGCCTGCAGCACGCTCGGCTGTGTCAGGCCCTGGCCTGACATCCCAATCGATACAGGGAGCAAAATCAGGAGTGAGATCAACAGGCGGCGGGTCGGACTTTTCATCACGTCAACCCCACTCTGTCGCTCGCCATTGGCGGGCTGGCACGCAATTGAAAGCCCTGAGACCGGCGAACCGTCTCGGCTGGGCACACCATTGGTCTACGCTTCAGGGCGTAGGCTGGATTGACTTGGTGAAAAGATGGCAAAACCGCTTAGCGCGCACGGTTGAACACCGCGCCGTGAACCTATCCGCGCACAAGCCAAACGATTGCTACGCCGATCGCGATGGCGATGGCGCCCGAAATGCGGAGGGAGCCTTCGGAGCTATCGGCGGCGAGGCGGAGGAGGGCCACGCCACCGCGGGGGAACGCCGCCCAGATCAGGCCCTCGATCACCAAAACGAGACCGAGGGCCGTCACGAGGTCGCTCATTTCTTGGCGGGCGACGGTGATGTAGACGGCGCACTGCCCGGATTCGAGAAGTAGCGGAAGAACTCGCTGTCGGGCGAGAGCAGCATGCGCGTGTCCTTGGAGGTCATGCCGGCTTCGTAGGCCTGCATGGAGCGATAGAACGCGAAGAAGTCGGGGTCGCGGCCATAGGCATCGGCGAAGATGCGGTTGCGGTCCGCATCGCCTTCACCGCGGATCTGTTCGCCTTTGGATTGGGCTTCGGCCTTGATGACCGTGGCTTCGCGTTCGGCCGTCGCGCGGATGCGGTTGGCTTCGGCTTCACCCTGGGCACGGAACTCGGCTGCTTCCCGTTCACGCTCGGCCCGCATGCGGCCGAACACGCTCTTGGAGTTCTGCGGCGGCAGATCTGCGCGCTTGATGCGCACATCGATGACCTCGAGGCCAAGATCCTTGGCCGCGTCATTGGCTTGTTTGGCGATCCGCTTCATCAGCTCTTCGCGCTTGTCGCGGACGATATCCTCGAATGTGGCGTTGCCCAGCGTCTGACGCAGCGAGCTGTCAACGACCGCGCCAAGTGTCGGGCGGACGTTGGGGATCGTGCGCACCTTCTGGAGGAACAACAGCGGGTCGTAAATGCGATAACGCGTGAAGGCGTCGACCACGAGGCGTTTCTGGTCGGATGCGCTCAGCTCGACGGTTGGTGTGTCGAGGTCGAGGATGCGCTTGTCGAAGTATTCGACATTCTGGACCACTGGAATCTTCCAATGGAGGCCAGCTTTCTCGACCACACGCACGGTTTTGCCGAATTCAAGCACTACAGCCATCTGGTTCTGGTGCACGATGTAAAAGGCGAAGCCTGCAAGGGTCATAGCTGCTGCGACGAGCAGAGCTGCGACGGCGAGTAGATTGCGGAGCATCAGTTTGTCCCCTCTTTTTTGCGCTGCAGCTGATCGAGCGGAAGGAATGGCACGACGCCCTGGCCGCTACCCTTGCTGTCCAGGATGATCTTGTCGGTGCCCATCATGACCCGTTCCATGGTCTCAAGGTACATGCGTTTGCGCGTCACTTCGGGCGCTTTTTTGTATTCCTCGAAGACCTTCAAGAAGCGGGCGGCCTGGCCAGTGGCGTCGGCGACCGTCTGTTGCTTGTAGCCTTCGGCCTGTTGTTGAATGCGGTCGCGCTCACCGCGGGCGGCCGGTACGACTTGGTTGGCGTACTTGTTGGCCTCGTTCTGCAGACGCTCTTTGTCGGCGCGCGCCGCCTGGACGTCACGAAAGGCATCAATCACTTCGCTCGGCGGATCGACTTTGCGCAGACGGACCTCGTCGATGCGCACGCCAGCCTGATAGCCGTCAAGCACCTGCTGCATGAGCTTTTGGGCCGCCGTCTCGGTCTTTTGGCGGCCTTCGGTCAGAAGCGATTGAATGTTCGATTGACCGACGATCTCGCGCATGACGCTCTCGGCCACTTCCGTGACCGTGTTGCGTGGGTCCTGGATGTTGAAGACGTAGTCTTGAACTTTGTCGGCTTTGATCTGCCAAAGGACTACAAACTCGACATCGACTATGTTTTCGTCGCCGGTCAGCATCAGGCCGGCCCGTTCACCTTCCGATCCGCGTGTGCGGCTGCTGACGCCACCGATGGCGGTGTTCTGCTGACGCGTCACTTCAGGCTTGTAGACTTCCTCAACCGGGCCGGGCCAGCGGAGGTGAAGGCCTGGAGGCGCTATGCGATGGAAGCTGCCGAAACGCAGGACAACGCCAAGCTGGTCTGGAGCAATGCGGAATGTGAAGGTGTAAAAACCGACAATCGAGGCAAGGCCGATCGCGAACAGGAACACCAAAATCCCCGGTACGCCGCCCTGGCCGCCGCCCGGCATGGCTTTCTTAAAGCGATCTTGGCTGCGCTTTAGCAAGTCCTCGAGGTCCGGTGGCCCTTTGCCTCCCCCGCCGCCGCCGTTACCGCCACCACCGCCGGACGGCCCTTGCCCCCATGGCCCACCGCCACCACCCTTGTTACCCCAAGGGCCATTGCCCCCGCTGTTGTCGTTTGTATTCCAAGGCATCCGATGCCGTCCTTCAATTCGGTCCACCACAGTGGGGCCGATGAGATATGGGAGCGCAGTCGTGGTTGGGAAAGCCTCCTCCTGAGAGGAGTTTGTGTTTAACGTTACATTGTCGTTCGACGATCCGTTTTTGATCCCGGCCGATTTCCGTCTTCGGCGAGTATCGGTGCTCGTACGATGCCGGCTGTCCGTCCGTTCACTCTCCGCGTTTCACTGCTATAGGCAGCGCATCGATCAGGCGCAATCGCCTCCTGTAAGGACCGATCATGTGCTCAGGTTTGACCAAGACCTGTGCCGGGCTTGCGGATTGAGGTTGTCGATTTGACATGCCAAGGGGGGCAGGGTTTCAGGCCTCAGGGTTCGGCATCATGAAAAAAATCATCGCGCTTGTCGTTTTGGGCCTGCTCGGCTTCTATGTGGCGTGGCCGGCATGGTCGGGTTATCGGCTGGCTCAGGCCTTGAGCGACGGCAATGAAGCATTGCTCGCAAGCAAAATTGACTTTGTCTCCGTGCGCGAAGGTTTGCGACCCGCTGTTACGGCTGAAGTGGAGAAAAGTGTCGAAAAACAGACGGGTCAGGGTCTTGGCGCGCTTATCAGTCGCGATTTGAAACAGCAGATTGTTCCGAAAATGGTCGATCTGTTGTTGGAAAAGGTGGTTACGCCGATCAACGTCATCCGTATTGCCAAGGAGGGCGGCAATGTCGCCGCCTCCGTCGAAAAGATCCTGATGGAAGAAGTTGACAAGTCCGGCGGTATTCCGGGCCTGCCGAAACTTCCGGGTTTGGGTCTGGGTGGCGCGCCCACATTGCCGGGCGGGCTTGGCGGTATCGGCGGCATTGGTGCTGCAGGAAGTCAGTTTGGTTTGCCCGGTCTGCCAGGAATGGGTCTACCGGGGATAGGTGGCGGTCAGCCGACGGGAACGCCAGCACCGACCACACCAGCGCCGCGGGCTGCTGGAGCACCGTCGTTTGGCTTGGCAAACATCAAGAGCTTTGGCCTCGATGGCCCGCTCGGTTTCCGTTTGGCGGTCGCAAAAGACCCAGCGGCGACCAAAGCAGATGCCACAGTCACCATGAGATTTATTGGCTTTGACTGGAAGTTGACGTCGCTGGTGCCCAATCTCTGATCGTGACGGGATCAAGCCCGGCCGCGATGACTGCAGGGGCGTGCAGTGGCGCGGGCCGGGCTCTCACGACCTCGGGGGTGCCGCGGTCGGTCTCGTTATCTGTCCGGCAAGGTCACTGCGGAAATGCGCCTGAATTTTACGCCGATCTCCGAGACGATCGCTGCCGCGGACATTAAGTCATTTTGGCCGAGATCTTGTTGAACGTGGCCGAGATGTTGGTGCCGAGTGCGGTGGTTGCGGCGATGATGGCCACAGAGATCAGAGCGGCGATCAGGCCGTACTCAATGGCGGTTGCGCCGGCTTCGTCTTTGATAAAGCGTTGGATGGTCGTCATGGCCCATACTCCCTTGGATGTCGAACTGGTCTGCAGTCAGAGGGCAAAATGCAATCGCGATGCCGGGATTTGGCTATCGGCCGCGTGCGAGCCCGCAACGAGCACTGTCGGTCAATAAAGTCTTAAGCGGATCACCAAATGTCTGAATCGACCCGATCAGATCCTAACTTCGGCTGGCCGGACCTCAGTTGGCCAGACCTTGCCGGGCGCCTCGAGACGGTCGGCGACGGCACGCGCATTCATCGGTTGCCGGTGCGTGTGTATCATGAAGACACGGACTTCTCGGGCGTCGCTTATCACGGCAGTTATGTGCGTTGGTGCGAACGGGGCCGGTCGGATTTCCTGCGCCTTGCTGGCAACAATCACCGAACGCTTCTTGAGGGTTCAATGGCTGGTTCGGTCGGCATCGAGCCTGCGGCGTTGATGGTGCGCCGGTTGACGCTCGACTATTTGGCCCCGGCTCGGATCGACGACGTACTTGAGATCACAACCCGGGTGAGGGCCATGACAGCTGCAACCCTTGTCCTCGATCAATACGTCAGCCGGCCGGAAAACCCCAACGGTAAGCCGCTGCATTTGGTGCGCGCGGAAGTGATGATCGTTCTGGTTACCGTGACGGGGCGTGTTTTGCGCATTGACCGCGTTCTCGGCGATGTGCTCGGACCCGGAAAACGGCGCTGACCTTAAATGGATCGGCGGGTGGCATTGTCACTGACGGCGGATCGAGTCATCTGCATCATGCGAACAGCTATGCCCTGTCCCGCCGCAAAATCCACATCGGCCCTTGCAGCGCGTCATGTACGACGGCCCGCCACTTGAAGCCTGCCCGTTCGATGCGGCGGACAGCATGTTCGTTGCGCAACGGCACGGTGATGGCGACGGAGACGGCCAGCGTGGTTGCGAACACCTCGTCCGTCAGCAGGCGGAGTGCCGTGGCTCCATACCCAAGGCCGCGATGAGGTGTGCTGCCAACAAATACGTCGGCGTCGTAACTGCCCGAGGGAACCTCTGGGTGTTCGATTCCGGTCAAGGCGATGTCGAAGGCTTGCGCATAGCCGATCGGAGCGCCGTCAAAGAGGATGACGCGAATAAGCGATGAAGCGCTCGCGTGCGCGATCGCGATTTCGGCATCGGCGGCACTGCGGGATCCGAACCATGCGACGACATCCGGCTCACCGAGCCAGCGGTTCAACACGAACCGATCGGCTGGCATGTAAGGGCGTATGGAGACAGTCACGGCATCTCTTCTCTGGGCGACAAAGCAAACTCTCGTTGACGGTATGGCGCGGCCTGTTCCGCTCGGCTACATCGCACGGCTGATCGCATGGCTGATTCCTGGCCCCAAGAGGTAGCCTGCATGATGACCCCAAGTCCCGGATGGCCGCCGTCGCACTGGGCGGCCGTCACACCTTTGGGGCCAGATCTGACAAGCCTTGAAGGTTCCCACACCATTGATGCGGTGGTCATCGGGGCGGGTTTTACAGGTTTGTCGGCGGCGCTGCACCTGCGTCAGGCGGGCCTGTCCGTTATGGTTGTCGAGGCGGCCGAGCCAGGTTGGGGTGCATCGGGGCGCAACAACGGACAGGTGATCCCGACCTTGTCGCGTAACGATCCGGACGACATCGTTGGGCGCCATGGCGATGCTGGCGAACGGTTCGTTGGCTTGCTGCGGGAGAGTGCAACTGGCCTGTTCGATATGGTGCGACGCGAGGGCATGCGCGCTGAGGCTGAGCAGACAGGTTGGGTGCAGCCGGTGCACTCGCCCGGGCGCATGAAGATTGCCGAGCGGCGGGTGGCGCAATGGGCCAAACATGGTGCGCCAGTGGCGTTGCTCAGCCGCGAGGAGATGGCGAAGAAACTTGGGACGCAAGCGTGGCATGGCGGCTGGTGGAACAGCTCCGGCGGCCATGTTAACCCGCTGGCGCTAACGCGAGAGCTGGCGCGGGTCGTTACCGCCCAAGGTGCGCAAGTCTATAAGCACACGCCGGTCGAAGCCATCAGCCGCATCCGGGGACAGTGGGTGGTGACTATGCCACGCGCTCGCATCGCCGCCCGCGCGCTGGTGCTGGCGACCAATGCCTACACAGCGACGTTTGCGTCGCGACTGGTGCCAGAGGTCGCGCGCGAGGTGATACCGATCCATTCCTGGCAGATGGCGACAACGCCACTGACGCCTGAGGCTTTGGCGCGGATTCTACCGGAGCGCAGTGCAGTGTCCGATACGCGGGCAGAGCTGTATTTCATGCGGCTCGATGCCCGTAACAGTCTCGTGACAGGGGGCGCGCTGGTCAATCGTATGAATGGGGCCGAGCGACTGAAACCCTACATCGCCGCGCGCCTGTCGCGTCTGTTCCCGGATATCGGACCCGTTTCGTTTGACCATGTTTGGAATGGCTACGTTGGCATTACCCGGGATTTCATGCCCCGCTTCCATCAAATCGGACCTGAGGGCTTCACGTGGGTTGGTTGTAATGGCCGCGCCGTTGGGCTTTCGATTGCCATCGGACGCGAATTTGCCCGCGCGGTCACGGGCACACCACGGCGGGATCTGGCCCTGCCGTTTACTGAGCCGGCGCCGATCCGTTTTCACGGCTTGGTCAAGCGTCTCGCGCCGCTGGCGCTGGTGCGCTATCGATCGCGCGACCAACGCGAGGTCTGATCGGCTTCGGCGACGACCTGCTTCGGGGAGGGTGGGCGCTTTTGCTCATCCGCATGAATAGCCCCGATTTTGATGTCGTTTGTCAGACGGTCTTAGACACGATGGCCGTGTAAAGGATGGCTGTAAATAGAATGGTTGGGCGGCACGGGTTTTGCTCTCGCTTCTGCCATATGGTCGTGGTGCAAGGAATCGTTAAGCTTCCTCTGTCGGTGTGGCCGCAAGGGGCGCAAGGCTATGGTACTCGGCGTAACGCGTGTGTTCTCGGACGACATCGCCATTGATCTCGGCACGGCCAACACGTTGGTCCACGCCGTGGGCCGGGGCATTATCATCGATGAACCCTCTGTCGTTGCCGTGCGCACCCGTGGCGGCACGCGCGAAGTGCTTGCCGTTGGCCAGAAGGCCAAGATGATGGTCGGGCGGACGCCTGAGAGTGTTGAAACGATACGCCCTTTGAGAGACGGCGTGATTGCCGACTTCATCGCCACTGAAGAAATGCTGCGCCAGTTCATCCGGCGCGCCAAGACGACCATGCGGTTTCGACGTCCGCGCATCCTGATCTGTGTTCCAGCCGGGGCAACTCCCGTTGAGCGCCGTGCCGTTTACGAGACAGCCATGTCGGCGGGTGCGAGTCAGGTTTACCTGGTTGAGGAGCCGGTAGCCGCCGCCATCGGGGCCAAGCTTCCGGTCGATGAGCCAGCGGGGTCTATGGTGGTCGACATCGGCGGTGGCACGACAGATGTCGCCGTGTTGTCACTCGGCGGTGTCGTTCAGGCTCGCTCGCTGCGCATTGCTGGCAATGCCTTCGACGAGGCGATCATCCGCTATGTCCGTCGCAAACACCATTTGTTAATCGGAGAGAGCAACGCGGAGCGGATTAAGATCGAAGCGGGTTCAGCGAGCGCTGAACACGAAGACAAATTGACCGAGGTGCATATACGAGGCCGAGACCTGCGCCAGGGTAAACCGAAAAGCGCGATCCTCGGGCCGCACGACATTGCCGAAGCGTTACACGATGCCATCGATGATCTGTCAGACTTCATTCAGCGTTGCATTGAGGAGCTGCCACCCGAAGTGTCGGCCGACATCTTTGAACGCGGCATCTATTTGACCGGTGGCGGCGCGTTGCTCGACCGACTCGATCAGGAATTGACGCGGCGGGTCGGTGCAAAATTCGTCGTGCCGGACAATCCCATGCACTGTGTGATCATCGGGACTGCTTCCATCCTGGCAAATCTCAATCAACGTGAACATCTGCTGATTAAGCCTTGACGCACACGTTTGCTGGTCACGGCGGGGTCGTATGCGACGCGGCTCATCAGCGCAAAGCGCAACCCGTCACGCGAACAAACCCCAATCTAGAGCGCATTCCGAACTCATAGAATCGGAACGCGCTCTAGAAGCCCTTGTTTTGGCGCATTTTATACGACGAACCGGTCTCCACTTCGTCGGAAAATGCTCTGGATCGCCAACAGGTCTACAAGCGCATTATAATGCATATTTCTGACGATCTGCATCTGCTTGAGAGTGCCTGGGGTGATATTGTCCATTTTTCATTGACATCATGCCGCCTTATTGCATAGATGATCGAGAGCACGTGGGATTTTATGCATTTTACTGCATAATGAGGGTGATATGGCAGAGTCTGCGGCCAAAGACAATTCAGCCAGACTGACGGCCGAATCCGGCATCATTGACTTCCATCGATCGCCTGAGACCTACCGCCATTGGAAGCTGAAGTTTGCCGATGACGTGGCCGAGTTGATCATGGACGTCGACCAAGATGCGACGCTGTTTCAGGGCTATCAGTTGAAGCTCAATTCCTATGACCTTGGCGTCGATATCGAGCTTGCCGACGCCCTGCAGCGTCTGCGCTTTGAGCACCCGGAAGTGAAGGTCGTCGTGCTCAAATCGGGCAAAGACAAGGTGTTCTGCGCTGGCGCCAATATCCGCATGCTGGCGGGTTCGGCGCACAGCCACAAAGTCAACTTCTGCAAGTTCACCAATGAAACCCGGAACGGCATGGAAGACTCATCTGAGTTCTCCGGCCAGAAGTTCATCTGCGCGATAAAAGGCACGGCGGCCGGCGGCGGTTATGAGCTCGCGCTCTCGTGCGATCAGATCATCCTCGCTGACGACGGCAATTCCACTGTGTCGCTGCCCGAAATTCCGCTGCTGGCCGTGTTGCCCGGTACGGGTGGCCTGACCCGTGTCACCGATAAACGCAAAGTCCGCCGCGACCGCGCCGACGCTTTTTGCACCATCGAAGAAGGCATCAAGGGCAAACGCGCCGTCGAGTGGCGCCTCGTCGATCAATCCGTACCGAATTCGAAGTTCGACGCCGCCGTCACTGAGGCTGCCAAGAAACTGGCCGCGACCTCCGATCGACCCACGGGCGCAAAAGGCGTCGCGCTGACGCCGCTGAAATTCACGCTGACGAAAGATCGGCTGATATACGATTTTGTCACCGTCGACATCGACCGGCAGGGGCGCCGCGCGACCATCACCGTCAAGGCCCCGACCGACACGCCGCCGGCAAGCGCCGAGGCGATCCAAACTCGGGGCGCTGCGTTCTACCCGCTGCAGATCTCGCGCGAACTGGACGACGCGATCTTGCATCTGCGCTTGAACGAAATGGACATGGGCACGTGGGTGTTCAAGTCCGAGGGTGATCCGGCAAAAGTGCTCGCCTACGACTCGGCTCTCGCGCAACACGCGGCGCACTGGTTCGTGCGCGAAGTGACCAACAACTGGAAGCGTGTGTTGAAACGCGTCGACGTCACCTCACGCTCGCTCGTCGCGCTCATCGAGCCCGGTTCGTGCTTCGTGGGCACGCTGGCCGAAATCGTGTTCGCCTGCGACCGCGCCTATATGCTCGACGGCACATTCAAGGGTGACAACCGCCCGGCCGCCTCTATGGCGCTATCGACACTGAATTTCGGCGCATACAAAATGTCGAACAGCATTACTCGGCTTGAGACGCGCTTCCTCGGCGAGCCTGAGAGCGTGACCAAGGCACAAGCCGCTATCGGTAAAACACTCGACGGCAGCGATTGTGCCGCGTACGGCCTCGTTTTCGAAGCGTTCGACGAAATCGACTACGCCGACGAAGTGCGCATTTTCCTCGAAGAGCGCGCCGGTTTCTCCTCAGACGGCCTCACGGGCCTTGAAGCCAACCTGCGCTTCGGCGGCCCGGAAACGATGGAAACGAAGATCTTCGGCCGTCTCACCGCCTGGCAGAATTGGATCTTCCAGCGGCCGAATGCGGTCGGTCCGGATGGCGCGCTGCGCAGATATGGGACTGGGGTAAAAGGCGATTTCAACCCGGAGCGGGTGTGAAGAAGTGCGTCGGCGTATTTTCACCATCATGGAAGTGTTTGCGATAGCTGGTCGAGGCGTCATGATTTCGCCGGGCGTTCCTGTCGAATTCGACGAAAAGATCGACGAGGGGACGCTAGTGTTCTTCAAGCTGCCAGACGGAACCGGGTTGGAGACGCGCGTAGCAGCCCTGGGACGAACGGCCTGCAGTGGCCTTGCGCCCGAAGATCCAAATTTACACTACTTCAGCTCCGCAATCCTGCTTACTGGTGAGACGCGAAAAGAGGACCTTCCGCCTGGGACAGAGGTATGGATCGCATGACTTCAGGCGATAGTTACTGGATCCTGTGGTGGCCTTTGAACTGTTCCGCAGGCACAACGGCACGCCATGCGACGGCGCGCGCCACATTGCCCCCTTCCCCCCTGGCGGGGGAAGGGTCGGGAATGGGGGGGAGGCTCAATTGCGGAGTTGAGGCACCGACATGACCATCGCCCGCGCCAGATCGCTGCGCTCCAGATCGACCGTGTCCGAAAAAGCGCTGTGGGACATTCTGCGGCGGCGACAGCAATGGGGTTTGCGCTTTCGGCGACAACATCTGATCGGGCCGTTCGTGGTCGACTTCGTCTGTCTTGAACGGCGCTTGATCGTCGAGGTCGATGGAGTGGTTCATGAGCATGGTGGGCTAATCGCGTCAGATATCGAACGTGACCAATGGCTCGAAAGTCAACGCTTCAAGATCGTCAGGATTTCGGACGGCATCGTGACCGGAGACCCTGAGCAAGCCTGTGCCATGATCGCCGTGGCACTCGGTCCCAAAACCGTCGCGGGCGCAAATACCCCCCATCCCCGACCCTTCCCCTGCAAGGGGGGAAGGGAGGCGTGCCCCACTCTCAGCTCTCAAAATCCGAAAGCATCGAAGGAACCCACCCCATGACCACCCTCCCCGCCGGCGCCGTCGACTACTCAACCAAGATTCCAAACAACGTGAATCTCGCCGACGACCAGCGCGTGTTGAAGGCGCTTGAGCAATGGCATCCTGGCTATATCGACTGGTGGATGACTATGGGGCCTGATGGCTTCCAGACCAGCGACGTGTATCTGCGCACGGCGATTTCGATTGACCCGAAGGGCTGGGCAAAATTCGATTATGTGAAAATGCCGGAATATCGCTGGGGCATTCTTCTGGCGCCGCAGGACGGTGAGCGGCACGTGAACTTCGGCGCACACAAGGGCGAAAAGGCTTGGCAGGAGGTGCCGGGCGAGTATCGCGCTATGCTCAGCAAGCTGATTGTTGTCCAGGGCGATACCGAGCCGGCCTCCGTCGAGCAGCAGCGTTTCCTCGGCAAGACCGCGCCGTCGCTTTATGACATGCGCAACCTGTTCCAGATCAATGTCGAAGAGGGCCGTCACCTCTGGGCGATGGTCTACTTGTTGCAGAAGTACTTCGGCAAGGACGGTCGCGAGCAGGCTGACCTTCTCCTGCAACGCCGGTCCGGCGACGAGGACAAGCCCCGCATGTTGGGCGCGTTCAATGAAACCACGCCGGATTGGCTATCGCTGTTTATGTTCACGTTCTTCACGGATCGTGACGGGAAAATGCAGCTAGAATCATTGGCGCAAAGCGGTTTTGATCCGATGTCGCGTACCTGCCGCTTCATGCTGACCGAAGAGGCGCACCACATGTTTGTTGGCGAGACCGGCGTCGGCCGCACCATAGAGCGCACGTGCGAAGCCATGAAAGCTGCCGGCATTGAAGACCCCTTCGATATCGCCCGCATTCGCGCGCTCGGGGTCATCGACCTGCCGACCATCCAGAAGAAAGCCAACCTGCACTACTCGTTGTCGCTTGACCTGTTTGGTTCGGAGGTTTCGACCAACGCAGCAAACTTTTACAACGCTGGCCTCAAGGGCCGTTACATGGAGACCAAGATCGAGGACGACCATCTGCTCACGTCCGCGACTTACCCCGTGCTGAAGTACATCAATGGCGAGATCCGTACTGTTGATGAGCCGGCGCTGACCGCGATCAACATGCGCCTGCGTGATGATTACACAAAGGATTGCCAGGGCGGCATCAACCGCTGGAACAAGATCATCGAAAAGGCTGGGATTAAATTCTCGCTCGCCTTGCCGTCGGTCGCGTTCCATCGCCACATTGGCGAGTTCAAAGCCGTCAAGGCATCACCTGAGGGCAAGATCCTTACTGACGAACAGTGGATCAAGAACATCGACAGTTGGATTCCATCTCTGTCTGACGGCGACTACATCACCTCGCTCATGGTCCCGCAGTGGGAACGAGGCAAATACGCAAACTGGATCGCCGCGCCCAAGATCGGCATCGACAACAAGGGCGGCGACTTTGAGTACGTGAAGATTCACCGCGGGTGATGAAACGTCATCGGGCGCAGTCACCGGCGCCCGATGTCACTTTCATCCTCACGTCAGTCGAGAGGGTTGTCAGTCGAAAGCGATCACGGACCCCGTTTCTCGCCATACACCTTCAACGTTGGTCGTTGCCAGCTTCCGGGGCGCGCACGATACGTCATCTCGATCTGACGAAGGTAACTGCGCTCGCCTGGTAGGTCGACAGTGAGGTCCGTCTCCCGCCGCAGATTGCGGGCTACGCGGATCGTTTCTGTGTGGCCGTTGATGTAGCCGATGCGGATTTCGCGCATATCGACGTCCCCGTCGGAGACCCTGAAATGCAACTTGTCGAAACTCCGTGTGCGATACCAGCCTTCGTCGTTACTCAGACGAAGAACCTCGCGCGCGCCGCGGAAGCGGACGGTGTTTTCGCCGAGCAGCGTCCAGTTCGGGCCGATCACCGGGGGCGGCGCCGGCAATCCGGCCCGCGTGTTGAAGCCGAACACCTTCATGCGAGGTCTTTGCCAGCCGCTGATCAATCCACCCGTGCCGGCCTCGGCACGTCCCGAATAGATGAGTTCGATCTGCGACAGGAAGCTGCGCCGCTCCGGCAGCGGCAAGACAACACTCTGGCCGGAGCGCACCAGTTGCGTGAACGGAATGTCCTCCTGGTAGCTGTTGATGTAACGCAGCCGGACAATGCTCATTTGCACATCACCGCGTTCTGCTGCGAGGCGCAACTGATCGTAGCTCCTGTTGCGGAAATGGTCATCGGAGTGCCCGATGGTGATCACGTCCCGGGCGACGCCGAATCCGACGAGCGTTTCGCCAAGACTCTCCCACGTTCCGGTTGTCACCGGCCGAAACGGTCGTTGGGCCGCCGCAGACAATGCAGCCAACTGAGCGGAGACGCCGATTGTTAGTATCAAGATGATATGTCGCAGCATCTTCCCAACCCCCGAAGGTTCCATCGCTTCGCCGATCAATGGCATGCCACTGATCTAAAACGCAAACGCGGGAGCCGCAGGTAAGTGAGGTGCAGCGCTGTGCCTTACCAATTCTGACGAGTTTGCATTCCGCGCGAGCGGCGACACTTTTGACTACATCTGGCGACATCATCCGCCTTTGGCATTTACCGACATGACCACCACACTCTCTGACCATCGCACGGCTCTCAAAAAGCAGCATCTCATCGACCCAGAGATCTGCATTCGGTGCAACACCTGCGAGGCCACGTGCCCGGTTGGTGCGATCACGCATGACGCCAACAACTATGTGGTGGATGCGGAAAAGTGTAACTTCTGCATGGACTGCATCTCGCCCTGCCCAACCGGATCAATCGACAACTGGCGTGTGGTCGCCGCGCCCTATTCGATCGATGATCAGTTCACCTGGGGTGAACTGCCCACGCAAGTGGACCTCGGCGACGCCGCGCCCGTTGCGGGGGAGGCCATCGACGATGAGATCGAGAAGATACTGGCCGACGCCCATGCTGGCGCTGGCGGAAAAGTCATAGCGCCAGCGTCGGCATCAAAGCCGAGCGTCAATTTGTTTCGGCGCGACAAGCCGGCCGTCGCGACCGTGCAAGGTAATTTTCGCATCACCGCTGCCACGACCGAAAGCGATATCCGACATATCGTGTTGAGTTTCGGCGAGCAGATGTTTCCGGTGCTCGAAGGCCAATCGGTTGGCATTGTGCCACCGGGTGCACGCGCCGATGGGCGGCCTCACGACATGCGGCTGTATTCGATTGCGTCGGCGCGCGACGGCGAAAAGCGCAACGCCAACAATCTCGGCCTCACGATTAAGCGTGTCGAAGGGGGCATCGGTTCGAGCTACATGTGTGATTTGAAAGTCGGCGACAAAGTGCAGGTGACGGGGCCGTTCGGTGCCACATTCCTGATGCCAAACGATGCCAACGCCAATATCATTATGATTTGCACTGGCACCGGTTCAGCGCCGTTTCGCGCCTTCACCGAGCGCCGTCGACGCGCCATGCAGAACGCAGCCGGTAAGCTGATCATGTATTTTGGCGCGCGGACGCCTGAGGAGTTGCCGTACTTTGGTCCGTTGCAGAAAGTCCCGCGTGGCTTGCTCGAACAACACCTCGTGTTTTCGCGCGTCTTGGGTGCAACCAAGGAATACGTGCAGGATCGCATACGCAAGGAGCACGAGAGCGTGGCGGCTATCCTGGCTAGCCCCGACACGCACATTTTCATTTGCGGCCTGAAGGGCATGGAGAGCGGTGTCGAAGAAGCGTTGGCCGACATCGCGCGTCAGCATGCCATGGACTGGTCGGCGATCAAGCCCGTGATGCGCGGCAGCGGGCGCTATCACGTCGAGACGTATTGAACGTCCGTGCTCACCATACCGGTCTTGATCATACTGGTCTTAATCATACTGGCCGTCACGATACCTCGTCGTATAGTGACCAGAAGGTCGAGATAACACGCAACGAGACCATCATGCCGTCATGGCGTTCGTTGTCTTCGTCCGTCAGATGCTTGTCCTTGATGCGAGACCGGATGAAAGAACGCCGCCACAGACAGTTTCGCTGTCATTACTCAAACCTTTGCAATTGTTAAGTTTTGGGGGCGGCGTAAAAACCATGCCAGACGCCCTCAATTTCCTGAGGGTTGCCGTCGAACATACGGTTTTTCTTAAAAGAATCATGGCACGGTCGAGGCTGTCTCGAAGGCCTGGGACGCGTTCGCTCAGCCGTTTGGCTGCAACGGACACGCGGCAGAGGGTTGTTGCATGCGCATTCTACATACGGGCGACTGGCATATTGGCCAGACGCTGAAGAGTTTTGGCCGTGAACACGAGCATCGGACGGTGCTCAACCAAATCGCCGTGATCGTCGCCGACCGTGAGGTTGACGCGTTGATTGTTGCTGGTGACGTTTTTGATAGCCCGAACCCTTCGGGTGCATCGTTGAAGCTGTTCTACGACACACTGGTCCGACTCTCGAAGGCGCGGCCGGGCATGACCATCGTTATCACGGCCGGAAATCACGATGCAGCCGGACGCCTGGAAGCACCGCGGTCTCTGCTCGGCGCCTTGAATGTGCACGTCACGGGGAATGTGCGCCGCCCCGACGGCAAGCTCGACGTGAGCCAGCATTTTGTGCAACTGTGTGACAGCAAAGGCCGTATCGGCGCCGAAGTGCTCGCCGTGTCCTATCCAACGGCCGCATGTCTGCCCGTCGTGCCGCGCGTCGGCGACGAACCCATTTCCATTAGCCGCCAAGTTGAAGCGCTGTACCGGGAGTTACATGACGCCATTCGTCCCTTGCGGACGGGCGCGCCGCTCGTGGTGACGGGCCATTTGCACGTGGCCGGTGCCATCGAATCCGAGGGCGCCGAGCGCCGGATCCTCATCGGTGGCCAACACGCGGTACCCGTGAGCGTGTTTCCAAGCGATGCGGCCTACGTCGCACTTGGGCATCTGCACAAATCTCAGTCGGTTGGAAGAGAGACCATTCGCTATAGTGGTTCGCTGATGCCCTTGTCAGCAACGGAGCAGCCCTACACGCATTCCGTCACGCTTGTTTCGCTGGCTGGTGAGACGACGGTCGTTGAGCAGATCCGCCTACGCCGTCCGGTTCCATTTTTGCGGTTGCCGCAAAAGGGCGAATTGCGCTTAACCGAACTCGCGGATCATCTTACAGCCCTTGGTCTTGATAAAAACTTGCCCGTTGAGCTGCAACCGTTCGTCGAATTGCTGGTGTCACGCGATGGACTGCAACCGGGTTTCCGCGCCGATGCAGAGCGGATCGCGGAACAGTTCCCGGTGCGCCTTGTGAACATCAAGGTCACGTCGCTGCCCGTTGAAGCTGCTGTCAGCGTTGACGATCCGTTCGTGCGGCTCGCCGAGCGCAAGCCTGAAGAGCTGT
The DNA here is from genome assembly GCA_031409695.1 of Hyphomicrobiaceae bacterium. Lineage (GTDB taxonomy): Bacteria > Pseudomonadota > Alphaproteobacteria > Rhizobiales > Hyphomicrobiaceae > JABFRJ01. Next base: position 28,939 of record JANNXS010000461.1, read on the forward strand.
TCCGCATGGCGTTTCAGCGCGCACACGGTGCGCCACCCACCGCCGACCACTTAAAGATCTTCCATCAGATCGCCGCGAAAGTATAAACCATGCGCATTCTTGCCCTGCGTGGAGAAAACCTCGCGAGCCTGCCGCGTTTCGCCTTTGATCTTGAAAGTGACCCGCTGGCGAATGCCGGCCTTTTTGCGATTACAGGCGAGACCGGCGCCGGCAAATCGACTGTGCTCGACGCGTTGTGCTTGGCACTCTACGGCGATTATCCGCGCGCTAACGTCTCGCGCCGCGAGACTGCGCCCGATGCCAGCGGCGAGGCGATTGCTGTCAAAGATACGCGAAACATTTTGCGGCGCGGGGCTGCCTCCGGCCACGCGGAAGTGGATTTCATCGGCCGTGATGGCTTGCGCTATCGGGCCCGCTGGGAAAGTCGGCGCGCGCGCAACGCGACGACTGGAAAGTTGCAAAAGGTCGAGCGACGCCTTGATCGCATTGAAAACAAGACTGTCACGGAGAGCGTCGCAACGGGTGTCTCCGATGTACTCGACGCTGTGCATGCCCGCACCGGCCTTACGTTTGAGCAGTTCCGCCGTACGGCCTTGCTGGCACAAGGCGAGTTCGATGCGTTTCTGTTATCAGATGAGAATGAGCGCGCCGAACTGCTTGAAATGATCACGGGAACGGATGTGTACGGACGTCTTTCTGTTGCTATGCACGAGGCGGCAGTCGATCGTCGGCATGACATCATGGGGCGCGAAGCGGCACGCGAAGCTGTGACGCTACTTGATGCGCCGGAGCGTCAAGCTCTCGCGGCCGAAATTACACGCTCTGACGTGCTCCAAAGGACTCTTGCCGGCGACCGCATAGCACTTGCGCAGGCGTTTGATATCTCGCGTCGACAACAGGCTGGCCGCATGATGCTGGCCGATGCAGAGCAGGCTCTCGCGGCCGCACGCGCAGCTGACCTCCATGTTGCGGGTGATCGCAAACGCCTGGCGTTGCTGGATCGGCTGGCGCCTGTCGGCGCCAAGGCTGAGGCAATGCGCCATGCCGAGCGCACGATGGCTGACGCCGTCGAAAAGCGTGCCGTGGCGGACAAACGCGCCAGCGACGCGTCCATTGCCTCGGCACATGCAACGGTCGCGTGGCAGAAAGCCATGGCTGCTGATGTTGAAGCCTCGCGCAGCTACGATAGCTTTGAGCCTTTGTGGCGCGAGGCTGATCAGCTCACAGCGCAACTCGAAACTGCGGCACGCGAGCTGGCGGCGGCTGAAGCTCATGCTGACAAAGCGGCCGCCGACGCGGCAGCTGGGGTCGCGGCACTGACCGCATTTGATACCGAGATTGCGTCGCTCAGGGCTGAGCGCGAGACGGTTGTGCGCGAGAACGAGGCCAGCGTACGCCATACTATCCTGGCGCAGCGCTCTAATGACATCGCGGCCGAACTCGATCGCTACGGGGCAATTTCGAAGGACGTAACCGGTTCAGCAGAGTTGGTTGCGGCTGCACAGGCGGATATGCAGCGCATTGCGTCGCTCGTTCGCACAGCCGAACAGGTTGTGACCACGGCAACGGCCGAGCGTGACGCGATCGGTGTCCAACTCGACAAAAAAAGGGGCGCAGGTCGCGCCGACGACGCGCTTGGCGCCGAGTTGCAGGACCGCGCCCTCAACGATGTGCGTGTGCAGCTGCGTGAGGCTGAAGATACAGCGCGCTCGTGGCGTGAAGCCGAAAACCATATCGTCGTTGCACGTGAAACCGCGATGCGGGCCCGCGAGGCTCTGGCAGAAGCTGAAGACCGGCAATTGCTATCTGAGGACGACCACGGGAAAACCGAAGCTCTGCGACGTGAGCTGGTCATGTTGCACGACCTTGCAGAAGCGACGGCCTCAGAAGCTGCAGAACTGTTGCGCACGACATTGGTTGCGGCGGAACCGTGCCCGGTGTGCGGCAGCAACGAGCATCCCTTTATGTCCGGCGACCAGGGTGCTGCTGAACATCTCGTGGGCGAAATTCGCCGTCGGCGCGATGAACTTGATGGCCAACTGAATGACTTGGGGCATTCTGTCGCGGAAGCACGCGGGGACGCGGCCGCAGCGCGCGCACGGGCCGAAGAGGCAACACGCCAGGCCAACATTGCAACGGAAGAAAAGGCGCGACTTGCCGCCCACTACGCGGCCCTGGTGAAGCCGCTCGCACAGGCCCTTGGCCAGAGCCGTCTGCCACATCTTATTCCAGCAGCACTCGACGTGCGCACCTCACACACTATTGCCCAAATCGCGGCCGATGCCGAACGGGCTCGCGGCGTTTATGCCAGCCAGCTGACGCGCGTGCGAGATATGCGGTCAGCGATCGATACAATGCAAGCGGACTATGATGCCGCACAGCGCAAACGTGAAGACGCGATGCGCCAGATGGACCGCCTTGGCCTTGAGCGTCGCGATGTCGAGCGCACACTGTCCGCCGCCGAAAGCCTGCTGCGCCAGCACCAAGCTGTGCTTGCAACCGTTCAGCGGACACTTGAACCGGCGTTGATGGCCGCCGACCTGACACTCGATGACTTAGCTGAGGACACCGCCGCCTGCTGCGAGTATATTCTTCGCCTAGCGACGGGGTTCACGAGCCGGAATTCTCGACGCAAGGCGATCGACGCCCGCATTCAGGAACTGACCATTCAGTCCGCGGCCGCGAAATCGACGCACCGAGCGGCGTTTGATGTCGCCGAACGCGCCAAGGCACAATTTGCTCTGCGTTGTGCCGATGTGGAGCGATCCACCGTCACGCGCACGCGCCTGTTTGCTGGGATCGACGGCAAGGTTCATCGCGCCTCCATCACGGCTGAACGCAATGCCAAGGCTGCCGCACGGGCTGAGGCGATCGCCGTACAGCAGGATTGCGCACTCGCGCACGCCACCGCCATCGAGCGAGCGGAGACCTATCGCGAGGCGGTTCGCCAATCAGAGTTGCGCGTGGCCGAAGCGCGTCTGGCCCTGTCGGCCGCCGTTGGTGCGCTTGGCCTGCCGGAGCCCGAGGCACTTGCCATGTTGGCGATGCCGCAGTCTGAAATTGATGCCTTGCGGACACGACTTGACGGCGTTGCGCGCACGCTTGTTGAAGCCATGCAGGCCGAAGCCATGCGCCGCGCTGACCTCACCACATTGCTGTCAACGGGGCTGCCAACGGGGCTCTCAGCCGGCGCGGAAAGCATAGACGAAGAAACGATCGAACAGCGGCTCACGGACCTTGATGACGCCATCACAGCCGCCCGTGCAAGCGTCGCCGATGCACGCGCCCGCTTGGCACTGGATGCTGCCTCGCGCGAGAAGGTCGGGTCTTTGGCGACCGAGATCGAAGCTGCGCGCACGGAGCTTGCCGTTTGGGATGCCGTCGATAAGGCCATCGGTTCAGCAAATGGTGATAAATTCCGTCGCTTTGCGCAGGGGATCACGCTCGACCAACTCGTGCGTTTGGCCAACGGGCAGCTTGAAGCGGTGAACCCGCGCTACCAATTGGCGCGCAGTCAATCGGGCGATCTTGCCTTGCATGTCATGGATCGTGATATGGGCGATGAGGTGCGATCGGTCCGAAGCCTTTCGGGCGGCGAACGTTTCCATGTCTCGCTGGCCTTGGCGCTGGCTCTCTCCGGTCTTGAAGGGCGCCAGTCGTTCGTCGACACGCTGTTCATCGACGAAGGCTTCGGATCACTCGATGCTGAGACCTTGGATATGGTCATCGATGCTCTTGAAACGTTGCACAGCCAGGGCCGCAAGGTTGGCGTGATCACTCACGTTGCCGCCATGATCGAGCGGATCCCGGTGCAGATCATGGTTGAGAAGCGTGGCCAGGGTCGGTCTACATTGCGAGTTCTGTCGCGCGATGAAGCGAATGTGCAGGCGGCCTGATACCGGCAGTCCAATGGGTCAACCGATGAGGCTCAACGCATGAGCCGTGGCAGATCCCCTGTTGTGCCGGCGGCTTCGCCAACGAGCATCTGCTTCAGGCCGGGCATTCGGTCGACAAGGCCAAGGCCGGCACTGCGCGCCGTGCGCAGCAGTCTTGAGTCATTGGAAAAGATCCGGTTCAACGTGTCAAAGGCTGCAGCCGACAGGGTGCCGTCCGAACGCCGCCAACGCTCATAGCGTTCAAGCGTCGTTGCAACACCGAGGTCTTGACCGCTGCGTGCTGCGTCTTCGATCACATCGACCATTGCTGCGACGTCACGCAGGCCGAGATTGAGGCCCTGTCCGGCGATGGGGTGAACGCTGCGGACAGCGTCGCCGATCAGCGCCACGCGGTTGGCCGCCAGGGCACGGGCCAGATGCAGTTCAAGCAGCCAGGATTGGCGCGGCCCATCGAGCGAGATGCGGCCGAGTTTGCCGCCGACGCGGGCTTCAAGGGCGTCGAGGAAGGTTGCCTCATCGGCTGCCATCAAGCGTTGCGCCTCGTTGGTGGTTTCGCTCCAAGTGATGCACGCGCGATTGCCTTTGAGGGGTAGAACGGCAAATGGCCCGCCGGGCAGGAAGTGCTGCATGGCGCGGCCGCCGTGTGGAAGCTCATGGGCGATCGTTGTGACGATTCCGGCTTGCGGATAACTCCAACCGGTACACTTGATGCCGGCCATTTCGCGCAGCGGCGATGCGCGACCGTCGCCAGCAACCGCGAGGGTGGTGCGAATTGCCGGCCCGTCGTCAAGCGTCACCGTCGCAGGCCGCATCTGTTCGGCGGCCAATGCAACGACACGGCGACCAGGCAGGAGACGAACGCCCGGGGCCGTATGTGCCGCATCCAGCAACGCGGCCATCAGCGGTGCGTTCTCGATGATCATCATGCCGTCGCCGTCAGCGGTCGGATCGTATGTCAACAGGGTTGGCCTGACGCCGTCAGTCAAAGCCGAATCCGTGATCTCAATCAATGTGACACGCTCTGCCTGTGCCGCGATGCGCGGCCAGACGCCGATCGCGGTCAGCAGGCGAACGGACGCCGTGGCGAGGGCACGGGCGCGCACATCTGGCCTGATGCGGGTGGGATCGAGGGGGCCGGGATCGATAACGGTTACAGCCAGCTCGCCGCCAAGCGCCTTGGACAAGGCGACGGCCAACACGAGGCCGACCAGACCACCACCGGCGATCAGGACGTCGGTCGCCGGTTCCTTAAATTGCCTGCTCGCGTGTTCGTTGGCCACGTGCTCTTGCTTTGTTCGAGTTCGCCCTCAGACCAATTGCAAGTTTTACGACGCGATGCACGTCACCGTATCGCCGCATTCCTCGGGCGTCCGCTTTTGCGACGGATATACGGCCATTGTGCGTTTCCGCGCTATGACGGCTTGCCTGATCGCTACCGGCGTTCAAGCCGTCAGGTGAAATGCCTCGGGAGACGCGACATGTCGACAGCCAACCGCGATACGACCAACGCGCTGCGCCGGTTCGGTCTCGGGGCCAAGCCCGGTGACGTCGCAAAAATCGCGACTGACCCACGGGGCTACGTCGCAGCCCAGTTGTTGCTCAAGGACGCGGTCAAACTCAACGATGCCGACCTCGACACATCCGGTGTCGCGCTCTCCAACATCCAACTCGGACAAGCCCAGCGGCGACAGGCGCGCGAGGCCGCGCAAGATGCTCTGCGCGAGAACTTAAAGGTGCCCTATCCCGGTACGGCCGGTACACCGCCAGACCAGAAGCCTGCCAATCCGAGACTGGCCCGCCCTGGCTTGATGCGGGGCGAGATTTACCAGGACGAGGCCGCCGTGCGCTTCGATCGCATGGTGACAACGGAACATGGCTTCCTTGAGCGACTTGCGCTGTTCTGGTCCAACCATTTCTGCGTTTCGGTCAGCAAGGGCAATGTGCGCGCCATCGCCGGCGCCTTCGAGCGCGAGGCCATCCGGCCGCATGTACTTGGCACGTTCGCCAGTATGCTCGAGGCCGTCGAAATGCACCCAGCTATGCTCATTTACCTCGACAACCAGCTCTCCATCGGCCCGAACAGCCAAGCCGGTCAAAATCGCAAACGCGGCCTGAACGAAAACCTGGCACGCGAGATCCTTGAACTGCACACACTCGGCGTTGGCGGCGGCTATGGTCAAGACGACGTCACCAATCTCGCACGCATTATCGCTGGATGGACCGTTGGCGGGCTCGGCCAGGGTCAAGACGCCGGGAAATTTGTCTACGCCCCACAGCGGCGCGAACCAGGCACCTGGCGCGTGGCTGGCAAGAGCTACGTGAACGTGGGGGCCGTCACCGGCAAAGAGGTGCTTGCCGATCTTGCCAAACACCCGTCCACTGCGCGGCATTTAGCCACGAAAATGGCCGCCCACTTCGTGTCCGATCCGCCGCCGCCAGCACTGGTTGCCAAACTCGAAAAGTCGTTTCGCGAGACGAATGGCGATCTCGCAGCGCTCGCCCGGACGCTGGTCACAGCAGACGAAGCTTGGTTGCATCCACGGGCAAAAATGCTTCCGCCCAATGATTTTCTGGTGGCCATCGTGCGCGGCTTGCCATTTCGCCAGCGCCCGCGCTCGGCTGAAATTGTGCGGCTGTCGAACCAATTGGGGCAGCCCATTTGGAATGTGCCTTCGCCCAAAGGCTGGCCCGAGGCAAACGACGCTTGGGCCAGTCCCTCAGCGCTGCGCGAACGGTTGCGGATTGCCGAGTTCGTTGCTGGTCAATTCGACAAATCTGCTGATCCGCGCGCGCTCGCTGAGGACATCATTGGCCCCGACTTGAGCCCTGCCACCAGACAGGCCATCGCCCGCGCCGAGGTCAAGGAACAGGGATTTGAACTCCTGATCATGAGTCCTGAATTCCAGCGGCGGTGATGTGTGTGGGCAAGCAGTTTCGGGTTGTCTGAGCACCTGGAGAGAACAGTGTGAATTGCATTTTGTGGGTACCTCTGCTTCTGGCGTAGGCAATATGCAAAGCCGCGGGCACCAATGCGCCGCGCTTGATCTTGGCATCGCGGCCCGTCCATGGTTCAGTCCGACGATAAGGCCTGTCACGGCCCGATCACGGAGACGTTCGATGTTCCATCGCGCCATTGTGGCCGCACTCGCCGCGGGCCTGCTCGCAACCGCACCTGTGGCTTACGCCCAAAAGCATTTACGCGTCGGCTTAGCCGAAGATCCCGATGTGCTCGATCCGACGCTCGCCCGCACATTTGTCGGCCGCATCGTGTTTTCGGCCATCTGCGACAAGCTGTTTGATATCGACGACAAGCTGAATTTTGTGCCGCAACTTGCGACCGGGCATGAGGTGTCAGCCGACGGCAAGACCGTGACGTTGAAGATCCGCGCGGGCGTCAAGTTCCACGACGGTGAACCGATGGATGCTGAGGCCGTGCGCTACAGTCTTGACCGGCACCTGACGATGCAAGGGTCGTTTCGCAAGCCGGAACTCGCCGTGGTTGACAAGATCGAAGTGGTCGATCCGACGACGGTGAAACTGTCGCTCAAATCACCCTTCTCACCGCTGATCGCGCAGTTGTCTGACCGTGCCGGTATGATCGTGTCGCCCAAAGCTGCCAAGGAAGCCGGCGACAAATTCGGCCTCAAGCCCGTGTGCGCGGGCCCGTTCAAGTTCGTCGAACGGGTGCAGCAGGACCGTATCGTGGTTGAGAAGTTTGCCGACCACTGGAACGCCGCAAACGTCCACATTGATCGTATTACGTATCGCCCGATCACGGACTCGACCGTACGGCTGGCCAACCTTAAATCCGGCAGCCTCGATCTGATTGAGCGGGTCCTCGCAACCGACACAAAAGAGATCAAGGCGGACCCGAAGCTTGCGCTCGCCCAGCAGGTCGAGATCGGCTACCAGGGCCTTACGCTCAACATTGCCAATGGCCCCGCGGGCAAGGATGGTCCCTTCGGCCGGAGCCCGAAGGCGCGCCAAGCTCTGGAACTGGCTATTGATCGTGATGCCATCAACGCTGTCGTTTACAATGGCGAAGGGCTGGCGGGTAATCAGTGGGTCAGCTCACAAAACCCCTATTATCAGGCGAAGTTCCCGATCCAGAAGCGTGACGTCGCGAAGGCGAAGACGCTGCTCGAGGAAGCGGGTCTGAAGGCGCCTGTGACCGTCGATTTCATGGTGCCGAACACGACTGACGCACGTCAGATGGCAGAAGTGATCCAGGCGATGGCGGCCGAAGCGGGCTTCGACATGAAGATCCGTGTTACGGAGTTCGCGACGTCATTAAAGGAAGCCGAGGACGGTAAGTTCCAAGCCTTCCTGATCGGCTGGTCCGGCCGCGTCGATCCCGACGGCAACAGCTACATCTTCCTCAAAACCAAAGCGCCACAGAACAACGGCCTGTACTCGAATGCTGATGTGGACAAGTGGCTCGACGAGCAGCGCACGTTGACCAACGCGCAAGCCCGCAAGGCAATTTATGAGACCGTCGCCGACAAGGTGCTGCGCGAAGGGCCGATCATTTACCTCGTGCACCGGCCAGTCATCGTTGCCCACGCCAAGTCGGTGCAGGGCTACAAGCAGATGCCCGACGGTCTCGTGCGCGTGGTTGGCGTCAAGATTGCCCCGTAAATGCAGGTGCTGTGAAAGTCGGCTTCGTGAAAGCAGGCGATTGTATCAACTTGCGTCCGGTGACGCTGGCCGAGGTCATACGGCGCGCGGTTATCCCCGTGGAAACAGCGACGTGATCCCGCCGACGATGGCGCGCGGATCGCGAGGGCGCCACGTGCCGCGTTCGACTGAGACGATGAAGCGCTCGACGAGCGTGTCAAAGAGTGCCGGTTCCTCGAGGCTGACCGCGTGGCCGGTGCTAGGCAGGATTGCCAGTTGGGCCACGGGCATCACCCGTTTTAGCCATAGATTTACGTCCAGGCATGGCTCATCCTCATCGCCGACAATGAGTAACGTCGGGATCTTCGAGGCGGCAAAGCCGACCTCGAAGTCATAGAGGGAGGGCCGGGAGGCTTGTACTTTGCGCAACGTGTTTGCGGCACCCTGTGCGGGATGCTCGGCAAGGTGCGCAACAAATCGCGCCCAACCGAACGGATCCTTATTGTGCAGCTGAATCCGCGTCGCACTGTGCCCCATAGTTTCTGCGTCAATTTTGCCTGCCGTCTCAAAGTGCTCGGCATTGGCCAGGCAATCCGCGATGAACGCCGCACGCGTCACTTTGGCAGAGCCCGAGCCGGCGCCTGCTGAGACGACAGAGAGGCATCGGTCGGCATGTTCAAGGCCAAGCATCAGCGCCGTGTAGCCGCCCATGCTCAGCCCAACGATGTGGGCCTTGTCGATTGCCGCCGCATTCATGACAGCGATCACGTCAGCATTGAACTGCGGTTGGCCATAGGCGCGCTGGTCTTTCGGGGCATCGGAACCGGGATAGCCTCGCGCGGACAGCGTCACACAGCGCCAACCGCGCGCGAAGTGTGAAAGCTGGCTGTCCCAGCTGCGGTGGTCGCCGGCGAACTCATGAATAAACACGATCGGCGGTCCAACGCCGACTTCGCGCCAGAATATGCGCGTACCGTCAGAATTTGCGTGCGGCATGTGATTAAGTGGTCCCGTCATTGAGTTTCAACCCGACGATGCCAACCGTCTTACGCCAATCGAACGACACTAGACGTCCGTTGGCGGATAGCGTGACATAAGCTGTCGCGAGATCCTTGCCGCCGAAGCAGATGTTGGTGGTCATCAGGTCCGGCATGGGAATAAAACGGATCGTCATCCCGTCCGGGCTGATGACGGTGATGCCGCCATTGAGCAGCGTCGCGACGCAGATGTTGCCAGCGGCATCGACGGCCATGCTGTCGAAACGCTGATACGGCCCGCCAACCTGCGCCAAGAACCGGCCACCATGGGGCGAGGGAAATGGCGCACGTCTGGCTTCGCCGGGCCCGTCGAGATCGACAGCCCAGACGCGCGCAGATTCAGTCTCGGCGAAATACAGCGCCTTGCCGTCGGGCGAGAGCGCACAGCCGTTGGCCGTTAAAGTCGGGCCGGCCATTTGTTTGATCAGCGAACCGTCTCGTTTGGCATAGTAGACGCCCGCGCGATCGATATCGGTTGGGCGCGATTTGCCAAGGTCGGTGAAATAAATGTCGCCGTGTGCGTCGAACACCAGATCATTCGGGCCGCGTAAGGCGCGACCGTCGCAGGCGGTGTACAGCACGTCGATTTTGCCCGTTGCGGGATCGACGCGTTCCAGTCGGCCACCGGAATAGTCCGGTGGTTGAAAGGTTGGGAACAATCCGTGGGGGGTGTCGCGCCAAGCAAAGCCACCGTTGTTGGTGACATAGATCAGACCATCGGGTCCGAGTGCCGCGCCATTCGGACCGCCGGTCATCTGGGCGATCGTGGTTTTTCGGCCGTCAGGCGCAACACGCGTTAGCCGTTTTGCCTCGATCTCGACCAGCACAATGGTGCCATCCGGCATCCACACGGGCCCCTCGGGGAATCGCAATCCCGCCGTGATCTCGTGAATATCGGGCGTGGCTAGAACGGTATAAGTCGGCAGCATGTGGGCCTCGCGCGCATTGTCGGGTTGGCAACGTCGCGAAGATTGCGTCGCGAGGCAAGGGGCTGGCTACATCTGATATGCCAGCCGCCTAAAAAGCCGGCTAAAAACGCTCACTGAATGTAGCCCAGATCGCCCGTGGCCTCACTCGCTCAACCACACCTCAGCCAGATCTTGCTGCACGTAGTGGCTTGGCGTGAAGTGCCAGCCCTTCATGCGGCGATCATGAACGATGATGCGGTGATACCAGAGCAGAGGTACGTTGTAGGCTTGCGTCAACGCGTGCCGCTCCAGGTCGTGGACGATTTTGATGCGCTTGGCTGGTTCGATTTCCCGGCGCTGGGCTTCGTAGAGAGCGTCAAGTTTATCGTCGGTGTGACCGGAGTAGCCGATGCTCGAGAGTTTTTTCGAGACGTACTTGGCAAACTGTTGCGTTGGGTCGTCATTGGGGTCGTTGATGAACTCGATCGCTAGATCGAAGTTACCAGCGCCGACGGCATCGAAATATAACTTCGTTTCGAGTTGCTCGTGCTGGGCCGTGACGCCAATGCGGCGCAATTGATCAACGACGTAGATGCCGCCCGGCGTATAGGGTTCAGCGACGTTGCGGTTGACCAGACGCAGGTTCAGGTTTTCCACCCCCGCATCCTTGAGCAATTTGCGCGCATCTGCCCGTGCTTTCTCGGCATCGCGGCCGTAGCCCGGCAATTTCACAAGTTCTGTTTCAGGTAATGCAAAGGTCGCGCCGGGCCGCTGGACACCGCCGACACCCTTGAGGATGGAGATCTTTGACAGGGGCGGACTGCCGCCCCACCGATCAATGGACATGGTCAGTGCCTGACGCACACGGACGTCGTCGAATGGTTTTTTCTTGGTGTTGAAGATCACCATCAACGCGCCGATCCACGTGCCCTCTTGAGACACGAACCGGTCCTTGCCATCCGCCATCAGCTGGTCGCGCTCTTTGGGGTTCTGCCCGCGAAACTCAGCCATGAACTGCCCGCCGAGTAAGCCCGGTACAACGGCGGTGCCCTTGACGAAAAACGCCTTGTAGCCGTCGAGGCGCGGCAGACCGGCGCGGAAATACTTGTCAAATTTGACACCGTCCCAGCTCGCGCCTTTGACGTGCGCTCCAAACCGGAATGGGCCCGAACCCATGATTTCCGTTTCGGGATAGCGCGGGTTCGCGGCTAGCTTTGCGGCGGAGTAAATGCAGTTGTATGGGTTGGCAAAGTGCTCCTGCATGCCAGCGACCGGCACTTTGAAGCGAAACGTCACCGTTGCAGGATCAGGCGCATCGATGCCCTCAAGGTCAGCCCAGAAGACGCGGCGCGCTGAAACAATGCCGACTGGTGGATTGGCGATCCGCTCATAGCTCGCCTTAATATCGCGCGACGTGAGCGCGCTGCCGTCGTGAAATGCCACGGGCTGGTGAAGCGTGAACGTATAGCGCTTGCCGCCATCAGCGATGGTCCAGGACTTTGCCAGATCGCCGATGACCTTTGGATAGGCAGCCCCGTCAAATTTGAGCAGCGTTGAATAGTGCGGCGCGATTGGATGCAGCAGGGCGAATGTCGTCGAGGCATGGCAGTCGTAACTTGGTGGTTCAGCTACGACGGCGAACGTCAGTGTGCCGCCGGGTTTTGGCGTCTGAGCCAAAGTCGGCAGAGTTGAAATCACACAAACCGCAAGGCCGAGCAGAAGTTGACGCACCATACCAGTGTCTCCGGTTGAGGTTGTGTTTACAGAACGGAGGCGAAATGAGCGCGAATTGAGGCGAAAGCCTTCTAACGCGTCGAAGGTCGAAAGGCGCTGGACAGGCGTTTCACGGGGTGACATCCCAATTGCATCACTGCCGTCTGGACCAATATTCCATGTCACGCTTGAAACTTATCGCGCTCGATGCCGAAGATCTGGCGGTCCTTGCTGCCAATCTTCAGGATGCTCTCGCGGCCGTTGGTGAGATGACATACCTGCCGAGAGAACGCCGCTTCGTTGCACTGGTGAACCGCTTCGACTGGTCATCTGCGCTCAGCGATCCCGAAGCCAAACCGGCGCGCCGCAAGGCTGCGATTCGGATTGAACGGGTTTCGGCCGCGCGTGTGCAGGGCATCAATCTCAATACGGCCGACGAAGTCGTCAGCGTTTTGACGGCGCACTATGAACCATTGGCTGGCAAAGACGAGCCCGCGGGCCAGATCACGTTGATCTGTGCGGGTGACAAGGCCCTGCGCTTCGATGTTGAGTGCATCGAAGTGCAATTGGAAGATCTGGATGCGAACTGGACGGTTGAGAGTGTGCCCAAGCACGAGGCATAGAGCGCGTTCCGATGCTTCGGAATCGGGACGTGCTCTATGCCTTTGATTGGTCGCATTTTCTACGACGAACCGGGAAGCCACTTCGTCGGAAAATGCTCTGGGTCCGCCGCGGCCAGCGCCGCTCAATACTCCACTTTGACCAAATATAAACCGCACGCTGGCGCTACCACACCACACTGCACACGATCCCGTGCCTGCAGCGCCGCATGCAGATCCGCACGACCCCATTTGCCGTCACCGACAAACTTCAGGCTCCCGACCATCGACCGGACCTGATTGTGCATGAACGAGCGCGCCGTGGCGATGATGTGGATCTCATCGTCCGGCGCCGTTGTGACGGTGAACGTGTCGACCGTCTTCATGGGAGACTTGGCTTGGCACGCGGTCGAGCGAAATGTTGTAAAATCGTGATGCCCGACAAGCACGTCAGCAGCCTGCTGCATGGCCTCGATGTCGAGCGGCTTGGCGATCCACCAGACGCGGTTTGCCTGCAAGGCCGAAGGCGCACGGCGATTTGAGATGCGATAGAGGTAATGGCGCCGAATGGCGGAAAAGCGGGCGTCGAATGTCTCCGGTACCTCGACAACGTCACGCACTGCAATCGGCGCCGGCCGGACATGAAAATTGAGCGCGTCTCGGATCACGTAGTCAGGGTAGGTCTTGGTCAGCGTTACATGTGCGACCTGCCCTATGGCGTGCACACCCGCGTCGGTTCGCCCCGCGCCGTGCACGTCGATCTGTTCGCCCGTAAGCTTGGACAGGGCCTCGCTCAGGTCCCCTTGCACCGAACGCCTGTTGGTCTGGCTCTGCCAGCCGACAAAGGGTGTGCCGTCGTATTCGATGAGCAGGCGATAGCGGGGCATGACGCTTGATTTCGGTATGGAGAGATGGTCCGGCAAAACGGCGATGCTTGGCCTATCCCGGCCAACGCAGCGAGGGAAGCATTTAGCCGCACTCTTAAGTCGCACAAGTGGCCCAACGGAAAAGCCCGCTGTAGCGAACAGCGGGCGCAAACAGCGGGCTCAAAAACTCTCAGATGCGCGTGGGCGTTATTTGGCGTTCTTGGCCAGCCACTTTTGCATAAAAGCAATTTCCTTATCCTGTGCGCGGATGACGTCGCGGGCAAGCTTTTTCAACGCGGGGTCTTTGCCGTATTGCAGCACAATTTTTGCCATCTCAACCGCACCCTGATGATGGGGAACCATGCCTTTGACGAAATCGACGTCAGCGTTGCCGCTGAAGGGGATACTCATGCCGGCGTGCATTTTGTCGTTGGCGGCTTTGAACGCCGTGGTGGAGGCGGTGTCGCCAGCAGTTGGCGCGGCCATCTTCGAATGGTCCATCTTGGAATGATCGACCTTCGGGGCGTCAACCTTTGGTGCTTGTGCGGCTGCGTGAAATGCACTGGTTCCGACGAGAGCGCAGGCAACAATTGTAGCGATGGCGGTTTTCATGGGGTGCTCTGGCGATGAAGCTACAGGGTATGCGAGCCTAAACTGATTTCGCGAGAAAATCCACGGCGCCTAAAAGCACGCGTGCGCCTGTTTCAGCATCCGCCGCCGTCATGATCTCGCGGGGATCGTGACTGATGCCGCCATTGCCGCAGCGCACGAACAGCATCGCCACGGGACAGAGATCGGCCATGGCCATGGCGTCGTGGCCTGCACCAGAAGGCAGTTTAAAGACGCGCAACCCAGCGTCTTCGACGCTTGTCGAAAGGGCGTGCATCAAGCGTGCATCACAGACCACGGCATTCGCATCGTGCGTCTGGTGAACAGTACTTTTGATGCGACGGCGCTTGCAAATGTCACTCAGGTTGCGCTTGAGGTCGCTGACGGCCGCTTTGCGCAGCTTGTCGGTTTCAGCCCGAACATCGAGCGATATTTCGACACTGCCTGCAATGACATTGGCCGCGCTGCCCGGGATTGTGACCATGCCAACGGTGCCAACCAGGCTCGGCGATGCCGAGCAGCGGGTCTCGACGGCGATGATGAACTCGGCCGCCGCTGCCGCCGCATCGCGCCGGAGCTTCATCGGCACGGTTCCTGCGTGCCCGGTCTGACCGGTGAACGTGATCGTGAAGCGTGAGGCGCCGGCGATCGACGTGACGACCCCAACTGGTAATTTTTCGGCCGTCAGCACAGGTCCCTGCTCAATGTGGAGTTCGATATAACCCCGGACCGAACCTTTCTTTCGGGTGACGGTCGCGAGTTGTGTTGCGTCACCGCCAAAGACAGACAATGCTTGGCCCATGGAGATGCCGTCTCGATCCATGAGGTCAAAGGTTGAGGGATCGAGTGTTCCAGCCACGGCCCGTGACCCGATAAGGGTCGACTTGAAGCGTACGCCTTCTTCGTCGCCAAAGGCGATGATTTCGATTGGAAATGGCAGGCGGCGATTCTGCGCTTGCAGGCTCTCGATCACGGCGAGCGCTGCGATGATGCCGTAGGGGCCATCGTATTTGCCGGCATTGCGTACCGTGTCGTAGTGCGACCCGAGAATCAGTGCCGGGGCTTTGGCGTTCGTGCCTTCATAGCGACCGACGACATTGCCTATGGCGTCGTAAGCGGCGACCATGCCTGCGTCCCGCATCCAGGCGATCAATTGATCGCCGGCCTGTCTGAGTGTTGGCGTCAAATAGGTGCGTGTCAGCCCAACGTCAGGTGTCTCGGTAAAAGTGGCCAGAGCATCAAGGCGCGCCATCATTTCGCGCCCGTTCACGGCCAGATTCGGTGCTGTCATGTGTTTCACTTCAGTCGGCCACTGTGGCAGGCGCTCTTGTATCGTGTCAGGCAGGACCGACATAAGGGCGGCGGCCGCACGAAACAATGATGAATGCAAAGACGGGGAACATGCTGGCTTTGAATGAACATGGTCGGAGACTATGGGCTTCTACTACCCTCGCGGGGGATACTATGCTGCGCCTCGCTTGCCTCGCACTTCTGCTGATTGCCTCACCCGCTATGGCACAGCGAAAGGCGCCGCCGCCAAGCCGCGAGGTGATGCAATTCTCCTTTGCACCCGTGGTCAAGAAAGCCGCGCCGGCCGTGGTCAACGTCTATGCACGTGGGCGCGCAGTGGTGCAGCAAAATCCAATGATGGACGATCCGTTCGTGCGTCGCTTTTTTGGTGACCGCTTCGGCTTGCCTCAGGAGCGCCTGCAGAACTCGCTCGGGTCCGGCGTGATCATTTCACCCGAGGGGATTGTTGTTACCAATACCCATGTCATCAAGATCGGCGCGCAATCTGAGATCAAGGTGGTGCTTTCAGACAAGCGTGAGTTTGACGCGCGCGTGATTCTTGCGGACGAGAAGACTGACATCGCGGTCTTGAAGCTCGAAGGCGGGACGACGCGCTTCGAATTCCTCGACTTTGAAGATTCGGACGGCCTTGAAGTCGGCGATATGGTGCTGGCCATTGGGAATCCCTTTGGTGTCGGCCAGACGGTGACGCAGGGCATCATATCCGCGGTCGCACGCAGTGAAATCGGCCAATCTGACGCGCAGGTGTTCATCCAAACCGATGCCGCCATCAATCCCGGCAACTCCGGTGGCGCTTTGGTTGACATGAACGGCCGGCTTATTGGCATCAACACAGCCATCTTCTCACGTTCCGGCGGATCGCATGGCATCGGTTTTGCAATCCCCTCAAACCTTGTTCGGGTGTTTGCTGAAAGCGCGGCGGCCGGTCGCAAGGTCGAGCGTCCCTGGCTCGGTGCCAAACTGGAGGCCCTGAGCCGCGAGGTTGCCGATAGCCTCGGCATTGAGCGGGCTGCGGGTGCCATTGTCACCAAGGTGACGTCGGGCGGTCCAGCCGACAAAGCAGGTCTGCAAGTCGGTGATGTGATCACTGCGGTTGATACGACGGAGGTCGCCGATCCGCGCGCCGTTTTCTATCGCTTGACTACACGCGGAATCGGCAAACAGACCCGTTTCGACGTCATTCGCAAAGGGCGCCGTCTGCCGGTTCAAGTCGCGCTGACTGCCGCCCCGCAGGCGGGGCGTGATGACGTCCGCAATCTTTCGGGGGTGCACCCATTCGATGGGGCACGCGTATCAAACATCTTCGGCGCCGTCGCCGATGAGCTTGGAATTGACGAGGTTGACGGCGTGGCGATCCTCTCGGTGCGGCCTAATTCGGTTTCGGCCAACCTTGGCTTTAAGCCCGGCGACGTTGTCGTGCAGGTGATGCAGCAGTCGATCGACAGCGTCCAGACGCTGGAGCGCGCGGTGAAAGCGCGCCAGCGCGTGTGGCAGATCGCGTTGAAACGCAATGGACAAATTCTGCAGATTCAAATTCCGGGTTAAGCGTATGGAGGTAATTGGGGATGACTGAATCGCAACACCGCACGAGATGGCACAACTCAGCTGAGCCGAACTCAGCCGCGCCCAGTTGCAGCCCCCCCTATCCCTCGTTAAGGATGCGCCCCGAACACGGCCCAGCAGATGGCGGCCGGCTCTCCGCAGAGCGTCGCCATCGGCAAAGGAAAACGTTTGATGGCTCTGATCGTGATGAAGTTCGGCGGCACGTCCGTCCGGGATGTGGAGCGCATTCGCAACGTCGCCCGCCACGTGAAACGCGAAATGGACGGAGGCAACAAGGTCGCGGTCGTCGTGTCGGCCATGTCAGGCGCGACCAATCAACTCGTCGCCTGGGTCAACGAGGCCTCAAAGTTGCACGACAAGCGCGAGTACGATGCTGTTGTGGCATCGGGTGAGCAGGTGACAGCCGGTTTGCTCGCCATCGTGTTGCAGAGCATGGGGCTGAAAGCCCGCTCCTGGCAGGGCTGGCAGATCCCGTTGATTACCGATGAGGCCCATGGCGTTGCCCGCATCCGGGGCATGGATGGCGCCGAAATGCTGACGGGCATGGACGCTGGCGAGGTGGCCGTCATTGCTGGCTTTCAGGGCATCGAGCCGACGATGCGTCGGATTGCAACGCTCGGCCGCGGTGGTTCCGATACCTCAGCGGTTGCGATCGCCATCGCGCTGAAGGCTGACCTTTGCGATATCTACACGGATGTCGACGGGGTCTACACGACCGACCCGCGCATCGTAGCAAAGGCCAAACGCCTGAACAAAGTCTCCTATGAGGAGATGCTTGAACTGGCCTCGCTCGGCTCAAAGGTCTTGCAGACGCGCTCAGTTGAGCTTGCAATGGTCTACAAAATGCGGACGCGGGTGCTTTCGAGCCTCGTCGATCCCGACGCCATGGCCCCAACGTCGCTCGAAAATCTCGGCGACATCGGCACAATCGTATGCAGTGAGGACGAGATCGTGGAACAGCAGGTCATCCGAGGCATCGCCCTCGACAAGAACGAAGCCAAAGTAAGTTTGCTCAAGATCTCAGATAAACCCGGCGTGGCCGCCCGTATCTTTGTGCCCTTGGCCGCCGCCAACATCAACGTCGATATGATCGTTCAAAATGTCTCTGCCGACGGCAAGAGCACCGACCTGACGTTCACGCTCAGCGTTGCCGAGCTGCCGCGCGCGCTGGAAGTCCTTAAAAGCGCCAAAGCAGACATCGGCTACTCAGAATTGTTGTCGTCGGGTGATGTGGTTAAAGTGTCGGTGGTCGGTATCGGTATGCGCAGCCACGCTGGGGTCGCCGCCCAGATGTTCCAAGCCTTGGCCGACAAGGGCATAAATATCATTGCCATCACGACCAGTGAGATCAAGATTTCAACGTTGATTGATGCAGCCTACGCCGAATTGGCCGTGCGCACCCTGCACAAGTTGTACGGGCTCGAAGGCGAGGGGGCGAACGCGCTTTCCAACCAGTCGGTGTAACACCTGCGGTCACACGTATTGACCGATGATATTTGTAGGCAGTGTTGGTGGGTCGCCTCTCGCCATAGCAAAACCCGGTCGCGGGGACCGCGGCCGGGTTTGATGTAGTCAGGCGAGCCGCTTAGTGAAGTCTCACTCTTCTCCGGCAGCTGTTGTTGGCTTCGCGCGGCGAGCGGTGATTGGGCGGTAGTAGTTGCGCTTTGGCCGTTCGGCCGTTGCGCCATCTGAGTAGCCACCCGAAGACGAGTCGGACGAAGACGACGGCGCATAGGAATTAGAGGCCATCGGCGACGACGTGTACTTGTTCCAAGTGACGGTCACCTTGGCGCCTGTGCGGACACGCGGGTAGAGGTCAAGAACATCCTGGTTGTACATGCGGACGCAGCCCTTAGAAGCGGCCGAACCGATGGTCCATGGCGCGTCGGTGCCGTG
>JANNXS010000462.1:0-7027 GCA_031409695.1 Hyphomicrobiaceae bacterium
GGCAGACATTGGCGTACCAACGTCTGCCAACCGAGGGTCGAACCAGTTACTGTTTCGGCGGCCCATCCATACCGCGCCCATCCATACCGCGTCCGTCCATACCGCGTTGTCCCCCGGGTTGCCCCATAAAGCGCTCACGCATGCGCTGTCCAAAGCCCGGACGCCCGCCCATTTCCGAGCGGCCGACGACGCCGTCGCCGTTGATGTCAGCCTCGGCGAAGCGCTGACTCTCCTTAGCGAAGAACTGCTCGCGTGTGACTTTTCCGTCTTTGTCAGCGCCATAGCGGTGGATGAAACGCTTAACCTGGTAGTCGGTCATGTCCTTGCGCATGGCGGCAAAGTCGCCCTGATCAACGATGCCATCCTTGCTGCGGTCCATTCGGTCAAATTGCTTTGCCGAGGAGGCGAGCACCGCGTCCAACGTGATCGCACCATCCTTGACCTCGACGTCGTGCAAGAAACGCAACATTGGCATCCGGCTGTTTTTGATGTTTTCGGTCGCAATCACGCCGCGGCCCCTCATCATCGGCGGCAAGTCTTCTTCAGTGATCCGTCCGTCGTTGTTGAGGTCAGCCTCGGCGAAGCGCGCCTTCACACGATCCAGGAAGCCTTGTTTGGTGAGCTTGCCCTCCTTGTCAGCACCAAGCTGGCGCAGCATAAATTGCCCCCCAGGTTGCGCGCCCATGTCTGGGCCACGACCGCGATTGCCTCCCATCCGCTCCATTGCGCCAGCCTCGATTTCGGCTGCGTCGAGAATTCCATCGCTGTTTTTGTCGAGGCGGGCAAAACGCTCACGCAACTGTGCGTCAAAGGCATCCTTGGTCAGGTCTCGACCAAACATGCCGCGGCCGCGCATCTGGCCCATGCCATCGCCCTCGCCGGTGGCTGGTCCCATGCCCAGTCCCATTCCCATCCCGTGTCCCATGCCGCCGTCATGGCCGTATCCGCCCCGGCGCCACTCGCGATGCCCCTGGGCCGCAACGGTCGCGGCCGCGCCTGCAAGCGCGACGAGGGCGACGCCAACGATAACCTTTTTTTTGCTGAACTTGCTCATCTGTTTCTCCTGTGTAGGCCGGTGCTCGGTAATGATTTGGCCGTCTTGGAAAAGCAAACGGGTGGCGCATAGGTTTCCGTCGAAGCCCCGTAAGAAATGTGCGTCCGATTTTGATTGGTGATAAAAGTAACCAATCCGATGAACCCGCAAACCTAACGAGGCCTTCCATGCTCCCAACCCAACACCGCCGCGTTGTCCTTGCCAGTCGCCCGCCCGGCGAACCCGTAGAAAGCGACTTCCGGCTCGAAACCGTTGCCACCCCGACGCCCGGCGCGGGCGAAGTCCTGGTGCGCACCATTTACCTGTCACTCGACCCCTACATGCGCGGGCGCATGCGGGACGCAGCCTCCTATGCAGCGCCTATCGGCATCGGTGAGACAATGGTCGGCGGCACGGTCGGTGAGGTCGTCATATCGAACCATCCGGCGCTGAAGCCCGGCGATATCGTTGAGGATCGCTTGGGTTGGCAGGAGTATGGCGTCTCACACGGTTCGACAGTGCGTAAGATCGACCCATCAATCGCGCCGATCTCGACGGCAAATGGCGTACTTGGCATGCCCGGCATGACCGCATGGTTTGGCTTGCTCGAAATCGGCCAACCGAGGCCCGGCGAAACAGTGGTTGTGTCGGCCGCTTCGGGGGCCGTTGGCCAAGTGGTTGGACAGTTGGCGAAGCGGGCAGGTGCACGCGCTGTCGGCATTGCGGGAGGGGCAAAGAAGTGCGCGTTTGTGCGCGATGAACTCGGGTTTGATGCCTGCGTTGACTATAAAAGCGGCCAGCTCACGGATGCGCTAAAGGCCGCGTGCCCTGACGGTGTTGATGTCTACTTTGAGAACGTCGGCGGTGTCATCGGGGACACTGTTACGACACTCATGAATACCTGGGGCCGCATTGCGCTGTGCGGCGCCATCTCACAATACAACGCGACCGGCGTGGAGATGGCGCCACGGCTGCCCGGCTTCTTCGTCTGCCGGCGGGTGACAATGCGTGGGTTTATCGTTTCGGACTTCGCGCCGAAGTATGAGCCGGCGCGCAAGCTCATGGGTGGCTTGGTGCGCTCAGGTGCCATCAAGTACCGTGAGGACATCGTCCAGGGACTGGAAAACGCGCCCAATGCGTTCATTGGGCTGCTGCGCGGTGACAACTTCGGCAAGCTGCAAGTGCAGGTCGGGCCACTGCGATAACAGAGCATTTTCCAACAAAAGTGGAAATCGGTTTGGAGCACATCCTGCGAGACACGAGACATCTAGAGTGCGTTAACTGACGCTTGTCAGGTGGAAAGCGCTCTAGCCTGCACCCGTCCAGTTTTTGTTTACGCCCCAGAGTATCCGAGGGACAACAGGACACGCTCGCCGAGTTCGACGCTATCGAGCTCGTCTTTGCTGAGGACGGCATCGGCACCAAGACGCTTCAAGGTTGCGCGGCGCGCCTGCGTGAACAGGCCTGATACCAGTAAGATTGGCCCAGTGTGTCCACCAGCCTTGATCAGGGGCAGCGTGGTCTCGGCGTTTTGACCCGCGTCCATGTTGTCATCCAGAACGATGACCGCATAGCTGTTTGCCGCCAGGGCCGATTTCAAAGCGTCAACCGTTGGGGCGACTGTGACGGTCGCCTTTTGACCAAACAGGCTGCTAAGGGGTTTCGTGATGAAGTTCGCGTCCTGGGCCTTGTCCTCGACGACCAGCAGATCGATGTGAAAGCTTAGGGCGTGGATACGCTTAAGCAAAGCGCTGCGCCGGGCAAGGTGAGCCCCGCCCGTGACAGTGCTCTCGCCGCGGCCTTGGGAATTCACTGTCTCTGGCTCCCTCATAGTGTGCAAGCGGCGCATTTATGCGCTCAGGTATGCCGCGTGCCCTACCGTCAACGTGCTAACCCACGACTTAGGCCGTTGCCAGTACGTACGCAAAGCCTCTCTATTGAAACTGTTTCCCGACTGTTCGGGTCAGTCGTTCATGCTAGGCTATTCGGCGGTTATAGATTTCGTCGTCCACTAACGCGGAGGCCCGACATGGTTTTTGATGCGACAAAAGCGGCCCATTTCATCGACAATGCCCATCGCACGCGGGCCGTGTACGCAAATCTGCCGCCGGACATCGCTCCACGCTCGATCAACGATGCCTACGCCGTCCAGGAAAAGCTTGCGCAGTTGTGGGAGGTCGCCCGCGGTCCTGTCGCCGGCCTGAAGATCGCAACAACCACCAAGATCATGCAGGAGTTGATGGGGATCGATCACCCCTGCGGAGGCATGATCTTTGCCAAACGAATCCATGCGACGCCTGCTACCATCGCCCGCGAGGGTTTCGTCAATCTGGTGATCGAGTGCGAGCTTGCGGTGCGGCTTGGGCGTGATCTGCCGTCGGCCGATGAACCCTACGATCGCGGCACTGTGCGCAGTGCGGTCGCGGCGGTCATGCCGGCGTTTGAACTGATCGAGGACCGACGCGCCGTTTACAAGGAAACCAAGGCTGCCTCTCTCATCGCTGACAATGCTTGGAATGGCGGTATTGTGCTCGGAGCGGAGAAAACACTGCCGGCGGATCTTGATCTGAATGGCTTGACCGGATCACTTGCGATCGAGGGCGGGTCGGGGCGCACAGGCATGACCGACGACCCCATGGGTGCGTTGGCCTGGGTCGCAAACCTCGCGGCCACACGCGGTCGGCCACTGAAGGCTGGCATGGTGGTTATCACCGGCAGTGTGATCCCGACGTTGCCGATATCACAGGGCGAAACATTCACCTTCACACTGGCGCCGTTCGGCAGCGTTTCAATGACAGCCGAGTAAGACCAGCGGTCATGTTTTTTGCCCGTCGGGACCAGCCCGTCGGGGCCAGCCCCTCAAGAGAACCGGAGTGTAGCAATTCCAAGCACAATGAGCGCTGCGCCGCCGATCTTCCAAAGGGACAGGCTTTCGGCGAAAAAATACCAGCCGAAAGCCATGGCCAACACGGCCTCGACGCCAAGCACAATCACGTAAACCACGCCGAGATCACCGCCGCGCATGGCGATGGCCTGAAGAATCGCGCCCGCCACAAAGAAGATGGCCATCACACAACTGACGAGCGGCTTGGTCGCGCCGTCGCTCAACTTCATGAAGATGCCGCCGATGGTGAACAGCAGCGCCGCGCCCAGCACGAGTGCGCCAAAGCGCAGATAGTCCGCCTCCGGACCTGCGCCTGAGAGTGCACGACGGGCGGCCTCAGCCGTCACCGCTGCGCCGCCAACGACCGCCGCCAACGACCGCGGGCGGGCGATGCCATCCTGTGCGATGCGGTCTTCGACTGGCTGAACGGGATCAATCATGGTCGATGCGTTTACGCAGGGGATAGGCCGACGGCAAGCGGCACTCATGTCTCTGATTGAGTGCCCACATGGGGGCTCGACGTCCGGGCAAGAGCGTGAAAAGTATCGTTGGAAAGCCACAACAGCCAAAGGGACTATCGCGCACCCATGTCTCAGCAGCCCGTCTCCCAACATCCCGAATTCCACAACCTCAACACGCCAACCGACGGCCTCCTACGAGAATTGGCACCCGGCGTGTCGACCCGCATTTTCCCCGGCGACCAAGCCATGCTGTCGATCGTCACCATCGCGCCGGGGGCCATGGGCACCATGCACCACCACCCCGAGGAGCAGTGGGGCGTGCTGCTGGAGGGCTCGGCGATCCGCTACCAAGGCGGCGAAGAGATCGCTGTTAAAAAGGGTGATTTCTGGCGCACGCCGGGCCATGTGCCACACACCATGAAAGCTGGGCCCGATGGCGCGCGCGTGCTTGACATCTTCAGCCCGCCGCGTGCGGAGTACCGCAAACCCGGCTCGGGCTTCGGACCAGGGTCGGCCGTTTGAAACCGCGATCAAACGCGGAACCAAGAATTGTCGGGTTATCTCAGGGAAACGTCCATGACTACAATGAATCGCCGCACCTTGCTCGCAACCGCCAGTGCTGGCCTGACCGCGTCCGCTATACCCGCTTTCGCTCAAGGAAACGTGACCACGATCGTCGTGCCCTTCCCGCCCGGTGGCTCGACCGACGCCCTCTCGCGCATGCTGCAGCCAGGCCTTGAAAAGCGACTTGGCCGCAGCGTCATTATTGAAAACAAACCCGGCGCGGCCGGCTCCATCGGCGCCGCCCAAGTGGCCAAGGCCGCGCCAGACGGCAACACGCTGTTGATCACCTTTGATAGTCACGCCGTCATCCCGGCCATCCTCGACAAACCGTCATTGGATGTCGAGAAAGATCTGGTGCCTGTGTTTCTGGTTGGCACCGCGCCCTATGTGGTCGCGACGGGCGCCACCAAACCCTACACATCCTTCGCGGATGTGGTCGCGGCCGCCAAGGCAAAGGCCGGCTCCGTCACGTATGGCTCGGTCGGTATCGGCACCATCGGCCATCTCGCCATGACATTGCTTGCCAAACAGGCAGGCGTTGAGATCACCCACATCGCCTACCGCGGCGGTGGTCCGGCCATGAACGACCTCGTCGGCGGCCACGTGGAATTGGTTTGCGGTTCAGCAGCCCTGGTCGCCTCGCACATCGCCGGCGGCACCGTGCGCCCCGTCATGCAGCTCGGTGCCAAGCGCATGGACCGCTACAAGGACACACAAACGGCCATCGAGGCTGGTTTTGCGGGCTTCACAGCCGAAGCGTGGTGGGGCGTGTTCGCACCCAAAGGCACACCGGCCGACGTGATCGGCAAAGTCGAAGCGGCGATCCGCGATACGCTCGCTGAAGCAGAGATCGCCAAGCGACTCACCGAAACGCAGGAAATGACCCTCGTCCTCGGCGGTCCGGCAGCATTGGACACGTTCTTCAAAAAGGAAATCGCCGCCTGGGGCAAAGTCGTGCGCGAGAACGGCATCAAGGCACAGTGAGGCGTGCAGCGCGCTGAGTGGGGTCCTCGGACCGTGAGTTTCAGCTGGGCTCGAGCGCGCTGGGTTTGCCTGGCAGATATCCAATCACGGCTGTCAGCGGATCGCTGCATGCTCCATCGCGCAACACGTGGGACGTGGCGCGTTCAAAGCCGGCGCGACGGAGATACAACGCGACCAGTTCGGCATGACCAGCTCCGTTAAGGGCACGCCAAATCGCAACCGCCTTGGTTGGGAAACAACGGTTCGAGAAGCTAACGATGCAGGGGCCACCTGGGCGCAGCACGCGTGCCAATTCGGCAAACACGGCGTCGGGCTGCTGGAGATACTGCACACCCGCGCAACACACGACGGCATCGAAACTCTGGCTGTCGAATGGAAGAGTTGGTTGCGCGTTAAGATTTTGCGTGACCCAATGCTGAAGGCGCGGGTTGGCCGCCAGTTCGGCCGCGTTCATGCCCTGCCCGACCACGTCACCTGTCACCGTTGCAGGAAGGTGGCTCACCCAACTGGACATCAGGTCGAGGATGCGCCCGCTCAACGGCAGTTGAGCGCCGTAAAACGTGCTGAGTGCCGCGACCGCCGCCGCATCGATATGATTGACCAGACGCGGTTGCGCGTAAAACGCTGCATCGTCGCCCCGGTCTGATTTCGTGAAGGCATCCGGTGGAAACCGGAATTCCGTATCTGGCATGATCCACGCCTCGTTTGTTTAGGCCAAGCGAACCAGCGCCCATACGACGGCAGCCAGTTGAACCATGTTGAGAGCAACCGACAGCCCGTGCAGCCGGTCAAATCGGCCTTTCGCCCCGCTGTCGCGCGCCGAATTGATTGCCGGCATCAGCAGTTGCCGTGCAATCAGCGCGACCACCGCCGTCCCAACCATCAGGGCCGCGCCAAACAACAACGCGGTCAAAGGCAAGGCGGCGATTTTCATGAGCGCGTCTCCGATACGTCGATGTCGGATTTCAACGTCACAGCGCGCGGCACGACATACGGCGTACGCGCGCGATAGGCAGCAAACCGCGCGCCATAGAGCCGCGCTTAGCGGCGCTCTTTCAACAGCGGCTCCTACAGGCAGTAGGCCGTAAAGCTGAGGGCCAG
>JANNXS010000463.1:0-10416 GCA_031409695.1 Hyphomicrobiaceae bacterium
GTTACGTCGACGACCTCATCGATGGCTTTGTCAGGCTCATGAACAGCCCAGACAGGGTGACTGGCCCGGTCAACCTCGGAAATCCCGGCGAGTTCTCCATGCGGCAACTCGCAGAGCTCGTGATTGAGCTCACCGGCTCGAAATCGACCCTCGTGACACGGCCACTTCCCCACGACGATCCACGCCAGCGCCGGCCGGATATCTCGCTGGCAGCTGAAGTGCTCGATTGGCGGCCGGCAATCGAATTGCGCGAGGGGCTTGAGCGGACGATCGCCTACTTCGCGACCGAGCTTAATCTACCGCGTCGTCACAAGTGACAGGCGCTTGCTACGCGCTGCAGACAAAATTCATTCAAGTTCTCCTATGATCCAGATTTTCAAAGTGCTCCGCCGTCAAAGGCCATGCATCTAACACTACTAGCCGGTCGGAGGTCTCGTGAAAGGCATCATCCTCGCAGGAGGCAGCGGCACGCGCTTGCATCCCATGACTCTCGTCATGTCGAAGCAGCTGATGCCCATCTATGACAAGCCGATGATCTATTATCCTTTGACCACGCTGATGCTGGCCGGAATCAGGGACATCCTAGTCATTTCCACGCCGCGCGATTTGCCGCTTTTCCGGCAACTTCTGGGTTCCGGCAGCGACTGGGGGATCAACCTGAGCTATGCCGAACAACCGCATCCCGGCGGCCTTGCGCAGGCCTACGTGATCGGCCGGGATTTTATCAAAGGCCATTCCTCCTGCCTGATCCTGGGGGACAATATTTTTTATGGAAACGGGCTCTCCGACCTCCTCGCGAAGGGCCGCGAACCGCGCACCGGCGCCACGGTCTATGCCTACTATGTGAAGGATCCCGAACGGTACGGCGTTGTCGAGTTTGATCGTGACATGACAGCGGTCTCAATCGAAGAGAAGCCTAAACACCCCAAATCCAACTGGGCCGCGACGGGATTGTACTTTTGCGATCCCGAGGTCGTTGACATTGCGGCCGCCCTCAAGCCGTCAGCGCGGGGCGAACTTGAGATCACAGATGTGCTGCGGCACTATATGAGCCGCGGGACGCTTCGCGTCGAACAGATGGGGCGCGGCTTCGCGTGGCTCGACACCGGCACGCCCGACAGCCTGATCGGTGCTGCTGAGTTCGTGCGCACACTCGCGGAACGCCAGAATTTCAAGATTGCCGTTCCCGAGGAGGTCGCGTGGCGCATGCGCTTCATCACCGACGATGCGTTCGTGGCGGCCATCGGACGGCTTGGAAACAGCGAGTACCGTGACTATCTCGCCGCGATTGCGGCAGTCGGTCGAGGCTGACGGCTACAAAACAGGCAAGTCCTTGAAGTCGCGGTACCAACCCCGGACGTAAACTGAGGATCTTCGTATCCAAAGGGCAATGCCACAACGTTGTCGGTAAACCTGCTCGGAGATTGGTTGCGTGACGCGCTGAAACCGAGACTTCGACAGGTGGAGTACGAATAGCCTATGGCGTGTCCTGTGGCACAAGTGAGAGCCGCGCAAACCTGCTCTGACACCAGCGGTCATATTTATCGACCGATGGGTATCCGCGCGCGATTGATAGGGCGACCGCACCGAGGCCAATCATCGGATGGGTTCGTCAGCTTCGCGCCTCTCGGCTAGGTGCGCGCTTACTTCCACTTGGCCAGATAAAAGCGCGGCAGCTCATCGGAGTAGGGCGTGAAGTCCAGCTGTCTCGTGAAGCCGTAGGTCGTTACATAGGTGTGCAGCGGCAGCCACAAGGCCTGCTCGGTGATGCGTTTGATGGCAGCAGAATAGGCCTTCTTGCGCACCGCCGGATCGGTCGACGAACCGCCTTCGACGATCAGCTTGGTTATTTCGGGATCGCGAGCATAGTCCTGTGAGCCGCCATCGAAGTAATTTGGCATAATGGCCGACACGTCGTTGATCGAGAAACTGCCCCAGCTGCCGAGCTGGGCGCGCAATTCACCGGCCATCGAACGCTGGATCACAGCTGCCACCTGAAGCTGATTGAGCTTCGCGCGGATGCCGACGGCCTGCAGATAGTTCTGCACGGCTGATCCCCATTGTGGCAGCACGTAGCTGGTCAACTCTAGGTCGAAGCCGTTGGGGTAGCCGGCTTCTGCCAGAAGGGCCTTCGCCTTTGCCGGATCATAGTTGTATTTTACCGCCGCCTCGCCATCACAGCCGAATTGCGGTGGAAAACACGGAGCCGGTGGCACGCGGCTTCCGCCTGTCACGAGCTTTTCAGCTATCGCCTGACGATCGATGGCGTGCCAGACGGCCTGGCGCACTTTCAGGTTCATCATCGGGTTGTTCTCCTTACCGGAGCGTCCCGCGGAATCCATGTCCATAAAGCCAACGCGCATCGCTTCTTTGCGCACTGACTGCACGGTCGGCAACTTGTTGATGTTATCAAACTGATCCGGATTCATGTTCCAGATCCAATCGGCGCGACCGGCCAAGAGTTCCGTCATTTCTGTCGTTGCGTCTGGCACAAAGCGGACGTTCAGCTTTGAGATGGCGGGCTTGCCCTTCGGGCTGCCCTCCCAATAGTCGGCGAAGCGTTCGAAATCGATCGACACGCCGGGCTCAACCTTCGTCACCTTATACGGGCCCGAACCGATTGGCGCCTTGGCATAGCCTTCTGGTCCCACTTTTTCGCGATAGGCCTTCGGATAGATCGGTGTCGGCAGTGCGAAGTATTCGAGCGCCGCCGGGTTTGGGCGCTTTAACTTCACGCGCACGGAGAGATCACCTGTCTTTTCGGCCTTTTCGATCCAGTTGTGGTTGGCTGGAGTGGACACTTTGGAGGTCGGGTCAGACACCAGATTGAGTGTGTAAACCACATCATCCGCCGTAAACGGTGAACCGTCGTGGAACTTCACACCAGCGCGCAGTGTGAAATCGATGGTCTTATCGTCGACGAACGACCATTCCGTTGCAAGCAGCGGTTTAATCTCGAACGTCGCCGGGTCGCGCTGCACCAATGTGTCCCAGCCCTGGTGATGCATAACAAGGCCAGTGCGCAGGTTGTTAAAGTAGGGGTCGATGTTCGGCAGCGCATCGCGCATGACGATGCGCAAGGTGTCCGCCGACTTCTGAGCCGACGCAGGGGCGGCGGCTGCAAGCAACGTTGCGGTCAACGCCGCGAACCCCAGTCCTGAACGTCCAACCCTTGCTCGCATGCGCATGTTGTCCTCCGAAGCTACGGTTACTAAGCCAAGTCTAGGCGGGCGCCAGATGGCACTCTACCATTCCGTGTTGCGAATGAGCCATGGCCTTCGGCGCCTCGCTACGGCAGCGATCGATGGCGATGCGGCAGCGCGGATGGAATCGGCAACCCGGCGGGATGTTGGCTGGATCAGGCATACTGTCACCAAGGCCGACGTCAGGCACGCCCTTGCCGGGTTCGGGCGTGAGGACGCTTGCGAGCAGCGCTTGCGTGTAGGGGTGGCGGGGCGCACGGAACAACTGGTCGGTGTCTGCTTTTTCGACGATGCGACCGAGGTACATGACGGCCACCTCGCTCGCCACATGCTCGACGACGGCGAGGTTATGGCTGATGAACAAGTAGGTGAGACCGAGTTCACGGCGGAGGTCCGCGAGCAAGTTCAGGATCTGCGCCTGGACCGAGACGTCCAGCGCGCTGGTCGGCTCGTCGCAGATGACGATGCGCGGCTCCAGAACCAAGGCGCGCGCGATGGCGACTCGCTGGCGTTGGCCGCCGGAAAGTTGCGATGGCATGCGACCGCCCTGTTCAGTCGACAAACCGACACGCTCAAGCATCTGGGCCACGCGCCGTTCGATCTCAGGCGACGAGAACGTGCCTTGGGCGAGCAGCGGGAGAGAGACGATATCGCGGATGGTCTGGCGCGGGTTGAGCGAGGAGAACGGATCCTGGAACACGGGTTGAATGAGCCGTGCGCGCGCTTTGCGATCGAGATCGAACAGCTGCCGGCCGTCGACCAGGGCCGAGCCCGATGTCGGCGCCAGCAGACCGAGAATGAGCCGCGCCAATGTCGACTTTCCGCAGCCGGATTCGCCGACGATGCCGAGCACGCTGCCGGCCGGCACGCTGAACGACACGTCGTCGACTGCAATGACGTGCCGCTCCGGCGCAAACATGCCCGATTTCACGCGAAATACGCGCCTGACGCTACGCAGGTCTATGGCCGTGCTTGTCGAAGGCTTGCTCATGCAGGCTGCCTCTCGGCGAGGTCACTGTTGCCCAACTCACCAGGGGCCAGTCGACAGAGATAGTCGTGGGTTTGCGTGGCTTTACGTCGCGTGATCGACGATGCGCATGAGGCTTCAGCATAGCTGCAGCGTGAGCGAAAGGCGCAACCGGTGAACCCAGGTTGGATCGTTGGCACCACACCCGGGATGGAGCCGAGCGGCTGGTCACGGCGCACCTTGCCGGGGATCGGCACGCAGTTCAGCAGGCCGCGGGTGTAGGGGTGCTGAGGTACGCTGAAGAGTTCGGCGGCCGGCGCACGCTCCACCACTTCACCTGCGTACATGACCGACACCTGATCGGCGATGCGCGCAACAACGCCAAGATCATGCGTGATCAGCAAAATGGCGAGCCCCATTTCACGTTGGATGCCGGCCAGCAGCCGCAGGATCTGCGCCTGCACCGTGACATCGAGTGCCGTTGTCGGCTCGTCTGCGACGAGCAGCTCCGGATCACACATCAGCGCCATGGCGATCATCACACGTTGGCGCAGGCCGCCAGACAGCTGATGCGGGAATTGTCCAAGCCGCAGATCCGGCGCCGTGATGCCGACGCGGGTCATCAATTCGACGGCACGATCGAGCGCTTGCGTGCGCGTCGAACCCTTGTGCCGACGCATCACCTCCGACATCTGCGAGCCGACGGTATATGCTGGATTGAGCGACGTCATTGGCTCCTGGAAAATCATCGCCATTTTGTTGCCGCGTATCTTCGACATCTCGCGATCCGACAGAGGCTGTAGATCCTGTCCGCCGAGCGCGATGCGCTTGGCTGTGCGTTTGCCGCCCTTGGCCAACAGGTTCATGATTGCCAGCGCCGTGACAGACTTGCCGCAGCCGGACTCGCCGACGATGCAATGCGTCTGCCCGCGCTCGACCTTGAACGAAGCACCGCGCACGGCAGCCGTGCGCCCGCCAAACGAAACTTCCAAGTCCTCGACTTCCAGCAACGCGCTCATCTCGACTTCTCCGTGCCGAGCAGGTTGCGCAGGCCATCGCCGACCAGATTGATGCCGAGGATCAGCGTGAACAGTGCCGCGCCGGGGATCATGATCACCCAAGCTGAGAAGAACATATAGTCCTTACCCTCTGCGATCATCAGCCCCCACGACGGCAGCGGTGGCGGCACCCCGAGGCCGAGGAACGACAGCGCCGCCTCGAGCAGGATGGCGAGCGCCATCTCCAACGTGCCGACCACGGCGAGATGGCTGGCGATATTCGGTAGAATCTCGCGGGTGAGCACATGGAAGGTAGAGGCGCCAGCGCACCAGGCTGCACTGACATAGTCGAGCGACCGCACTTGCATGGTGGTGGATCGCGCCACGACGGCGAAGCGGTCCCACAGCAGTAGCCCAAGCGTCAGCACCACCAGCGTCAGGCTCGATCCCATGAGCCCAACCACGGCCAGCGCCACCAGCACAACCGGGATCGACAGGCGGCAGGTGATGGCAAACAGCACGCAATCGTCGACCCGACCGCCGAAATAGCCGCCAATTACTCCAAGGGTGGTGCCGATCAGCCCCGAGGTGATGACAGTCAGAATACCGATCATCAGCGAGATACGCGCGCCATAGACAAGGCGGGCCAGATAGTCGCGCCCGAGTTGGTCGGTGCCGAGCAGATGCTCTGGCCGGTTTCCCTCCATCCAGAACGGCGGCACCAGTCGCTTGCCGAGGTCCTGCACAAATGGGTCGTGCGAGATGAGCGCATTGCCAAAGATGGCAGCGGCCGCAATCACGCTGACGATGATGACGCCAGCGGCGAAACCCAATGTACCGATGCGGGCCGCCGCGGCTGGGAGAACGACGACAGGGTTGCTCATGCGCTCCTCAATCTTGGATCGAGGACCGCGTTGAGAATGTCAGCGAATAACGTCAACCCGATATAGATGATCGAAAGAATCATCACCACGGCTTGCACAACCGGGAAATCGTTCTTGCCGATGCTCTCCCAGGCAAGATAGCCGACGCCATGCAAGGCAAAGACTGTTTCGATGACAATCGATCCACCAAGCATGAAGCCGAGCTGTACAGCCGCGATCGCGACGACCGGAATGGCCGCGTTGCGTAGGGCATGCTTGAACACGATGCTCCAGCGCGACAGGCCTTTCGCACGTGCGGTCCGAATGTAGTCCGACGCCATTGCCTCGATCATGCCGGAGCGCGTTAGACGGGTCAGCGCCGGAATTGCTGTGAACGCGAGTACGATGCCAGGCATGACCAGGTGCTGCCATGTTCCCGTGCCAGAAATTGGCAGTAGACCGAGATGCAACCCGAGATAGATCATCAACATCAGCGACAGCCAGAAACTCGGGATGGCCTGACCCAACATGGTGACGACGGTGACGCCGCGATCGATCCAGCTGTTCTCGCGTAGCGCTGCCATGATGCCGAGTGGGATCGAGACAATCAGCGCAAGGCTGAGGCCAACAAGGCCAAGGGTCAGTGTGATCGGCATCCGCTTGGCGATCAGGTTGGCGACGCTATCCTTGAAAAAATAGCTTTGGCCAAAGTCGCCCTGTATGGCGCGCCAAACCCAGTCGAGGAACTGCACGTACTGCGGCCGATCAAGACCGTACGCCTTACGGATGATATCGAGATCCGCCTGGGTCGCTTGCGGGCCGGCAATCGAGATTGCGAGATCACCCGACAGCCGGGTCAACACGAACGCAAGCGTCATGACGGTGAGGGCAACCATCAAACCCAGCAAAAGGCGACGCAGTACGAAACCAATCATGCCTTGTCCCCCGCCGAGTGAAGACACAGAGCTACTCACGGCCGTTGACATTGCACAAGTGTAACAGATGCAAACCGCGCCACAGTCTTAGCCAAGAGGTCAAAAAGTAGGCGTCGGCGGTTCACGCTTGGAACTTAGGGAGTGGGTTTTATTTTGCAGACGGGCAACTTGCTGCAGGGCGGATTCCGTCAGTTGCGTGCCCAAACACGAAACGCCGAAAGCGCGTACAGGAAAACAGGCTTAAGCCACTGAAATTGTGGTACCACCGCCCGGGCTTGAACCGGGGACCTCCGGATCCACAATCCGGCGCTCTAACCAACTGAGCTATGGTGGCAAAACTCACGCGTCCAAACCCTTTAGTCCCAATGTCAGGGCCTGCCAAGCCCTGATGATGCACGCATTCAGCCCAGAACACGATTTCAAACCCGACGGGACAAATGACAGGGTGGCTTAATGCCAGGGCGCCCGAAAGGCGCAGATGGCAGGATACGTACCCATCAAAACAAGCAGTTTCATCGCTGGCTCATGTCACCGACACGATATTGTCTCAGCCAAAGCTTAAGTGTTACGTCCGTATGCAGTCATCGCGGGTCGAGCGACGACGATGGGAGGAAGTATCCAATGTCAGTCTTGCGTTATGCGATGCGGACCGCCGCAGCCGTACTTGTTGCCGGGTCAGTGCTCACCGGCACGGCCGATGCCCAACGCCGCTGGGGCGAATTCCGTCAGGAGCAGTGGCAGGAACTCGATAATCGTCGGGTTGCGCCCGGCACAAACAGCATCACACTCCCCGTCGGCCGCTTCGAGGGCCGTCACACTGCCATCCGGCTCCAGGTGCTCGACGATCCGATCTTCGTCGCTGGCTTTCGGGTGATCTACGAGAATGGCACCCAGAACGAGATCCCAATCCGTCGCCTGATGCGTCCCGGTGAGACGACAGAGCCGATCGACCTTGAAGGTGGGGCACGCCTTATTCGCGAAGTGCGCGTCAGCTTCCAGCAGGATCGAGATTGGCGCCGGACCGCACGCCTCGTGCTTCTTGGCGATATCGTTGAACGCGGGGGCGGCCGACCGCCCGTCGCTGAAGGTCCTCGGGGCCCGGACCGTGACGGCCCAGGTCGCAGCCCGATCGGCGTCCAGCGCGGAGGCCTCCCAGCCAATTGGGTCCTGTTCGGCGTTGAACAGGCAGGCATCGGTGGCGACCGCGACACGATTTATGTCGGCCGCGAGCGGGGCCGCTTCGACAAAATCGCCCTGCGCGTGCGCGGCAACGACGTGTTTTTGCGCGACCTGCGGGTGAAATATGTCAACGGTGACACGCAAGACTTCCCCGTCAACCAGCGCATCCGCGCCGACGAGCGAACTGCCGAATTGGCGCTCGATAAGCCGCAACTGATCGAGAATATCGAACTTACCTATTCATCGTCGCGCCGCGGCGGCACACAGGCCAAGGTCGAAGTGTGGGGTGAAGTGGCCGAGAAGTGGTTGCGTGGCGAAGGCCGGGATCCCGGCTGGCTGTTGGCTGGCACAGCCACGGCATCGATGTTCCGTCGCGACAATGACACCTACACTGTCGGTGAGCGTTTCGGGCGCATCAAACGGGTTCGTTTCTTCGTTCGCAATGGCGAAGATGAAATCAGAAGCGTCTCGTTCAAGTTCGGAAACGGCGATACCCAACGCGTCGAGTTCCGCCAATCGCTGCGCCGCAATGAGACGAGCCAGGAAATCACGCTTCCGTCACGTCCGGGCGCCGATGGGCGACGTGTCGAAAGCATCACAATTGAGCACCAATCAAAGCCGACGTTTGGCGGTGAGGCGTCGGTCGAAATGTGGGTCCACCAGTGAACTGGTGACGCCCGCTTTGCGAGCTGAAAGCTAACAGGGGTTCTCGTACAAAGGCTGTCGCCACCGGTGTGGCGGCAGCCTTTTGGCTCCATCCGGGTGTTCACGATCCCGTGGCGTGATCTTTTGTGCCTTAGTGGCGCCGACAAAGCTGTGCTAGCGCTGAACAATCGTATGTCCGACAATTAAATGTACCGCCTCTCCTGACTTGGAGCCTGCCGCCGTGAGCTTGAAGCACCACCCCCTTGTCCTTGATCGCAGGCACCTCCTGGCAACAGCCGGCGCTATGCTTGCCGCCCGCCCGGCGCTTGCCCAGCGCAAGCCCGCTGGCCCCGAGACGGTGGCCGTCGAAGATCTTATGCGGGCGGTTCCCGGTTTGCCGGATCTGATCCTTGGCAAAGTCGATGCGCCAGCGACCATCGTCGAGTATGCGTCGATGACCTGCGGCCATTGCGCGACTTTTCACACCAAGGTGTTCCCAACCATCAAAGAAAAGTATGTCGACACCGGCAAGGCACGCTTTCTGCTCCGCGAGTTTCCGCTCGACGATTGGGCCACCGCCGCCTCCATGCTCGCCCGTTGCGCTGGCAAAGACAAAATTGAAAATGCGTACCTGATGTCGGGCATCTTGTTCGCCCGCCAAGAGCAATGGGCGTTCACCCGTTCGAACCGCATCGCTGAGCTATTCAAAATCGCCCAGCAAGCTGGCTTCACACAAGAAACCTTCGACAAGTGCCTGACCGACGATGCTTTGACCAAAGCCGTTGAAGCCTCACGCGAGCATGCGTCCAAGACCTTTGGCGTCAGTTCAACACCGACGTTTTTCCTCAACGGTCGCCGTCTGAAAGATGGCGAATCGACGGTCGATGGCATGTCCAAGGCCATTGATGCCGTTCTAACCAAGAGCTGATCAGATGCTCATCTCAAGACGCTCAGCCCTGCTTGCTGGTTCTGGCGCGGCCCTTTGCTCGCTCGTAGGATCTGGCGCGAACGCTCAGGCGACAACTCCACTGCCAGATCTCGTGCTCGGCAAGCACGACGCGCCGATCACGATTGAGGAGTACGCGTCGCTGACCTGCGGCCATTGCGGAAGCTTTCACACAAACGTCCTGCCGCATCTTCAGCAGACCTACATCGACACGGGCAAAGTAAAGTTCATCTATCGCGACTTCCCGCTCGATGATTTGGCCGTGGGCGCTGCCATGCTTGCGCGCTGCGCCAAAGACAAGCGCGGCGACATGCTCGGCGTGCTCTACAAGACGCAACAGATTTGGCTGTCCGACAAATCGAACCCGCTTGAGGAGTTGTTCAAGATCGGCCGTCAGTTCGGCATGAAACAAGACGACATGGAGGCGTGCCTGGCCGACGAGGCAACAGCAAAAACGATCATCGCCGAGTCCGAAGTCTTTGAGAAAGCCGCCAAGATCGAGGGTACACCGACCTTTGTGATCAATGGCAAGAAATTCGACAAAGAACCAACCGCTGCCGGTTTTGATGCCTACCTGCAACCGTTGGTGAAGTGATGCACTTCGCCCGCGCACGCGCCATGGTCCTGCTCGCCGGTCTTGCGGGTGGCGCCCTTGCGGGTTGTGCCGGCGATGCAGCGGG
>JANNXS010000464.1:0-3960 GCA_031409695.1 Hyphomicrobiaceae bacterium
GCAGAATTATGACGACTTGTCAGCGGTCATAAAGCAACTCGGAGGCAACCTAGAGGACGTGCCTATCCTTCGGGCACGGACTCGAGCTCTAAGTGGTTGCTTGGTCGCATTTTCCTCGACGAACCGGAAGGCCACTTCGTCGAAAAATGCTCTAGCCGCCAATTCCAACGGTGCGACCGGCAACCCGCATACTGATTGTGAAGCCAGCGACGACGTCGATCAAAGCTGCGATCATCAGTGCGAAAAAGACGGAATTTCCGCACCTGTAGACGACGAGAAACTGAACCAAGCAGATGATGAAGATCAGCATTGCCAACATATGATCGAGCATTACGACGGTCGCAGTTGACGTCGATTTCAGCAGCTCGACGAACAAAGCGACTAAAGTAACAAACAGAAGGAGATCGCCAATAGAAACCCGCCAGACGCCGCCGGGTGGCAGCGGGACCGTAAAACGCTCCGCCGTAAACCAAGCGCCGGCTTCAGGGCCAGCCACCGTCAACGCGAGCAGGTTGTAGATCAATAGTGGTACCAAAGTGAGCGGCAGGAGGCGCAAACTGCGAAACATGAAACCTCCAGCTCTGCCGCGCAAATTAAAGCAAAGCGATTAAGCGCTTAGCGTCTCATTTAACACTGCTCTCG
Organism: Hyphomicrobiaceae bacterium; assembly: GCA_031409695.1. Classification (GTDB taxonomy): domain Bacteria; phylum Pseudomonadota; class Alphaproteobacteria; order Rhizobiales; family Hyphomicrobiaceae; genus JABFRJ01. The sequence continues at coordinate 643 of JANNXS010000464.1, forward strand.
TTACGGTTGTGTTGAGCCGTCATACGTCGGTCTTCGGCGGCAGGATCTGGCGGCCGCGGTACTTGCCTGATTTCAGATCAATGTGGTGGTTGCGGCGCAACTCACCCGAATCAGCGTCTTCGATATAGGCCGGAATCTTCAATGCATCTGCAGAGCGGCGGAACCCGCGCTTCATGCGTGAGACTTTTTTCTTAGGAACTGCCACGACCACTTCTCCGACAAAACACCCGGCTCTATGCGTCCGGCTCAAAGTTCCTGAACCAGCATTTTGCAATGCTAGCCGACCAATGCTCGGCATCCTATAGCGAGGTTTTTATGGCCTGACCAGTGGAGATCTGAGGCCGTGTCGAGCTGAGGCGGGCGGTCCTAGACCAGATGGCCTGCTCACGTGAGCTTGCCCAGCACCGCGTTTATCATTGCCTTGGTCTTGGGGCAGTCGTCGGGCAACGGGTACTTTTTCTGCAGTGCATTTCGTTGTATTTTGAGTGATTTCATCAAGATACGGGCGTTTACCTCCAAAAGTAGACGCGCTTCGATCTGAGGTAGAGCCTGCGCCGTGAGCTCCCCATCCAGGTAAGCATGCAGCTCGGCGTCCCCGACGAACGACACGTTCAAAGATGGTTCGCTCATCTTGCACTCCTGACGCGGATCGCTGCGCCGACCGGGACACCGTCCAGGGGGACATCGTCTGGGCCGATATCGCACATCATCTCGTGGCGCAGCTTTTCACGGCCGCGCGCCAGCCGAGACATTACGGTGCCGATGGGAATCTCAAGAATGTCAGCTGTTTCGGCATAGCTCAGCCCTTCAAGTCCGACCAGCAACAGAACCTGCCGTTGATCCTCCGATAGCGCCTGGAGCCCCTGGTCGAGATCGCGCCTGATGCCGGCATCGGCGCCGAGCGAAACAGGCGTAAATTCCCCGGCATCGATACTAACGTGGGCTGGCGCCCGGGTTGAGCGCCGCAATCCGTCCACGTAGTGGTTGTGCAAAATAGAGAACAGCCACTTGCGCGGGTTTTCACCTGACGTCCATTGCACGAGATGGCTGAGGGCTCGGGTCAATGTCTCCTGTACGAGGTCATCGGCATCGATTTCCGAACCGCTGAGTGCCCTCGCATAACGCCTGAGGCGCGGGATTTCGTCTGCAATTGCGCGTCGTTGATGGTCCATTGTCGACCCCTCAGAGTGACGGCGTTTCAGACTAGGTTGCACGCAAACGCCGGGACGCGCAATTTATTCCAAGATTGTTGCGGCCTTGGATCAACAAAAAGTGCGCCGGAAACATGCACGAAATACCCACCGGGAGATTTACTTGGGCACGGCGGTCGATATTTTGGAGTTTGTGTGCGACCAAGGGCTGCACATGACTGCAGGGACTGGCCTGCCAGTGATGGGCTGTCAGGGGCGGGCCCCCTAAGCCTTCGTTTCCGCTCGATGGAGAACTACCTATGATTCGCTACATCGCCGTCGTCGCGGCTTTCGCGCTCGGCGCAACGGCTGTCTACGCACAAAACGCAGGCGGCATTACCGCCCGCAAGGATGCACTCAAGGCGCTCGGCGGCGCGACTGGCACCATGGCCAAGATGGCCAAAGGCGAAGCGCCATTTGATAACGCCGCCGCTCAGGGCGCGTTGAAGACAATCGAAACCAAAGCACTTGAGCTCAAGGGCTTGTTTGGTGACGACACAAAAGTCGGCGAAACTAAAGTTCTTGCAGTCGCGTTCGAGAAAAAGGCTGACGTGATGGCGCGCTTTGACAAGTTGTCTGGGGACGCGAAGGCAGCGCAGGCAGCAGTGAAGGACCTCGATAGCCTGAAAGGTGAACTTGGCAAGATCGGCGCAAATTGCGGCGGTTGCCACAAAGAATATCGCGCGCCGCAATAAGGCCGCGGCGAACGCTTTGGCTCTGAGCACTCTGAAGAACGTGACTTTGAGCCCGGTAAGTTTGAAGACTGCGAGACGCTGGTCGCCGCCCACGCGGCCAGCGTCTTTTCTCTAGTGACGTGATAGGGGCCGCAGATGCAGTCTTCCGCAACATCGACCGTGCGCGCTTGGGATTGGCCGACGCGGGCCTTTCACTGGTCGCTTGTGCTGGCAATCCTTAGTGCCTGGGCAAGTTCAGAGTTCGCTGAAAAGCTCGGCGACACGACGCTGAAATGGCACCGCTACAATGGCTATTTCATTCTGGTGTTGATCGTTTTCCGCCTCATCTGGGGCGTTGTTGGCTCATCGACGTCGCGCTGGTCGGCGTTTGTCACGTGGCCCTGGACGGCCGCCGCCTACGGGCTGGATCTTTTACGCGGCCGAGACCGGCACTTCCTCGGCCACAACCCACTTGGGACCTATATGATCCTAGGCCTGTTGATGATCGTGTTGGCGCAGGCCACGCTCGGCCTGACGATCGTCGAGCACAACGATACGACTTGGGGGCCGCTCTACAAGCTGGTGTCCGAGGAAAACCAAAAGCGCGTGTTGTATTGGCATGTAAGGGCGTTCAACTGGTTTATCCTGCCGCTGGTCGCGCTGCACATCGTTGCCAATAGTCTGTACGGGCTAGTCAAGAAGGACCCGCTGATCCGGGCGATGATCACGGGTACGAAACCGGCGGCTGCCTATGAGGATCAACCCGAGGCAGAACTCGCAAGTGCTCTCGCTTTGCGAGCCGCGCTCGCATTCGCGCTGTCCGTCGCGATTGTGCTCGGCTCCATCGTGGCACTTGGCGGGAAACTGTTTTATTGAGCCGGAATGCGCGTCGATCAATTTGATTTTGAACTGCCCGAGGCGCGCATTGCGTTGCGTCCGGTGGAGCCGCGCGATGCCGCGCGGATGTTGATCGTCCGGCCGTCCGCCTCGATCGAGGGTGGGCCGTTCAAGGACCTGACTGTCAGGGATCTCCCGGGCTTCCTCAGACCCGGCGATGCCATTGTGCTCAACGACACACGCGTTATTCCCGCGGCGCTTGAGGGGGTGCGTGGCCGCGCAGGGATTATGGCGCGCGTTGCCTTCAACCTGACCAAACGCGTCGATATCCGCACATGGCGCGCCTTTGCGCGGCCGGGGAAGCGGTTGGCGATCGGTGATTTGGTGCGCTTTGGCGGTGCAGGTGAACTGACGGCACGGGTCGATGCGAAACTGGATGCGGGCGAAGTGGTGCTCGTGTTCGAGGTCGCGGCGGCCGAACTTGATGCCGCACTTGCCCGCATCGGCACAACACCGTTGCCGCCTTATATCGCTCTGAAGCGCAAAACGGACGCAGCCGATGTGGCGACGTATCAGACCGTTTACGCCCGCGTGCCCGGCGCTGTGGCCGCGCCGAC
>JANNXS010000465.1:0-3939 GCA_031409695.1 Hyphomicrobiaceae bacterium
GCCGACGCAGCTGCCGATGCCGAAGACAAACCGATCAGGCACCTTACTGGCACGCCGGACCGCGCCAACCCTGCTCTGTTGTGCGAAATCTGATCACAAGCTGCGGAGCCGCTCGCGATCCGATCTGAACCGGGTGCCGCATGGCAGGTCCAGCCCGATCATTTCGGGCCGATAGCAGACGTGGGACAACACCAACGCAGCCGGAACCACGCCATCCGCCAGGATCTTCCGGTCATGATAGATATCGTGGAGGAACAAATTGAGGGCTTTTACGCGCTGCTTAACGCCCGCCTCGATCACCGACCAAGCCTGCGCCGTGATCACGCGCGGGATCACATCAAAAGGCAGGATGCGGTCAATGGCATCCTTTTCGGTGTAGACTGTGAATGTAATGCCAAGCTTGAACAATTCCTGCTCGGCATCAGCTGCCCGCTGCTGCAGCGTGTGCAATTCGCTTGTTTCTAAGCAATGCCATAGCGGCGCGATGTGTCGGCTCGGCTGCTTATCAGCGCCGAGCAACTCGCAATAGAAAGCGCCCGGGTCGTAACCGTCGAGTGCCGAAATCGTCCCCGGCTGTTTAAGCGCAGCAATCGTCGCCATGGATTTGGACACCTCGGTGCACGCGGACTAGTCCAACATAACAGTTACGCGACATGTTTGTCGCGCATGAAAAACTCCAACGAATGCCTTAAAAATAGGCAGTTGACACATGTCATGTTGGCGCCTCGCCCTGCGTCGTTGTGCACCTCCAAAGTAAACCAAGGTCATGCGTAACAACACAACGAAGGCTAGCGAAGATTTTCAGATGCCGCTGCGCTTTATTGCTGGGCCGGGAAAACCAATTCAGCGCGTTCTGCTTATTCTGTTGTCCTGGCCGCGAGTTCCTCAGCAATGATTGTGGCGATGTCATCGCAGTCGGCCGCCGCCAAAGTGAGTGGGATCCGCATGTCGCAGAGGCGGCCAAGAATCGCGCCGGTCTGCGGCGGCGTGTAGGCGACCTTTAAGAAGCCCCACTGCTCAGATAGCGATGTGTATCCGGTCGCCTCACGGTTGCCAAACCACTTCAGAAAAACACCGCGACGGCGACAGCCTTCTAGAAACGCACGAAACGTCGTCTCGTCGAGGTCCTTCAATACAAATTGGATGGAGCTCTGCACATAGGCCTCGGCTTGCGGCCGCGCGGGCAGGCCGACGCCTGGACTCTGGCTGAGCCGTAAAGCCAGTCGATCATGCCGATCATTCCAAACCCGCGCGCGCTCGTCGAGAAGCTGCAATTGCGGTCGAACGATCGCGGCCACCAGGTTGGACATGCGCATCGAATAGTTTGGTGTCACGTCTTTCCAACGCGCGAAAACAGCCTCGGGTGGCCGGCGGCGATGCTGGCCATAGAGCATGTAGCTGCCTGAATAGAGAATGGCGCGGGCGGCAATTTCGTCATCGTTAGTGACAAGCAAGCCACCTTCGCCGCCGTTGGCGTGCTTGTAGGCCTGCACACTGAAGCAGCCGACCTTGCCGAAGCTGCCCGACGGTTGGCCCGCCCACGCGGCCCCCATCGTGTGTGCGCAGTCCTCGATCACGGTGATGCCGAGCCGATCGGCCATTGCCATCACCGCGGTCATGTCTGGGCTGTGGCCGCGCATGTGTGAAAGCAGCAAATACCTGGCGCCGCTGGCGCTCGCCTTCAGCTCCAAGTCTGCAAGATCAATGGTCAAATCAGGCGTAGTCTCGACAAGAACGTGCTCGGCCCCCGCGTGAGCGATTGCACCTGGAACCGGCGCCAGCGTGAAGGCATTCATCAAGACTTTATCGCCGGGTTTCACACCCGAGCAGATCAGTGCGAGAAACATAGCGCTGCCGCAAGAATTGACGGCAATGCAGTAGGTTGACCCGACCAGATTGGCGAAATCGTCTTCCAGCAACGATGCATCCGAAGCGTCGCCGAGTGTTTCGCCGTACCGGTGCAGCCATCCGGAACGAAGAAGTTCATTGACCCGCGCTATCCCGGCTTCAGGCACGCTGGGCGGCTGCGAGAGATCGATCTTGACGTGTCGGCGGATGGGGTCGTCAGCCATCGTCCTGCCTGCCCGAGTTTGAATATCCAATATCAGTCATAGTCCGCGTCCGCTTTTGACGAGCCAGCCGTGGTTGGCACCAGTCCGGTCGATTTTCGAACTATCAGATCAATGGGCAGCTCTATAGCGCGCGGTTCGCCCGCCCCAACGAGGCGAGCAAGTACAAGTTCAGCGGCGCGTCGGCCGAGTTCGGCCGTTGGCAGATTGACTGTACTGAGTGCCGGTGTGACGTGCTCTGAGAGCTCGAGGTTGTCCATGCCGATGATCGATAGCTTTTCCGGCACGAGGATGCAGCGCGCCTGTGCCTCGAACAAAGCGCCCGCCGCCAAAAGATCATTGCCGCCGATGATGGCGGTTGGCGGCTCATCCAGAGACAATAGCGCGGCGAGACCTGCGCGCCCTCCGGCCAGACTGAACGTCTGTTGCGAGATCCGCCAGTCAGGGATGCCAAGCCCGGCATTGGCGAGCACATCGCGCACACCGGCAATACGCGCGCTTGCCCGGTCATTATGGTTGAGAATTCCAGAAATGATGCCGAACCTCCGGTGACCGAGCGACAAGAGATGCTCCGCCGCGATGCGTCCGGCCTGCCTATTGTCGAAACCAACGCAATCGCGGCCGTCCACGATAGACCAGGTTAGCACGAGCGGGATCGGTGCCGCATCCACCAGGGTCCAAAGCTCCGGCGCGTGATCGATGCCGACCAGGACCATCGCGTCTATGCCGTGCTCAATGAGGGATCGCACTGCAATGGTCTCAGTGGTCGGATCGTATTCGTGTGAGGCAACCAGAAGACGGTACCCGGCCTCCGACAGACGTAGCTGTAGCGCCTGCACAGCACGGGAGAAAATCGCATTATCGACGGTTGGCACCACGATGCCAACGGCGCCAGTGTTGCCAGAGACCAGCGCCCGTGCGGTCCCGTCGCGAACATAGCCAAGCGCCAAGATAGCATCATTGACGCGTTTGCGTTTCTCCAGCCGGACGATTCCCGGTTGCGTGAGCACGCGCGAAACCGTTGCCGGCGACACACCTGCACGACTGGCAACGTCTAGAATTGTCGGTCGGACCCGCACATGCATAGCAAGAGCATGTCAATTTCTGAGAACGATTTCAAGACATCTAGAACAGGAGTGTCACGCGGCAACATCTTCTCACTTGACACGGAGGCGAGACCGATGAACGATTAGGCTGAAATCGTTTTCAGAACATCAGAGCCGTCGCAAAGATGGCCGTGTTGAGCATCCCCGGGAGGAGCGCTCGTGAGTAGAAGAAGCCTCATCGGCTTGGCGACCGTCAGCGTGCTTTTGGCGCTCTGGTACGTGCTCACCATGGTCACGGGCACGATCAACACGGGCCGTTTTCCCTCCCCCGACGATGTCTGGGTGGCCGCCAACCAAATTGTGGTCAAAGGTTATGCCAACGGCCGCCTGCACATCCATATTCTGCATAGCCTCAAACTGGTCGCCATGGGGTTTGTGTTTGCCATCTGTGTCGGTATCCCGCTCGGTTTGCTCATGGGCTGGAGCCGCCGCGCCGAGGCATTGATCAATCCCATTTTCCTGCTGATCAGGCCGATCCCACCACTGGCCTGGATTCCGCTAGCGATACTTTGGCTCGGGCTTGGTGACGCAGCCAAAATCATGGTCATTTTCTTCGCCGCCTTCGTGCCGTCCGTGATCAACAGCTACACCGGCGTCCGAAATATTGCGACGCCTATCGTCGAGGCCGCACGGATGCTCGGCACGCCGAAATTCGCTCTGGTTCGAGAGGTACTGGTTCCAGCCACGCTGCCATCGATCTTCACCGGTCTGCGATTGTCTCTGCAAGCCTCCTGGACAACTCTCGTTGCCGCCGAACTCGTCGG
>JANNXS010000466.1:0-8860 GCA_031409695.1 Hyphomicrobiaceae bacterium
CTTTGTTTGCCGCCGCGTTTGTCATTCCGGCCAACGGTGCCATCGACCGCCCGCTGGTGATAGGCTCGGCGCTGTTCGGCATTGGCTGGGGCCTTGTCGGGCTGTGCCCCGGACCAGCTTTGATCGCACCCGCGCTCGCCAACCGCGCCGTGCTCGGCCCGTCCATGCTGTTCTTTGGCGCGCTGCTGCTCGGCGTCTGGATCGCCGTCGTGACCCGCGCCCTGTGGCGCGGCAGCGAAGAACCTGTCTCGGTGTGAGGCACTGGAGCATTTTCCGACGAAGTGGACACCGGTTCGTCGGAGAAAATGCGTCAGAAACAAAGACTTCTGGAGCGCATTCCGACTCTATTAAAACGGAACGTGCCCTAGACCTTTCGGTCCAAAACCAGCGCACCGCCCGCATCAACCGACACATCGAACGTCGGCGACACATACGTCGATGTCCCAGCCTCGACCACGATACAGGGCCCTGCAATGTGCATCCCGGCCTGCAGGCTCGCGCGGTTGTAAACCTGGACGACGATCTCGCAGCCGGTCTTCGTGTCGAGCACCTGCTGCTCACCGTCGGCCTTCGCTGCAGCCACACGCGTGGGGATGGTCAGCTGCGGCGCCTCTATTTCAGCTGTCGACGCCACCACGATCCAGCTCATGATTTCGATGGCCGCCGACGGAATGTGGCGCGCGAACAGGCGGCTGTATTCGGCCTCGAACGCCCCGCGGAGCACCTGAGCATCAGCCATCGTCAACGCACGCGCCGGCAGCGCGACGTTGATTTCGTGCCCCTGTCCGGCATAACGCATGAAGGCTGCCTGGCGTGTTCCGATGAGACGGTCGCCCGCCGCACCGCGCGCGTAGGTCGTCGCAGCTGTTGCCATCTGATCCAGCAACGCATTCGCCGCCGTTGCGTCGAATGGATCCAGGCGCATATAACGTGAGCGGATTATTTCGTAGGCAGCCGGTGCCGCAAGAAAGCCAATAGCCGAGCCGACGCCTGCATCTGCCGGTACGATAATCCGGTTAATCCCAAGTTTCTCAGCCAAGCGACTGGCATGCAAAGGTGCCGCGCCACCGAACGCCACCATAGTGCGTTCGGCAACCACTGCCCCACGCTCAACAGCGTGCACCCGCGCTGCATTGGCCATGTTCTCATCGACGATCTCAGACACGCCAAGCGCCGCTTGCATGGCACTTAATCCAAGCAGTTTCCCGACGTGCACGCTGAGCGCCTCGCGCGCCTTCGCAATGTCGATGCCGATTTTGCCACCAGCGAACTTCGCGGGATCGATCTTGCCAAGCGCAAGGTCAGCGTCGGTAACTGCTGGGCGCGTACCACCGCGGCCATAACTCGCAGGGCCAGGCTCCGAGCCCGCACTCTCTGGGCCAACCAGAATGCGCTTCAATTCATCGACGCGTGCCAGCGATCCGCCGCCAGCCCCGATCTCGACCATCTCGATGACCGGGATGCGGACTGGAAAGCCCGATCCTTTCATAAACCGTGATTGGCGATCGATTTCAAAGGTACGCGCCATAAGCGGGCGACCGTCGTCGATGAGGCAGATCTTGGCCGTCGTACCGCCCATGTCGAACGATAGAATACGTGTCTCGCCGCGTTCGGCGGCGATCAGCGCGGCCAGGATGGCGCCGCCTGCCGGACCCGACTCGACGAGGCGGATGGGATAGCGGGCGGCCGTCTCGAGCGCCGCCAGCGAGCCGCCCGACGTCATCAGGTGGATAGCTTTGGTGTACCCGCCTGCGGCAAACGCGGATTGCAAACGGCCGAGATACCCCGCCATCAGCGGCTGCACATAGGCGTTGCAAATGGCCGTCACCGTGCGTTCGTACTCACGCGCTTCGGGGCAGACTTCCGACGACAGCGTAACCGAGACACCGGGTGCAGTCTCGCGCAGGATCGCGCCGATGCGCAGTTCATGAGCCGGGTTAATGTAGCTATGGATCAGCGCGACGGCGACGCTCTGAATGCCCTCAGCCACCAGCGCCGCGCCAACCTTGCGCACGGCCGCTTCGTCGAGCCCGAGGCGCACCGCACCGTGCACGTCCATGCGCTCCGGCACCGTAAAGCGCCGTTCGCGCGGCACCAGCGGCGTCGCCTTCTCGATATACAGATCATATTGGTCGAAGCGGCCCTCGTCGGCGATCTCGATCACATCGCGAAAACCCTCCGTCGCGATCAGCGCGGTCTTGGCGCCTTTGCGCTCAATAATGGCGTTGGTCGCAAGCGTAGTGCCATGCACGAACACATCGATGTCGCGCATGGTTTTGCCCGCTTCAGCCAGCACAAATCGTGTCCCCTCAACGACCGCCTGCTCCGGCGCGCGCGGTGTGGTCAGCACTTTGGTGGTGAAGCGGTTGCCGCCAACATCGAGCACGATGTCGGTGAAGGTACCGCCAATGTCTGTCGCTAGGCGGATCGCGTTGGTCATGGGACCCGGGCTGTTAGCAAGCACATGCAGCCGGTTTACGGGAACGACCAAGAAAATCCAAGACGTGTCTTGCCAGCGGTCATATTCATTGACCGATGGTATCCGCGAGCGGGGTTGGTGGGGCGGCCGCGCGCAAACGAAAACCGCTTGTGCCGTCGGTCAATTCCTTTGACCGACGGTATCAGCCGACGGCCTTGAGCCTCTGATCTGCAAGAACGTTGGCGAGCGTCAGTTCAAAAGGCGTTCGCGCCGACCATCCAAGCACCCGGTGTGCGGCTGACGCGTCACCGACGTAACGTGGAATATCCCCGGGCCGCATGCGTTCCGGGTCAACTTCGACGCGAATTGATTTCCGGCTGAGCGCCAGCAGGCCGTCGAGCACAGCCTGCATGCGCCGTGGCACCCCTGAAGCAATGTTGAGCACGAGACCGCTCGCAAGCGCGTCTGATTGCCGTATTGCTGCAAGATAGGCATCAACCACATCAGACACATCGAGGAAATCGCGTTCGGCCGAGAGATCACCAACGCGCAAGATGGGCTCTGCCTTTTCGGCCTCGATGCGCGCGATCTGCGCGGCAAAGGCTGGCACAGCGAAGCTCTCAGTTTGTCCCGCGCCCGTATGATTGAAAGGTCGAAAACGAATAGTCCTGAGGCCGGTCGCGGCCATTGCCCCAAGACCCAGGTCAGCGGCGGCCTTGGTTGCGGCGTAGGCATTATACGGGGCCAACAGAGCCGTCTCATCTAGCGACGCCACAGTTCGCGCCGTGGTCCCATAGACGAGCCCCGAACCGGCAAACATCAGCCAACATTTGGGCGCGTCAGAAAGGATCGCACTCGCGAGCCCCATCGTTGCCGTCACATTGGTTGTCCAGAGGTCGATTGCGTTCCCTGTCACCGGCACAGGCGTTGAAATACCAGCGAGATGCAGAATGTGCGTCGGCTGATATTTGCGGATGGCGGCCCGTGCCGCATCCAGATCATGAACATCGAGACCTGCAAAGCGCGTTCCGTCTGCATCGACCGCGGCGAAACGAGCTGCCGCCAGCACGTCAAAATCAGGCATCTCCCGGGCAGCCGTCAGCACATGCCGGCCGACAAACCCGTTGGCGCCTGTAATCAGCAGTCGATGAGCGGACATGGGCAGCCCTCAAAGATGCGCGCCCACTTTGTGCCGCTTCAGGTCGGCATCGACCATCTCAGCGGCGAGACCTTCGAGCGTCACTTTAGGCACCCAGCCGAGATGCTTCTTGGCTTTTGCAGGATCGCCGTGGAGCACGTCGACTTCCGCTGGACGCAGGAAGCGCGGGTCTATCGTTACGTGGTCTTCCATGTTCAGGCCCGCGTGCGAAAATGCGAGTTCGCAGAAGCGGCGCACGCTCTCCGTTCGGCCTGTCGCAACAACATAATCATCGGGCTTGTTTTGCTGCAGCATAAGCCACATCGCTTCGACGTAGTCGCGGGCGTGGCCCCAATCGCGCTTGGCATCGAGATTGCCCAACGCCAGCGTCTTGGATTTGCCGAGCTTGATGCGGGCAACACCGTCCGTGATCTTACGCGTCACGAACTCGATGCCGCGCAACGGGCTCTCATGGTTGAACAGGATGCCGCTCGAGGCGTGCATGCCGAAGCTCTCACGATAGTTGACCGTCATCCAATGGCCGTAGAGCTTTGCGGCTGCATAGGGCGACCGCGGATAGAATGGTGTCTTCTCCGACTGGATCGGATGCTGAATAAGGCCATACATTTCCGACGAAGAAGCCTGGTAGAAGCGTGCTTCCGGCGCCATCATGCGCGTTGCTTCGAGCAGGTTTGTCACGCCTATTGCTGTGACGTTGCCAGTCAAAATCGGCTGCTGCCAGGAGGATTTCACGAATGACTGGGCCGCTAGATTGAACACCTCGCTTGGCTTCACCTCTCCGACAACGCGGATCAGGCTCGACAAATCGGTCAGGTTCCCATCGTGCATGTGAACTTTGTCGGCAATCCCAAGCCATTGGAGGCGCGAGTTGATCACATCGGCAGATGCGCTGCGGCGGACAAGCCCGTGTACCGCGTACCCCTTTGAGAGCAGAAGCTCGGAAAGATATGCGCCATCCTGCCCGGTGATGCCCGTAACGAGCGCACACTTTGTGTTTGATGCCACTTGAAACCTCGACGAGAATTAACGGCAGTATAGCGACCTAAGATGCCGAATAGCGACCCTGTACGTGAACCCGCTTGGCGGCTCAAGCGACCCTGTGAGTAAGCCAGTTTTTGCAGTGACGCGCACGCGCAGCAAGCGAGTTTGCGGGACATATGATCAAGTCTCCGACCGATCTTGGAGCAGCGGCTGATACCCCTTCATTTGACGAAAGCGCTTCAACGAGACAGCTTCTAGAAAATGTGAGACGAGGCAATTGCCAACAGTTAGGTGTTGGGCCAGCGTCAGTTCCAAGCCTGCCGGAAGTAGCAATGCCGCATGTTCCTTTATCGTCTCAGATCTTAGCCATCGAAGATCTGTTCATGGGGGGTGCGTTCAGTCCGGCCCCCGTTCAGCGGGATTACCAATGGCGAACCGTTCACTGCCGCGATTTGCTGGACGACATTGAGCGCACGTTCTCAAACAGCGGCCTTTCGCCGCCGTCGCTGGCAAGCGACTCCTCTCACGCCGAATTGGAAGCGGCCGATGACCGTATCGATGCGGATCTTACCTTAGCGCCCGCAGCCGACAAGGCGGGGCCGCTTGATCATTACATGCTCGGTGCGATGGTGGTGACGCCGCCGGTCGAGGGGCGATGTCATGTTTACGACGGTCTGCAACGCCTAACGACACTGACCGTATTGATGGCTGTGCTCCGCGATCTTTCAAAGTCGACAGCGGTGCGTGACCGGCTCGACGGACTGATTCGACTGCAAAACGGCCAATTTCGCGTGCTTTTACCGGGCAATGATCCGACGCTGGCGCGTCAGATTCAACCCCGTGGCGAGGCCATCCGGATCCGTCGCACCCCGCCAACAAGCGACATGGGACGGCGTGTACGCATCGCGGCCCAGGTGTTCCGCGAAGCCCTAAAGCCGTGGGCAGCCGACCGGCGTGACGCCTTCACTGATTTCTTGTTGCGTCGCGTGTATGTGGATCTGCAGACGGCGGCTGACCCGCGCCTCGCACGTCAGATCTTCGTCACGACCAATATGCGTGGCGAGCCTCTTGACCGGGTTGATCTTCTGAAGGGCCAGCTGGTTGACATCGCCGATGATGACGACACAGCTGCGACAGTGGTTGCCAACTGGAACGCCGCGCGAGCGATTGCCGGTGATCAGTTCCCACGGTTGCTCACGGCTGTAGATCTGATCGAGCGTCAGGCACCGCAAGGCGAAGATCATTTGAATGCGCTCGCTGAGCATATTGCGACCACACGCGGGGCGGGCGGCGTCGGTGTCTTTACCCAGCGGCTGGGTCACCATGCAGCCGATCTCGCAGCTCTTGATGCTGTCTTCGAATGCCCGCCCAACGACGCTTTTGCAGCTTCGCTCTGGCGCCTGCAATTGATCCGTTGGGATGCGTGGCGGCCGCTAGCTCTGTTGTGGTTTGCAGACTATCGTCGGGCGACGCAAAACCCCAACGCCATCTCGAAGCGCAAGGTCGACGCTGCCTTCCGTCGATTTGGCGCACTACATCGCCGGTGCGTAGCCATGACGCTGGCTGGGTTTTCGTCCGGTGACCGCGAACGCATTTTTGCGCGCGCCATTGCGCAGGCGAGCCGCGGTGAAAACCCGCTCGCCTCGACCGGGGCGCTTGCCTTCTCAGATCTGCAAATCGCCCGCATTCGCGAAAGTCTGCGCACGCCACTGACCGACAAAGACGTCCGCCTGACGCTGATACGCTGGCTCGAAAGTTCGCACTATGACGGCGCCATTCCGGCCTATGTGCGCGAGGCAACGGTTGAACATATCCTGCCGCGTCGTCCGGCCATCGGTTCGGAATGGATCGCCGCGTTTCCAGATCCCGAGGCGCGCTACATGGCATGCAACGCCTTCGGCAACCTTGCAGCGCTCGATAAGGCGCGCAACGAAGGACTTCGCAATGCAGACTTTTCAGCCAAGAGCGCTGTCCTCGTGCAAGCCGCCGCGGATTTTAAGACGCTTGCCGACTTGACTGAAGCCACCGCATGGACCGCCGAGGCGATAGAGGCACGAACCGAACGGCTTGCCCGCCACGTTGAGGCGCAACTCGATCTGCCGCCACCGTTTACAGGGACTCGCCGCGGCAGCCGTTAACGTGGCAATCGATGGTGGACGAACCGTCGTATAGGAACAGATGTCAACAAAGCACATGTGTCTTCGCGATGCTTTGTGCTTGAGACAAAAACGCGACGCTGGAGTTAAGCCCATGCCGAAATTTGATCCCGCCACCCAACATGCGGCTTTGCTCGTGCGTATTGCGGATGCACTTGATCGCCTTGCGCCGCAGCCGGTGACGCAGCCCAACTTTGCGGTGGCCGAAGCCTTCGTATGGCAAGCGAAACCGGAGGCGTTTCTTCCCGTTGCGCACGTTAACCGGCAGCCGCTTGGCCTCCTCAAAAGCATCAGCCGCGCCGCCGACCAGCTGCTTGACAATACGCGGCGGTTTGCAATCGGCTTGCCCGCTAACAACGCGCTGCTTTGGGGCGCGCGCGGGATGGGCAAATCGTCCCTGGTCAAGGCGGCTCACGCCGAAGTGCGAAAAGAGCTCGTGGCGACCAGGGCTGAAAACGACTTGAAGCTGGTCGAATTGCATCGCGAAGACATCGAGAGCCTGCCGCACTGTCTGGCCCACATGCGCGCGAGCCAGCATCGGTTCATAGTCTTTTGCGACGACCTCTCGTTCGACAAAGACGACACCAGTTACAAATCGTTGAAGGCCGTGCTCGAGGGCGGTGTTGAAGGGCGGCCGGAGAATGTTGTCTTCTATGCGACGTCGAATCGCCGTCACTTGATGCCGCGCGAAATGGTCGACAACGAGCGTTCGACCGCCATCAACCCTGGCGAAGCCATCGAAGAAAAAGTGTCGTTGTCAGATCGCTTTGGTCTTTGGCTCGGCTTTCACAACGGGACACAGGAAGATTATCTCGACATGGTCCGCGCATATGCCGCGCACCACCGCCTAAAAATCAAAGACGATAAACTGGTCGCCGAAGCCCTTGAATGGCAGGTGACGCGGGGAGGTCGTTCAGGCCGCGTCGCCTGGCAATTCATCCAGGACCTTTCTGGCCGGCTCGGACAGAAGCTCAAAGTGGATTAGACGGCAGCCCTCGAGGTAGTCGAGTTAAAATCCGCTCTCGCGCAAAAGCACCTTGAGCACGTGCCGCCAGGTGCGCGCGGCTAGGCTCTCTGGTCTGCCTTGTGCGTGGAGAACGCCTCGCATCACCCGCTCGCGTCCGTCGCGATCAGCCTGGCGCATCTCAAGTGGAACGGCGACGACCAGATACTGACCCATCGTTGGAGACAGTCGATGCGGCTCACCCGCGCGCTGCTGCAGGCGCGTCGCAACGCCACCTCCATTTTGGGATGCAAGTTCGGCGATATCAACCGCCGCACTGCCGACCGGCGAAATATGCGTCAATCGTGCGGACCACTGTGGGCGGTCAAATTGTTCGGGAACAAACCAAACAGTAGCATCGAAATCGATACGAGCCACATCTACCTCCGAAACATAGCCGCGCACGATGCGATCGCGGTCGCCACGTAAAAGCGCCACAAGATCCGTACGCTGCAGCCAGCGAGACGGCTCCAAATGTGGATCAAGCTCGGCCACAATGCCAGCGATCGGCGCCACAATCGTCAGTTCGCGCCGTTCCTCTTCAAGACCGACGAGACGGCTCTCCAAGGCCGCAATGGCCTGGTCCAGGACCAGGGTTTGCGCACGCTCTTCTAAATCGCCGGGTCGCCGCTCAAGCCGGCGCCGGGCCTGCTTCAATTTGAGGCTCGTAATGGCGATGTCCTGATCGAGGTCCGGCGCAACGAGTGTCGCGATCAGCGCACCCTGTTCCACTCTTGCTCCACGCGACGCACCAGTCTGCACAACAAAAGCCGCGCGCTTGGGATACAGTTGTGCGGTCTGATGATCCTCAAGCACCGCCGGGATATCAATTCGGGTCGACCATGGCACGAGTGCTGCAGCTATGCAGCCAAGCGCCACCAAAGCCGACACGAGCGTGCGTTTCGTCTTCAACAATGTACCCCGCATTCTCCACCACTCCCGGCCCTCGCGCCACAGCGGTAGCGCTATAAAAAACACGATCTCGACAGCGAATAAAACAAGGCCCAGCAGCTTGAACGACATCTGATAAACAAGCACGGCGATACCGGTAAACACGACCAGACGGTACAGCCACACCGTCCATGCATAAGCGATCAATCCATGCGTCATTCGTTGCGAAAAACGCTCCGGCGCCGCAGCGC
>JANNXS010000467.1:0-7886 GCA_031409695.1 Hyphomicrobiaceae bacterium
AGCGCATGAAAGCCACGCCAATCGTTTTGGCTACCGTCTTCTGCGCCGTAACCTGCTCTTAGCGAAAGTCTTCTGATTAACTCGAAGGCTTTTCCTGCGTCGTAGCCATGCCAAATAGGAGACATCGGGTTGAGTGCGCTATGACGTTCCAGTAATTGATGAGCGGGCGATAGCACTACAGTCGGAGCGCGACTTGATATTGCATGCTTTGCCTTTTCGGCAGCAATGCAGCAACAGTAAGCAGCTTCGACGCCTATCAAGCGATTAATTTCGCTGAATGATGACGTGCCATATAATCTGTTCCATGTTTCAATGAACTGATTACCACTGCCCGTAAAATCATCTACAAATACGAACCTCTTGAAAGTGCCAACATTCTTAAGCGCATCCCGCGGAGTGAAAATTTGGCTCTCTGGCACATGCAAGCGGTCCCTAAGCTTTCGAGCGAAGAGATGCCCACTGTCCGTCGCGTGTGGGATTTCCCCTTCGCACATAACAAAGGCGGTCTCTGCAATGTATTCGCACAGCAGTTTTCCGCGGCTAGGCGCTCTTTGGTCGAGAGATCCGAAATAATTACGAATCGCAGCTGCTAGTAGCGCATCCGTCATTCTCTCGTTGAAAAAACAGAAGTTCGCGAGAAGTCGTTGCGCCACCTCCTGCTCGTCCGTGTCAAAATTTGTGAGCCAGGCATCAGAATCAAAATCGGCAAAGACCGGCCAAACGGCAAACTCCCTAAAGTGGAGCGATTTTTCTGAAAGCCGGCTTCTTAGTAGGGGGGGCGGTAGCATACAGAGCCTTCACAAGGTCGTCGAGCGATTCGGATAGGGTCCACTCTATGGGGCAAGCGGTAGGCGGGCAACGACGTGGGGCAGCCGGGACGCAATAGCTTGGGGGTCTCTGCGCCATCTCAGGTCCTAGGCACACCAATGCCGGGGCCCTCAACGTCAAAGTTCCGACGGTCAGTCTCGGGCCATGGCGAACGATTAAGATGAGCACACTCGAACTCGTGTCTTCAGACCTTGATCGGAAAGATTTCCGCTTTCGGAGGCCTACCGACCGCGTCGGTCCGACAATAACGGGGCGGGTGATGGCTTCGGGACGACGTCTGCAAACTCTGCAAAGCCGCTGCCTCAAGCGGCCCGACCGCCTCGCAAGTACGCGTACAGGGTCCGCCGGCCGATGCCCATTTCCCGTGCAAGCGCCGCCTTGTTGGTGCCGGGGACTGCGCGCTGACGCAACGCCTCGACCTGCTGTCCGGTCAACACCCGTCTGCGCCCCTTGTAGGCGCCTCGCGCCTTAGCCAGGTCCACCCCTTCCCGCTGGCGCTCGCGGATCAGCGCGCGCTCGAACTCGGCGAAGGCGCCCATCATCGACAGCATCAGCGTAGCCATGGGTGCATCGTCGCCGGTAAAGGTCATGGCCTCTTTGACGAACTCCACCCGCACGCCCTTGCCGGTCAATTCCCGCACGAGCCGCCGGAGATCGTCGAGGTTGCGGGCCAGGCGGTCCATCGAATGCACCACGACCGTGTCACCCTCGCGCACGTAAGCGATCAACTTCTTCAGTTCGGGGCGATCGGTGTTCTTGCCGGAGGCGTGCTCGGTGAACACTCGATCCAGGGTGAGGCCATCAAGTTGGCGTTCGGTGCCCTGTTCTAAAGTGCTTGCTCGCTTGTACCCGACCCGCTGACCTGCCCCCATCCATCGACCCTTCGTTGTGTGCGTCACGTCCTATGATGACGCGACACACGTGAGCCGAAAAGCCCGGGGTGATTCTATTTGCACACGGATGAGGCAGCCTTGTGGGTGCGCCGATAGGGTACACCCTAGATGCGCACCCGACTGCTCAATGACGGCATCATCGACCATCAGGACCATGCAGCGATTGTCATCTTCCGCCGTATATCTGGCGTATATCGGGTTGGGACGTCGGCGGATTTTTCGCCGTAAATCCTTGATTTTGTTGGTGGGTGATCACGGGCTCGAACCGTGGACCCGGTGATTAAGAGTCACCTGCTCTACCAACTGAGCTAATCACCCAATATCGTCTGAGGGGCGATGACTTTCGCGGCTGTATCGCTCCGACGCATGAACTGCGAAGTACACGACATCCGTTGTCAACACAACATAGCCCACCAGCGGTGAACTCTATTGGCTCATTCACGCCTCACCCGACCCTCCGGCTACAACATGTGTGACGGCGCGCTGTCAAGCCAATCCTTCGGGCCAATCCTTCGGGCCAATCCTGCAGGCTATCACGCGCTCGCGGCTCGTCCGGTTTCTTTGGCATACGATCTGTCCGACCGTCGGCACTTCTCAACGACGGCCTCCTTTGCGTGGTTGCTATGTGAACGTCGCCGCGTGACGGTCGAGCTTTGCCACGTTGGGCTTTAACGACGTCGGGCCTTTCCTGGTCTGACACTTTCGGACCTGGGCACTTTCGGACCTGGGCACTTTAGAATAGCGACGCGAACCACGCGACCAACTGTTGACGAAGCCTCGACGTGTGCGCTCAGGGCGACGTGTTACGGTTGCCGTCTGGTTGCCGGAGGCCAGCGATGTGGAGACTGCGGATCGCGTTCGAAACACGCATGGCCCGCCGTTGACTTCCCGTGCAGCAATGGGCACGCGGCAGCTGACCTTGAGCGCCGATCCGGTCGTTGGGCAAGTGCATGCTGCGCGATATCTATCTCCGCCCTCTCGGGCTGTACCCGGTGGCGCAGGCGGCCAACGCCGATGAGGTGTGGGAAAGCCTGCGCCTTGCGGGTGGGTGGCTCGACTACACGGCACTTGAGGCCATCGAGCGCAACGGCCGACGCGTCGAACGGCGGATCATCGGCATGGGCGGCTTTTTGGAGCGCGATTGGGGCCGGCGCACCCTGACCGCGTCTGACCTGTTTGAGGCCATGCGTGCGCCGCGCCCGCGACTGGCTGGCGTCTCGCTCGATCGGCCGCGAATTATGGGCATCGTCAATGTCACGCCGGACAGTTTCTCCGATGGCGGACTGTATTCTGGCACAAAGGCCGCGGTTGCCCGCGCGCTCCGGTTGGTCGACGAGGGCGCGGATATCCTAGATATTGGCGGGGAATCGACGCGACCGGGTGCAGAGCCCGTCTCCGTTGACGAAGAGTTGCGCCGCGTTATCCCGGTCATCGAGGCGCTGTCGGACAGGGCCGACGCACTGCTCTCGATCGATACGCGCAACGCGGCCGTCATGCGCGCTGCGGCGGATGCGGGCTGCGATATCATCAACGACGTCTCGGCTTTGACCCATGACCCAAAGTCACTGGCAACGGCGGCCGACCTGGATCTGCCTGTTGTTTTGATGCATGCCCAAGGCGATCCACGCACGATGCAGGACGCGCCCACGTATGAGCATGTGGTGCTCGATGTGTTCGACTATCTGGAGGCGCGCATCGGTGCGGCTGTGTCGGCGGGGATCGGTGTCGACAACATCATCGTCGATCCCGGTATTGGTTTCGGCAAGACACAGGCGCACAATCTCGCGCTGATGTCGGGGTTGGCGATGTTTCATGGCCTCGGCGTACCAGTCCTGTTTGGTGCGTCGCGCAAGCGTGTGATCGGCGAACTGACAGGGGTCGCGACCGCCGCTAAGCGGGTGCACGGGTCCGTCGGTGCTGCCCTCGCGGCCGTGGCGCAAGGCGCGCAGATTGTCCGCGTGCATGATGTGGCTGAGACGAAACAGGCGCTGGTCATGTTTCAAGCGGCGTCGAGCGGTGCGGTTGAGAGTTAGGCTACGGGGACGTCTCGCGCGCGGCGACGCGACAGGGTTCGGTGTTCAGCGCAGGGCTGGATCACGATCATCGTCCGTATGCTCTGTATTGATCCGGGTGACCGTCATCAGAACTCAATAATTCTCCCGCATGGACGCTCGCGTTGGTGACGCCTGTCATCACAGAGGAGGCCAAATCCATGCGTACCCAGACAGCTGCCGCGCTCGCGGCGCTTTTGATTTTTATGCTACCGGCTAACGCACAAACTGGATCTCTGGCCGGATCTCCGGCCGAATTCCCGGCCAAGCTTGCGGGTCACGTCGTGCTGCCGGCCACGACCTTCATCGAGGCACCAGCCGATGCACCAGCCGACTTGAAGTCTGCGGGGAAATACACGACGGGCCGACGCGTTGAAGCCGTCGGCACCGTCATGGGTAAGTCCTATGAGCGCCAGACGGGCGTATCGCTGCCGTTCAAGGGCCAGCCGATCCAGGGCCATTCCGGCATCAAGACCATGCCCGACGGCTCGTTCTGGATCATCACCGACAACGGTTCCGGCTCGAAGGCCAACAGCCCGGATTCGATGCTGTATCTTAACCGCTACAAGATCGACTGGGTGGCCAACGCATGGGATCGGCAAGAAACCATCTTCCTCCACGACCCCGACAAAAAAGTCCCGTTCCGCATCACCCATGATGGCACGGACAAACGCTACCTGACGGGTTCGGATTTCGACCTCGAAGGTTTTCAATGGATCGGCGACACGCTCTGGATTGGAGAAGAGTTCGGCCCGTATGTCATCAAGGCCGACAAGTCTGGCCGCGTGCTCGCCGTGTTTGAAACGCTTGCCGATGGCAAGCCCGTCCGTTCGCCGGATCATTTCGCCGTCGGTTCGCCACCGGCACCGGGTGCGACGTACACGAACGTAAACCTGCGCCGCTCGAAGGGCTATGAGGGCTTCGCCGCCTCCAAGGATGGCAAGTTCATTTACGGCCTGCTCGAAGGGCCCATGTGGGACGCCGAAAAGAAGGACACCGAGAAGGTCGATGGCAAGGACGCCGCTCGCATTCTCGAGTTCGACGTTGCCACCGAAAAGTGGACAGGTCGCTTCTGGTACTTCGTGTTTGAGGCCAACGGCTACGCTATCGGCGACTTCAACATGATCGACGCGTCGACCGGTTTGATCATCGAGCGCGACAATGGCGAAGGCACTGTAGATAAGGCGTGCCCGGCTGGAACACGGGGCGAAACCTGTTTCCCAGACACGGCCAAGTTCAAGCGCGTTGTGAAGATCGAAATGAACGATGCCAACGTCGGCAAACCCGTGCGCAAGATCGCCTACATCGACCTGATGAAGATCCAGGACCCGGACAAGAAGTCGCGGAAAGCGCTCAACGACGGCGTTTTGGCATTCCCGTTCTTCACCATTGAGAACGTCGACGTCGTCGATGCCACTCACATCGTGGTCGGCAATGACAACAACCTGCCATTCTCATCGAGCCGCGATCCCAACAAGGCCGACGACAACGAACTCGTGTTGCTCGACGTCGCGGAGTTCCTCAAAGCGAAATGAGACGGTGCTAACTCACCTCTCGACGGCACGGTCCCGGGGCCTTGGGGGGAGCCGGGACCCCGCCCGATGCAGCGCTGTGCAAGTAGCTGCAGCATCGGGCGTCATTGTTGGTCCTGCGATTGTTAAGCTTCACTTTACCAGTATCGCTCCATGGATACATCAAGCTGGGCGGGGGCTCGGCGCGGAACTTGCCCATGCTGTCAGTCGTCGAAGCATTCGATCAAGACGTAAGTTCAATCTCGCTCCTTAGGTCAGTGCCACTTGCACGCCTGCGGCCGACGCAAGTAGCTGTTGGTTTGCGTTCCGTTGAGCGAAAACGCGACAAGCTGGAACGTCGTGCGGTTCGTCGGCGCCGTCTCAAGAGCTTCCTCGACGACCGGCCGATCCCGTCGGTGTTGGGGCCAGGTCAACGCCTCTTCATCATTGATCGGCATCACCTGAGCCTCGCCCTTCTGCGTGCTGATATCCCCGATGCGACGGTCCGCGTTGTTGCCGATCTATCCGCGCTTTCGCCGCGGCGCTTCTATGCTCGCATGGAGCACCTCGGCATGCTGTATCCCTTCGATGAGTTCGGCCGGCGCATTGCGCCGTCGGCTTTGCCGGCCCGCCTCGACGATTTGCGCTATGATCCCTATCGCGACCTCGCTTGGTCCGTGCGCGAGGCAGGAGGTTATGAGAAGTCGCAACGCCCATTCGCCGAATTCCAGTGGGCCGGCCACTTTCGCACGCGTATTTCGCGCGCTCTGATGCGCGACAACTACAAGGCAGCCGTCAAAGCGGGCCTGAAGCAGGCGCGTTCTGGCGAAGCCGCGGGCTTGCCTGGTTGGATCGGTTGAGGCAGTGCGGTCGGCCCGCGCGCCTTTGGTTGCGCCTCGGGACGCATCCGCGTAAGCGCTCGGCTTGGCCCTCCCGGAGCAGCCCAATGTCGCAGCCAACCGCCCCCGAAACTGTCTTGATTATCGATTTTGGCAGTCAGGTGACACAGCTGATTGCGCGCCGCATTCGCGAGCTTGGCGTGCATTCGGAGATCGTGCCGTTTAACAAAGCTGAGGGCGCGCGGGACAAGTACAAGCCAAAGGCGATCGTGCTGTCCGGCGGACCCGCGAGCGTGACGGAGGCCGGTTCCCCGCGCGCACCGGATTGGGTGTTCACCTCGGGCTTGCCGATCCTTGGCATTTGCTACGGCCAGCAGACGATGGTCACACAACTTGGTGGCACGGTTGAAAGCGGTCACCATGCTGAATTCGGCCGCGCCGAGATTGAGATCAAAGACGACGTCGCCCTGTTCGCTGATATTGTGAAAATGGGGGACAAGGAAACCGTCTGGATGAGCCACGGGGATCGCGTCACACAGTTGCCGCCAGGCTTTAAGGTGATGGCCGTTTCCGAAGGGGCGCCGCACGCCGTGATCGCGGATGAGGCGCGCAAGATGTACGCGGTGCAGTTCCACCCGGAAGTCGTCCACACACCGAACGGGGCGAAGATCCTCAATAACTTCGTCAAGCGCGTCGCCGGCCTCAAGGGCGACTGGACGATGAAGCATTTCAAAACGAGCGAGCTTGAAAAGATCCGCGCCAACGTTGGTCGCGACAAGGTCATCTGCGGCCTCTCGGGCGGGGTTGATTCGGCCGTCGCGGCTGTGTTGATCCATGAGGCCATTGGCGCGCAATTGACCTGCATTTTCGTCGACCATGGCCTGCTTCGCCTGAACGAGGCCGAGGAGGTCGTGCGGTTGTTTCGCAACCACTACAACATCCCGCTTGTGCATGTGGATGCACGCGAGCAGTTTATCGGCGCGTTGAAGGGTATTTCGGACCCGGAGACCAAACGCAAGACCATCGGTCGGCTGTTCATCGATGTGTTCGAGGTCGAGGCGAAGAAGGTCGGCGGCGTGGCGTCTGGCGCTTCAGGTGCCGACGCTGCACCCGCACGGTGGCTGGCGCAAGGAACGCTGTACCCCGACGTCATCGAGAGCGTGTCGTTCTCGGGCGGCCCATCGGTGACAATCAAGTCGCACCACAACGTCGGCGGCCTGCCCGAAAAGCTGAACTTCAAGCTGCTGGAGCCGCTACGCGAACTGTTCAAGGACGAAGTCCGCGTGCTCGGCCGCGAACTCGGATTGCCGGAGGCATTCGTCGGCCGCCATCCGTTCCCTGGGCCGGGCCTTGCCATCCGAATTCCCGGCGAGATTACGCCGGAAAAGCTCGATATCCTGCGCAAGGCCGACGCCGTCTTTCTCGACGTCATCCGCAAGGCCGGCCTCTACGACCAGATCTGGCAGGCCTTCGCTGTGCTGTTGCCGGTGAAAACCGTCGGCGTCATGGGCGATGGGCGCACCTATGATCACGTCTGCGCCCTGCGCGCCGTGACATCCACCGATGGCATGACGGCCGACTATTATCCGTTTCCGCACGAGGTGCTCGGCATCGCCGCCACACGCATCATCAACGAGGTCAAAGGCATCAACCGGGTCGTCTATGACGACACCAGCAAGCCGCCCGGCACGATCGAGTGGGAATGAGGGGCAGACACTCTCACTTCCACTTTCGTGGTTGAACTCATTTGCCGCGCCTGATCTG
>JANNXS010000468.1:0-7548 GCA_031409695.1 Hyphomicrobiaceae bacterium
ACGACCGCCACGCTCGTCGACTTTAAGCATCCCTCGGGCGGCGGCCTTGGTTTGCGCATCGTCGAGACATCCCGGTCCGGCATGGCGGAGCGCCTCGGCAAGAGTGGTCTGTTTCAAACGGGCGATCTCGTGTTGAGCTTCTGGCCGGACTGGGGCGGCGCTGGGCCCTATCCCAACGTACAGATGGGTGTCAGCCACGTGGGCGTCGCCTACATCAAGGACGGCAAACTTAACAACATCGATAACCCGCTGACGGCGGAATACAACACGCCAAGCGACCTGCGCAGCTCAAACTACCGCCAGGTTTCGTTCATGCATGTCGTGCGGCCGCGCGATCTAAGCGACGCACAGCGTACCGTTCTGCAGGCTTGGATCACACGCTTCAAAGCCAATCCTGGCAAGATCTTCCCGAGCCGTCTGGCCTTCAACGCAGATTATAGCGCACCGAAATTCAAGGCCGGCCAACCCATCGACTTTGTTAAATCGCTTGCGCTGGCAGGTCTTGGACAACCAGGCCCCAAGATCGATCTCTATTGCTCGGAGTTTGCCTGGGCGCTGCTTGCCTTGCGGGATTGCGATCCCGACACGTCGGCCGCGCAGTTTGGTGGCAACGGCATCCCGCGTTGTGTGCGCCCGGCGATGGAACCCATGACGGCAACCGGCGACTACGTCTCAACCAAGAGCCGTGGCGCGCGCATTGGTTTGGCGGACGGACCGCTTGCCATCATCGACTCAACCGGCCTGCAAGGTGTCGAACGGCAGAGGATGATCGATAGTGTGTTCGCGATTTCAAACCCTGACGGCCTTAAGAAGATGTCGAGTGGTCACAGAGACACCGCAAGTGCGCTGGGACCGAAGTTCGCGGCCCTCGCCATCTACTACAAGGGCGTCACCGGTTCGAACGCTGAAAAACAGCAAGCCGCGGCCGTATCCGCAGCGTTTGCCAAGGAAGTTGCGCAGAACTATTCCCCGACATCGTTCCTGATCAACACGCTGCTGCCGCCAAACAATCCAAATCGGACGATGGACTACATCGCGACCATCGTGGTGAAGTGACAGGAATTGGTGTCGGATCTCGATCGGACACCAATTAAATTAGATCAGGAGGACCCGTTGCGGCACGAACATGTCGACCGCCGACACGTCCTTTTAGGCAGCGCCGCCTTGGCCTTATCAGGCGGGGCGACATCGGCCGCGGATCAACGGCCAATTTATATTGCTGACATGCATTTTCACTTGTTTTTTGTTGGCCCGCGGCCGGCCCAAAAACAACCGCTCGCAGCGAATATGGCCAGTGGCATGGCGACCCTCGTGTCCTGGTCGCTGGTCGCGGATCAGCCTTGGTTGAAACTCGCCCCCGGCGGCTTTGCGCCAAATGGCAAACCAGCGCGCGGTCAAGCGTCCACCTGGCTCAAAGAAGAGGCAGCGCGCGCCAAAGCCCACTTGGCGGAGCAGCGCCTGCCGCTTGTACGAACCGCCGATGATGTGGCCCAGGCGCTTGCTGGCAAGCCGCACGTGATCTTGTCCGTCGAAGGCGCAACATTTGCAGACGAAGACATTGAGAGCGTAAAAATGGCCTACGATCTGGGCGTCAGGCATATGCAGCTTGTACACTTTATTCCCAATCGCATCGGCGATGTGCAAACGGAAGCAGCAACGCACCAAGGATTGACCGACTATGGGCGCCGCGTCGTCGAAGCCTGCAACAGGCACGGCATTCTAATCGATCTGTCCCATTGCACCGAACGCGTTGTGGACCAGGTTCTTGAAGTCTCCACAGCGCCGGTCGTGTGGTCGCACAGTTCGGTGTCCGGTTGGAGCGCGTACTTGCCATTTGGCCGCCCGTCCTATGGGCGCCGCCAACTGTCAACATCTGCTGCCAGGCGGATCGCGGCAAAAGGCGGCGTTATCGGCCTGTGGGCGCTCGGCGCTGACGTCGGCACGACAGTTGAAAGCTACACGGCACGTTTGCTCAATCTCGCCGACCGACTGGGTGACAACCATGTGGCGTTTGGCACGGATATGAACGCCCTATCGCGGGCCGCACTATCGTCGTTCGCCGATTTGCGACGTGTCGTCGACCTGATGCTCAAGCGCGGCCGCAGCGACGCATCAGTGCGAAGGATCGCCATCGAGAACTACGCCCGTGTGCTGTCGGCTGCCATGGCGGCGAAGTCCGAGTGAGCAAAGGAACTCAGACATAAGGCAGGCCGACATAATTTTCAGCGAGCGACGTCTGAGCGGCCCTGGAGGTTTTGAGATAGTCGAACTCCGTGCGCTGAATGGCACGTTCAAAACTGTCCATCTCGGGGAACTGATGCATCAAACGCGTCAGCCACCAGGAGAAGCGAACAGCTTTCCAGACCCGCGCCAGGCAGGCTGCCGAATACCCGTCGAGAAGTGTGGACGTGCCGGTGCTGTAGTGACTATCCAATGCCTCGGCCAAGCGCCGGACGTCAGCGACAGCCAGGTTCAAGCCCTTTGCGCCGGTCGGCGGGACGATGTGGGCGGCGTCGCCCGCAAGCAAAAGGCGGCCGTGGCGCATGGGCTCGGCGACAAACGAGCGCAAAGGCGCGATGCTCTTTTCGATCGACGGCCCCGTGACCACCTTTGCCGCGGTCGTTGGCCCCAAGCGCCGCTTGTATTCGTTCCAGAAACGCTCGTCCGACCAGTCCTCGACGCGCGCGTCGTTCGGCACCTGCACATAGGCCCGCGTGCGTGTTGCGGACCGCATGGTGGCGAGCGCAAAGCCGTCAGGATGGTTGGCGTAGATCAGCTCATGCGAACAGGGTGGCACGTCGGCGAGAATGCCGAGCCAGCCGAATGGATAAACGCGCTCAAAACTGCGCAGCACATCTGCCGGAATGGTGCGGCGCGCGACGCCATGAAATCCGTCGCAGCCCGCGACCCAATCACAGGTGAGCGTGTGCTCGCGCCCGTCGTGGACATAGATGACTCGTGGGCGCGGCCCCGTGACATCGTCAATACGGATCACATCGGCATCATAGTAACACGCCGTACCCGTGGCGGCGTGCACGTCCATCAGGTCACGTGTGACCTCGGTTTGGCCGTAGATCGTGACCCGCTTGCCAGTCAGCTCATGGATGGCAAGGCGCAGCGTATCGCCATCGAAGGTCAAATCACAGCCGTCGTGGACCAAGCATTCGCGCGCAAGCCGTTCATCACAACCGACTTGGCGCAGGAGGTCGACGGTGCCCTGCTCCAAGAGGCCAGCCCGGATGCGCGATAGCACATAGGCGCGGTCTTTGCGTTCGAGCAGCACGCAGTCGATGCCCGACAAGCGAAGCAAGCGCGCCAGCAATAGCCCCGCGGGGCCACCGCCGATGATCGCGACTTGGGTAGATGTCATGGGAGGTCCGTCGTGCCGAAAGACGGCGTGAGAAGAGACGGCGTGAGGACGTACGGTGAGAACGGTGTCTGACCGATGTCAGACGCCGAAACCTTCACTCGACCACGATGCCTTTTTCCTTGAAGTACTTCAACGCACCGGGGTGCCAAGGAATACCGGCATTCGATGACTTCTGGATCTCGGCCTTCACGTTGCCGCCTTCCTTGTGGACCTTCTCAAGGTCTTCGCGCTTCTCAAGGATGGTCTTGGTCAATGTGTAGGCGAGGTCATCCGGCATTTTCTCATGCACGGACATCAGGTTCCAGACAGCCGTCATTTTGGCGTCGCTCGTCTGGTTTGGATAGGAGCCAGCCTTGAGCACGGATGCCGAATACACCGGGCCATACTTGGCCTTGATCTTATCGACGAGATGATCGTGATCCAGAAGCTTCATCTTCATACCGGGGCTGGCTGCGACGTCCGTAATGGCCGATGTGGGCACCCCGGCCACGAAGAAGAACGCATCGATCTTGCCGTCCTTCAATGCATTGGCGCTTTCGGCTGCGCCAAGACGTTCGCGTTTCATGTCTTTATCTTTGTCGAGGCCGGCAGCTTCGATCAAGCGGAACGCGTAGATTTCGGTCCCCGACCCTGGTGAACCCGTGGACACGCGCTTGCCTTTCAGGTCCTCGAATTTGGTGATGCCAGCCGCTTCGATGGTCACGACTTGCATGATATTGGGGTAAAGCACGGTGAGCGCCCGCACAGGCACGGCGCTGCCAAGGAACTTGTCCCGACCGTTGACGGCGTCGAGGGCCGTATCGACCTGCGTAAAGGCAACGTCAGACTTGCCAGCGCCGATCAGTTTCATATTGTCGACCGAACCTCCGGTGACCTCTGCCGTCGCCGTTAAGCCTGGAACTTCTTTGGCAAGGATGGCGCCAAAACCGCCAGCCAGCGGGTAGTACACGCCGCCAGTGCCGCCCGTGGCGATGGTCAATTGCCGTGCCTGCTGGGCAATCGCGCCACCAAGTCCGACGACCAGCAAAGCGCTGGTGGCAAGCATCAAGTTTCGTCTCGACATGTCAGTCCTCCCGAAACGCGGTCTCACGCCGCCAAAAATGAATACAAGGTCGCGAGGGGGGAGAGAAGAGGCTATTCAACCAGCCAATCACGCCAGCCCCTCGCACGTTAAAGCCAAATCGGTCTGTTTTGACGCCGGACTTGACGGCAGGCGCCGTTGATCGTCGACTAACTGCGCTTCGTGTGCGTTTCGGCGGGTTGCCATAGTTTGATGCCGGCGCGGCGGTATTGCGGCGGCAGCGCCACTTCCGAACCGAGCGCGTAGGCCGCGTGCCAACCCCAGTGCGGGTCATCGAGGAACGCGCGCGCGATGGCAATCATGTCAGCCTTGCCTTCGGCCAGGATCGCTTCAGCCTGATGCGGCGCCGTGATGAGCCCGACAGCCATTGTCGGGATGCCCGTCTCGCGCTTGATACGCTCAGCGAAGGGCACTTGAAAGCCGGGGCCGACGGGTGGGCGCAGGGCCGGGTCGCTGCCGCCCGTCGACACGTCGATAAACTCACAACCGCGTCGCTTGAGTTCTGTTGCAAACGCGACTGTGTCCTCGATTTTCAAGCCGCCATCGATCCAGTCAACCGCCGACACGCGAATGCCAAAGGCAACCTTTGACGGGACGACGGCGCGCATGGCGTCGAAAACTTCAAGGGGGTAGCGCATGCGGTTTTCCAAGCTGCCGCCGTACGAATCCGTGCGCGTGTTTGAAAGCGGCGTCAGGAATTGGTGCAGCAGATAGCCATGGGCCGCATGCACTTCAATCAGATCGAAACCGAGCCTGACGGCGCGACGCGTGGCGTCGACGAACCTGTCACGGAGCGCTGCAAGGTGATCGGTCGTCATCGCGTGTGGGACAGGTCCAGCCGGCCAGAACGACAGAGCAGACGGCGCCACCTGCTGCCAGGCTTCGGTGGTATCAATCGGGTCCTGCAGAGACTTGCCTTCCCAGGGGCGGCGCGAGGACGCTTTGCGGCCGGCATGGCCAAGCTGTATACCGAGTTTTGCCGTCCCGAACTTGCGGCAGGCATCGACCACCGGGCGCATGGCGGCTTCGTTGGCATCTGAGTACAGGCCGGTACAGCCGTGTGTGATGCGTCCGATGCGTTCGACGGCCGTCGCCTCCACAATCAGCATGCCCGCGCCGGAGTTCGCGAGGGTGCCAAGATGCATCATATGCCATGAGTTCATAGAGCCATCGTCGGCTGAGTATTGGCACATCGGCGCGACGACAAGCCGGTTCGCGAGTTCAAGATTGCCGAGACGGATCGGCGAGAAGAGGTGAGACATCAGTAATCCCTAGTGTTCCGGTTCCGACAGCTGCTTCCCGTTCCAGCGTGGTTCCGCGTAAATGTTGGAACCATAAGGAACACTAACAACAGTATGATTCTAGTGCAGATTTTGCATCTGACGTTTTGTTGAAGGACCAGCCGCGAACGGGGACCAAACGCCAGATGCGCTACACTAGTGATTGGCCGTGGCGAATACGTCTACTTCCCAAGCTCGTAAAACCGGCTGGCGAACGCGCCACGCAGATTTGGCGTAAAGCCCTTCAATTTTGACGAAACGAGGTTCTTGGTTGAGTAGAACATGAGGGGAATAATCGGCTGGTCCGCGAGCCACAATTTCTCCGCGTCAGCCATGATTTCGGCACGCTTTTTGAGGTCGGTTTCATTGTCAGATTTTTTGACAAGTTCGTCGAATTTAGGGTTCTTGTACTTAGCGTAGTTCATGCCGGTGTTGTCGGACAGGCCAAGGAACAGGAAGTTCTGCGCGTCAGAGTAATCCGCGATCCAGCCGGCCCGTGCCACATCAAAATCACCGCCTTCACGCAGGTGCGCGAAGTGTGTTTTCCCGTCAGTCGAGATGAAGTCTGTTTCGACACCGACAGCCTTCCATTGGTCCGCAATGGCAACCACGGTCGCTTTGTTGTCGTCTGTCATGTTGTAACGAATCTGCACCTTCAGCGGCTTACCCGGCCCAAAACCTGCTTCCTTGAGCAACGTCTTTGCTTTGTCTTCGCGGTCAATCTGTGCCGCCGCCTTGAAGTCCATTTCGACAGGTTTTGCGACGTAGTTCGAAATGCCCGGCGGGACGAAGCCATAGGCCGGAAGCATCGTGCCAGCCCAGACTTGTTCGGCAATGAACTCGCGATCAATGGACATCGAAAGGGCCATGCGCACGCGAGCGTCGTTAAACGGTGCCTTCGATGTGTTGATCGAAAGGTAATACGTGCCGAGGTATGGCGCGATCGATACCTGTGAGCCCAGTTTTTCGCGCAGGAACTTCACTTGGTCTCCGGGAATCGAGGTTGTGAACTGCAACTCCCCCGCCTGGAACTGGCGTGCGGCGGCGGCTTGATCCGAGCGCGGATAAAAGCGCACCTCGTCGATCTTGACACTTGCGGCCGCATGGAAATTTGCGTTCTTGACCACGACGATCTGCGCGTTCGGCGTATTCTCTTTTAATGTGTAGGCACCGTTTGAGACCCAATTCTCGACCTTGACGAAGTCCTTGCCGTGCTTCTCGACGGACGCCGGGTGAACGGGAATGCCGGTCGAATGTGTCAGCAGCTCAAGAAAGTATGCCGTTGGCCGCTCCAGTGTGATCTCGACCGTCGCTGGCGTGACGGCTTTGACGCCGAGATCTTCGAGCTTTGCCTGATCCTTGGACTTGTTGATCTTCTCGGCATTCAGAATCGGATACAGAATGTTGGCATACTTAGCCCCGGTTGCCGGGTTCATGATCCGGCGCAGCGAATAGACAAAATCGGCAGCAGTCACCGCATCGCCATTTGACCATTTGGCATTGGTACGCAGCTCAAAAGTATAGACTTTGCCATCGGCACTGATGTCCCACTTTTCCGCGACACCTCCGACGACCTCGCCTTGGGCGTTATGGATCACGAGGCCCTCGAACAGATCACGCAGCAGGTGTGCCTCAGCCGTCGTCTGGGTCTTTTGCGGATCGAGCGTTTCCGGATCACCGTCGTTGCCGCGGTGAAACACGCTCTGCGCCTCAGCCGGTGCCGCGTTGAAGGTCGTTGAGAGGGCGGTCGTCAGCGCGACAGCCTGCGCCCAACGGCGAAGTTTGTATTCGGAACGACGTGGCATGGCTTTTCTCCC